>JANQOT010000025.1 GCA_028285655.1 Gammaproteobacteria bacterium
GATCAGCAGCTCACAATACTTTTTCCAAATCCATTTGTGACCGAGGATGATCAAATCAGAGAAGAACCTGATTGGGCGCGACTCAGAGTTTGGGATCAGCTCCAAGAGCGCTATTTTGGACGGCCAGTTGATCCAAAGGACAGGCTCGCTGATGGGTTTTCGCATATGTAATGCGCAATGCGATAATCAGGCAAATCTTCTTTATCTGAATTGTTGTTTAAATAATGTAGAGGTTTGTAATCGATACGCCAATCCCGACACCGCTTCCGGGTTCTACTACTTGGTCTGTTTGCAAGACAAAGAATGTTTCTTCGTCAAAGTGAATTTCGTGTATTAATTTTTTCTATGTATCAGGTTTTTCTATCTAGATTTAGTCAAATTGTGAATTTAGAAGTTTAAAAACACGTTTGCCTGGATTATTAATACAAGATTTCATAAATTATGTTTGAATATATATCGTAAGATATATAAAACCAAAGACATTAATCGAGCTTCTATAGTTTTGACTTATTAGAATAATCCAGCGTAGTTATTTTTACCGTTTTAAACATTATCAAATTCTATTGGAACCCTGCTTTTCTATAGTTTATAACTATAATTAAAACCAAAATAAAATAAAAACTAATAAAAACGAGGGGTCAAATGGAGAGTTCAACTTCGAGCTGTCGGCATGCTGTGTGCTTTTTATTCAATTTGAGCACAATAAAGTCGCCGATCAAAATTCAACTTAGTGCGCTACATCTGTTTCGGCGTTCAGCATATTTTTTCATTCTGGTAACAGGCTTAACTCATTCAATTGGTTTTGCCGAAGACAACGTAATGCTTGAGGACATGACCGTCGAAGACACCAGAATTATTGAATTTGATCAACCCGGGGAACTGCATTTACAAACACCCAATGAAACGGGATCAAGATTAGGTTTAACACCGCTTGAGACACCTGCGTCTGTTGAAATAATCGATCAGACAAACATTGAAAGAATAGGCGCACAGAGTGTTTCGGATGCTTTAATTACACTGCCCGGAGTAACCGTAGGCCATTCTCCTGCTGCGCCTTCAAGTTATTCAATCCGTGGATTTACCCGCAGCCAAATTACGCTATTGCGGGATGGAATTTGGCTAGGGCCGGCGAATATGGTCAGCAGACCACAGAATGCATGTAATCTGGATCGTGTGGAGTTAATACGAGGTCCGGTATCAAGTTTGCATGGACAGGGATCCGTGGCCGGGGCGGTAAATGCGGTAACAAAAAAAGCCCGTGCATCCACTAAGTATGATCATGCGATGCAGTTGACATTGGGCCGATGGGATACTTACCAGGTGTGTGGAGGCAGTGCAGGTCCCATTTCTGATTCACTATGGTATCAAATTGATGTGAGCCAAAACGGATCTGACGGGTTTGTGGATGATATGGACCCGGAATCTACTAATATTAACGGCAGCCTGTTATGGAAACCGTCAAGCAACTTATCGGTTGGATTCAGTATTGATTATCTCGATGACGAGTTAGCGAATTATTGGGGAACACCGCTGGTTCCTGCCAGTGTAGGAACAGACCCAATCGGTGGTGTAATAGAAACTGCAGCAGGAGAAGTGCTGGACGATCGAACGCGTGACGAGAATTACAATGTCTCGGACTATGAGGCAGAATCTGATCAGGTTTTGTATCGTGCAGATATTGAATGGATGCCAAAGAGCAATGTCAGAGTGCGTAATACATTGTATTACTTTGATGCAGATCGTGACTGGTTTAATGCAGAAGGATTTGTTTATAACACCATGACAGATTTAATTGATCGAACCAATGGATTTTTCTTTGTTCAGCATGATCAGGAAATGTGGGGGGGCAAGCTGGATGTCACCACACAACACCAGTTATTTGGCAAGGATAACCAGTTTGTGTTTGGTGTAGATTATCAGGATCTGGATTTTGAACGTAGGCGCGGTTTCCGTTTTTCTGCCGTGCCGGGTGATTCCGTTGATTTATTTGATCCGGTTCAGGGGGTTTACGGGCCGGTTGAACCGAGAGGCGTGAGTCCTACCGATATCAACACCTGGGGCGTGTTTTTTGAAGATGCATTTCAGGCAACTGATCGACTAAGTATCGTGGCAGGCGTTCGATATGAACAACTGCATTTAGTCAGGGAAAATTTTGATCTTCGTCCAGGCAATGTCGGTGTCGACGAGGGAAGCGGGTTTACCCGAAACTTTGATTCAGTTGGCTGGCGTATTGGTGGCGTCTTTGAATTAATGCCAAATGTAAATATCTACGCACAGTACAGTGATGCGCAGGATCCAGTTAATTCAAATATTTTTCTTGTAAACGATGGTGAAGATTTTGATCTGACCGATGCAGAGCAATGGGAAGTCGGGTTAAAAGCAGCAAACTTGGATAATTCCTTTAACTTTACTATCGCTTACTTTGATATTGAGCGAGACGATGTATCCGAACAAATTGGTGTGGATAGCGCAGTAAATGTAGGCGGTAGAAATTCGAAAGGTTTTGAAGCTGCGTTTAACTATGCTCCATTTAGCTCTCTTGATCTTGCAGGCAATATCGCTTATGTCGACGCCGAATTTGAAGATTCAGTTAACTTTGTAACCTTTGCGGGCAATACTCCACCCAACGTACCGGACTGGACTGCCAATGCCTGGGTCAATTACCGACCGTTTCAGTCTTTTCCTCTGGAACTTGGCGCATGGTATCGCTTTGTCGACGATCGTTACGGCACAAACGACAATACTGCGAAATTGAAAGACTATTCGCTGCTGGATCTGACTGCTAGATATTCCTTGCGTGATAATCTTGATATCACTGCACGTGTGCGCAACGCAACGGATGAAGACTATGTTGCCTGGGCAGATGTATTCTATTTTCAGCAGACCGATCCCGGATTTCCGTTCGCTAATCAGGTACTATTGGGTGCGCCAAGAAGTTATGAGGTGAATCTTGTATTACGGTACTAGAATGCAATATGCGGTATTTGGTATTAACCCATCGATGGCTCGGAGTAGTGCTTTGTCTGCTTTTTTGTGCCTGGTTTATCAGTGGAATTGTGATGATTTATCATCCTTTTCCATCGCTGAACGAACAATTGCGTTTGCAAAAAGCAGAATCAATTACAACTGATAAACCATTACTTCCAATACACAGTTTCTGGTCTGAAAATTTACCAAACCTGCAAAAAATAACGCTCGCCAGCGTGCTCGGCGAGCCCTATTACTGGTGGTTATCAAAAGAGAATAATCGGGTAACCTCAGTTCATGCAGTTACCGGAAATCCAGTAGAGTTTAGCAGGGAGCAAATGGTTCAAGTTGCTCAACGATTTTACCCGAATATGGCGATTGAAAATGTTCAGGCGGGAATTGAGTATGATCAGTGGGTAGTCAGTAATAAATTTGATTTTTATCGGCCGTTTTATCGTATAGATTTCGACGACAAGGATAAAACAAGTATCTACATTTCTTCGAGAAACGCACAGGTATTACAACAAACTACACAATCGCAACGCGGCTGGAATTATGTCGGTGCAGTGATTCACTGGATTTACCCGACGGCTTTGCGTAAACACTGGGCAGCCTGGGATCAGCTGGTGTGGTGGCTGGCATTAATCGGAATTGTCGGTGCTGTAACGGGAATCGTTCTAGGTGTTGTTCGGGCTATTCAAGCTCCGCGAACGCTGTCAAGTTTTGATGGCTGGTTGCGCTGGCACCACATTAGCGGTCTGGTTTTAGGAATTGTAGTGCTTAGTTGGATTTTCAGTGGCTGGCTGTCAATGGATCACGGGCGTATATTTTCAAAACCGAATCCAAGTGAAGAACAATTAAAATTATTTCAAAGTAGCCAATCAACAGATATATTCAACGGACTGCCTTCTATTGCGCAGGTTTATGCGTTAATAAATGTAAAAGAAGTCGAATTGCGCGTCATCGCCGGTTATCCCTATCTCGTAAGCAAAACTGGACTACAGGGTAGTAAAGTATGGACGGTGAATGATCAGCGGAGTTGGCATCGGGCCGAAAATGGTTTGTCTATTGAGTGGATGCGCAGGGCGGTGCAATCCACGTGGCCGAATATTCCTATCAAGGATATGCATTATATTGGGGCTAATGATACCTACACGAATTTAAGGGAAGGAAACACGGGTGAAAATGTGTTACGTGTCATTCTGGACAATTCGGCAAAAACATGGGTTCATATCCATAAGCAATCGGGCGAAGTGGTTTCCGTTATGGATGACGGAAGAAGAATATACAGATGGTTATTCAACGGCCTGCACAGTCTGGATTTTCCAGGCCTGACGTCCCGCCCTTTGCTTTGGTATATAGTAATATTAACATTGTTAATTTTAGGTGCGCTGTTTAGCTTTACTGGCTTGATACTAGGTGTGCGCCGACTACTGAAATAAGAGAATGGAAGAAAATACTGAAAATCAGGTGGAATCCTTAGTACAAGCAAATGATTCAGTGCAGGCATTGGAAACCGCGGACCAGAATGTAGCGCCACAAGTTGATCAATATGATTGGTCATTAAATCAGTTTGTGGCCTTACTCGATGCCGGCGGGCCGGTTGCGATCGTATTGATTGTATTGTCAGTTATCGTACTGGCGTTAACGTTGCTTAAGATCTGGCATTACTTTTTGATTCAACTGGAAGCTAGAAAATTCATTCCGTCGGCATTGGATTACTGGCGCAATAAGCGGTATTCGGATGGTCTGGAAATTCTGAAAAAATCCAGAAGCCCGATTGCGCGTGTCATGGAATCAGCCATGAATATATTAAGGGACAATAAACTCGACGGAGAAACTGCGCGCGAAGAAGTCATGCGGGTTGCCTCCATTCATTTAGATGCCGTGCGCGCGCATTTAAAGTCAATCGAAGTGATTGCGGCAATAAGTCCGCTATTGGGATTGCTGGGCACTGTATTTGGCATGATGGAAGCATTTAAACGCCTGGAAAATGCAGGTACTGCTGTTGATCCGGCGATATTGTCCGGCGGTATCTGGGAAGCGCTGATTACTACCGCAATGGGGTTGAGCGTGGCCATACCTGCAGTATTTATACTAAATTGGTTTGAGCGCCGGGTCTCACGCTTTCAGTTGGCCATGGAAGATGCAATGACACAAGTATTTATTATAGATGCGATGAACACGAAAGCTGTATCAAAAGAGAAAGACAAGAAAACAATAAAAGCAGTTGCAGCATCGGATTCCACTCTACGAAACATCAAATGAAATCGATGTATTTTCATTTTTAAGCAAAATGCATTTTAAAAACGCCCAATCCAGACGTTCGCTGGTAAGCCTCACGCCTTTGATTGACGTGGTGTTTATACTGCTTATTTTCTTTATGCTGGCATCTAATTTCGTAGACTGGCAGTTTATTGAATTTAGCATAGGAGAATCAGAAGAAATCACCATTGATGATAAAAGCACAAGTGTCATTAGTTTGAAATCAAGTAATGAGTACTATCTAAACGATAGAAAGATGGAATTAGACTCTATTGTAGAGACTGTGCGAGAACGCTGTAGAAGAAACGTTAATCATCCGGTAATCGTCCAGGCGGATGAGCATGCATCTTTACAGTCCTTGGTGACTGTGCTGGATGCAATCAATGAATTCGCCAATGAGAATGTTGCATTGGCAAGGGAGAAGAAATAGTGCAATTAAAGCAACAATCTTCACAGTTGCCTGGCGAAAATATCCTGCCGCTGGTGAATGTCGTATTTTTGCTACTTATATTTTTTATGCTTGCAGGTGCGTTTAGCAGGCCGGATATGTTCAAAATTGAGTCTCCGATTGCGGATAATGATAATGCGGCAGACAGAAAGATTGTCACTGTGCTAGTAAATGCTGAAGGTGAAATGGCATATAACGATTTGATTTTAGATATGGAAGATTTAAAACATCTGGTTGCCGGCGAAGTAAAGCATAATTCGCTGATAACATTACAATTGAAGGCGGATGCAAATATGAACGCAGTGGCGTTAATAGATATTATGGAAATCTTGAAAGATACTGGTCTGGAATCGATTCATTTGCTTACGGTTTCTCCGGAAAAAAATTGAGTGAATGATTAAATATATATGCAAGAACCTTATCAAATTAATCCAAGACACTGGTTTCTGGCTTTACTGATTGCATTGTTTCTGCATGGGGCCGTTTTTTTGTCTTATAAACTGAATAATAGTGCTGATGATGGGGATGACTTGCATAAAAATATTGTTATTCATTTAAAAACTATATCAACTGTACCGGAACCCGAAGAGATTCCTGTCGAAAAAAAAGTTATAGAACCCCTCCCTGCGCCCCCAGAGATTGTAAAACCGCCTAAAAAACGTCCGGTAGAGGTGAAGAAAAAAACAGAAAAACCCCAATTAGTAAAACCTGTAAAAAATACACAGCCACAAATTGAGCCATTGCCATTTAAAAGAGAACGAATCGAGAAAACTCCGAAAGTGTCAGCCAGTGCGGTAAGTAAAGTAGCGACAAACACCGCACGAAAAAATTATGAATCTATTTTAATAACATGGCTGAACAAACATAAAAAATATCCTAACGTTGCGCGACGCCGAGGACACGAAGGCACGGTGATACTGAAATTCGAAATGGATGCAGAAGGTAATTTACTTTTTTATCAGATTCAAAAAGCGTCAAGGCATGACAGTTTAAATAAAGCAGTTATAAAAATGATAAAACAAGCCTCCCCGATGCCGCCGGTACCTAATGAATTGAGGTCGGGTCAAAGTAAATTTTCATATACAGTTCCGATCCATTTTGTACTTAATAGATAATTAATTACTAAGAAATAATAGGCACTATACTTTACTAAAAATTAACATTATTAGTCAGCAAATTAGAATTGTAACCGGAGTAGGTTAGCAAATGTGCTGTTGGTGTTCTGATCTAAGTAGCAACTGGATGTTGGTTGCTATTGTTTCCTAAACGATTGTATATAACTGCGCACAAAACCCCTAGAACCATCCAGAAAATTGCATTAGTTGCCAGTGAGGTATAAATAAACATCGTGCGAAGCTCGGCAGGCGCCAAACTTTCGTGAACTTCAGGCTGCGGTGCACCGACTATATGCGGAATTAAAATTAACGCGACACCAAACAGTTTCAGGCTTTTCTTTGGTTGAAATGCAATTATCCATAATCCGACCACGGTTACGATCACAGTAAGCACCCACCAGATTTGCCGCTCGCCTAAACCAGCCGCAGCGTCACCCGGTAATTCTGGGGGTAGCCCGATAGCGGGGGCGAGATTAAATGCCGCAAAACCGGCCAGACCCCAGATAATTCCGCCGCGCCAACTTACGCGACCGCGCAATGCATAGGCTGCGGTGAGTAACAAGCCGAATCCAATGCCGACAATGGCGCTGTTTAGCGCAGTAAAGAATGTTCTCTCCATACCATCTTC
Source organism: Gammaproteobacteria bacterium (assembly GCA_028285655.1). Lineage (GTDB taxonomy): Bacteria > Pseudomonadota > Gammaproteobacteria > UBA4575 > UBA4575 > JANQOT01. The sequence continues at coordinate 7,424 of JANQOT010000025.1, forward strand.
CGGTGCCCACGCTTCTTCCGCCGCAGGGTCACTTTCTTCTACGCCACCTGTTTCATAGGATTCCGCCTCGAACAGCATGGGCATGATAGTGAAATGTTGGATTGCAGCGAGAAATAATCCCGCGAGCGCGCCGGCGACGAGCGCAGTGAACAAAAGCCTGTTAAAGGCTTTCATAGAGATAGTCTAATTTTTAATTAATTAATGGCAGGGAAATGCCAAGCCATGCCGCAAATCATGCGCCGCATTATGCATAACTTCCGGTCCGGCAAAACCCACGCCCGAAATAATTAAAGTACCGATTAATACTGCAGCGGTGACAGCATATACCGAAGCTAAAGGTATGGCTCCTGACTCGATATCGGCAAAAATATTAGTCGCTTCTTTAGCTTTACTCATTTTTTTCACTCCTCTGCTATTTATAGATTGACAGTACCTACAAACCAAACCCATATCAACTGAATTCAGTTAAAAATAGGTTCGTCAATTCATTTGCAACAGCTCTATACCAAGCCACTAATAATATTAGTTAATATTAATAAGCTAACGTATCGACTGCGTTACAGCTTCTAGATCGCATATTAGATTAAATTGAAAAATTTTCTAAGAGTTTGTTATTATCAGTTCTATAAGTATACATTATACTAAAAACATACTTATAGGAGAAGCCTATGCCGCGTAATGCGATTTTTCCACGCGCGTTGCAATACTTGATCGCAATTCAGGACTACGGTACCTACACCAGGGCGGCCGAAGCGCTGCATGTTTCCCAACCCACATTATCACAGCAGATAAAGCAATTAGAAGAGAGTTTAAAAACGACACTGGTCGACCGATCGGGCAGACATATTCGCTTGACCGACGCCGGTGAAATTTATCTGCGACATGCACGGCGCGCATGGTGGGAACTGGAAGCCGGAACACGAGCCATTCACGATGTACAGGATCTGAGTCGCGGATCTTTGCGCTTGGGCTGGACGCCGATTACCGATCATCTAACCTGTTCCTTGCTGGCACAATTCAATAACAATTATCCGGGAATTAGCGTGGGGACACTGGAAATGGCGCAGGACGATATCGAAGTTGCAGTCACGGAAGACAATATCGACATCGGCATTTTATTCAGTAAGCCGCTGGACGATTTTGAAAGAACTTCCGATCTGGAATCGTTTGAGTTGTTTGAAGAGTCGCTTTATTTCGCGTTTGGCAAATCAAATGCACTTAGTCAGAAAAAAGTTACCAAAATTGATCCGCATGAATTTGCGAAAGCGCCGGTTATTCTTTTAAACACGCAGTTTGCGCTGCGTCGCCATGTGGATTTATTTTGCCGTGAATTCGGGGTTGCGCCGCAAATTTCAATGGAAACAAATTCATTGAGTGTGATCATCGAAATAGTTAAGTTGGGACAGTTGGGTACTATTCTTCCGGGAGGCGTTATCAAAGAAAATCCGGGATTACAGGCAATTGAAATTATTCCACGATTACACAACCATGCGGTCAGTTTGGTTTGGCACAAAGGGCGGTATAAAAATCCGGCCTGCCGTGCGTTTATCGAAATGGCTTCCGACTGGTCAGCTCGCATGCTGCAGGAAACACATCACTAAAAAAACCTCGATTTGCAAGATAAGCATATAGAAAGCTCACTGATCGTGTTTTTTGAAAAAGTAGCACAAAAACAGCCGGAGCTATTGGCCGCGCTGCGGCAACAGTCATATTTCACATTAGAGCAGAGACGCTGGCTGTTTACACTGCCCGACTTGCATCGATTCCTGCAACTGCAAGATAAATCATTTGAACAAGTAGACTATACACAGTTTCGATCCACCGTATTTAATAGTGAGATAAATCGCTCGATTGGCAAATATAGCGCTAAGATTATTATTGCGGACAATCGCGGCAAAGTGAACAAGTCAGCATATGCACTGGAATGGCAGTGATGTAATTAAGATATTCCCGATACTGAGAATTTATTCCGGTGTCATATTACGTTTGCGTTTAATGCGATCGGCGAAATGAACAATGCCAAATGCGGAGCCAAAACCCAGTAAAATGGATGCGCCAATCAGGATTGCATTGGGCAAGTCGATGCTTCTGCCGACATCGGTTTCGATACCAAAATAACTGGCGAGTCCCATCCATAAAAATAACGCCAGGAACGTGCCGCCGAATATGAAAATACGTATCGGCCGCGTGCCTCCGGTAATAGCATTAACGCATAAATCAATAAACTGCTGCTTCATCAGGTTTTATTCGTCGCTAATTTCTGCTTGCACCCTTCCGGCTTAAAGACTCGTTCGGTAGAAGCAGGGTGAATTAATAACTTTTCAGCCGGTCGCCGCGGACGAGCGACAAGTTCGCCACCGCAATTTGGGCACGTATGGTCGAGTATCGATTCGGCACAAGACAGGCAAAACGTGCATTCAAAGGAACAGATGCGTGCTTCGCCGGATTCCGGCGGCAGGTCTGTATTGCAGCATTCACAATTCGGTTTCAAGATTAACATTGGTCTTATTTACGCCTGCTACGATGACAGTGACTAAAAAATAATTCTAGCGTGTAAAAACAACTTCATTATAGTAATACCAATCATGTCAGCGGAACCAGAAAATAAGCCTAACGCAGCATTAAAAATAATTCATATCACCGATACGCATCTGTTAAACCACGAAAATGACATTTTCTACGGGTTTAACACCAGAAAGTCCTTTGAAAAAGTAGTGCAAAAAAGTCTGCGTGAGCACTCAAATGCTGATTGCATATTATTGACCGGGGATATTTCACAAAACGCAGCAGCACAGAGTTACCGGCAATTAATGTCCATAATGGAAACCATTGATATTCCGATCTATGCGGTTCCGGGGAATCACGACTCTCCACAATGGTTGCAACAGATATTCGACGACTGCCCGAATGAATCGATTTGCGTGGTGGATCGGTTTGACTACCCGCTGGTGTTAATCAGTAGCTGCAAGCAAGGAGTGCATCAGGGAGAGATATCTTCGCAAAGTTTGCAGCAACTGAAATGCTATTTAGACACATGCGAGCATGATCTGGTCATTATGGGAATCCATCATCCGCCAGTGGATACCGGCAGCGCATGGCTGGATGCGCTGGGATTGCGCAATCAGCGAGAATTTTTGGAAATTCTTAAAAATTATTCTATAAATATCATTATGTTATGCGGACATATTCATCAAGAACTTGAAGTTAGTTTCGAACACTTGAAAATCTTGGCGACGCCGTCGACTTGTCATCAGTTTGCGCCATTTTCCGAACGAATGGTAATCGACGACCAAAAATCTCCGGCGTTTCGAACCATAACCATCGAGGATGCTGAACTGGTCGAAGCAAATATCTGGTACCTCGAATGAACAGCTTTTAATACACGCTGAGGAATTATTATTGAATAAAAACAGCAGTGGTTTGGGATATAGTTTAGACGTGAATAAATTTGCACAAACCATAACTTACTCCTATAGGTTTAATAACAACAAACTCTTGGGATTACACTAGTTACTCCATTAGACTTAGGCAAAAGCACAGCTCTGCAACGTGCTTAATAAGCATATTAGTGTTTATTAATTTAAGCGTTTGACTGTGCAATTGAGTAAGACAACTTGGTTAATGCAATTCCAATCATGCAATCGTGTTTGGCTTGCGTTATTTCGACTTGGATAAGAAGGAGTTCAAGAGTATGTCAACGCCTACTAGACAAAGAGTTCTGCAACATCTCGACCATGTCGGTCTGTTACAACCCGCAATACACAAGGAAACACATGCGCCTTCACCGGACGAAATCACCAACGATCAGTACCGCGCGTATACACGTACTGTGCATGATGTCGGTGGTGAGCGCGACGTTCCGATTACCTGGGAAGAAAAAGAAGAAGAAATTTGGGAACACAACACATTTGTGACTTGCGAAGTGTTGGCATGGCGTGGCGTGTGGAATGCAGAAGAAAGACGCCGCAGACAAAATGTAGACGTAGGGCAAACGGTTTATCTTGGTCTGCCGTATTACGGTCGCTGGCTGTTAACTGCTGCATTAATTCTTGTCGACAAGCAGTACGTTACATTATCTGAATTGCATGAAAAGATTGATGAGGTGAGAAAACGTTATGAGTAAGCCACATTACGACAGAGAGCATCATGTTAAAAAGGCTACCGGAATCGGTGATCCGCAGTGTTTTAAAGGCGAAGCGGGTACACCTAAATATCAAGTTGGCGACAAGGTTCGCATTCGTGACTTACCCGATGTGTTCTATACCCGAACCCAAACTTACACGCGAGGATGCACGGCCACCGTCGTGAGACTTGTTTATGAAACTCCTCCGGCAGAAGACGAGGCATGGGATAACACAGAAAATGTAGAGTGGATGTATAGTTTGTTGTTCAAGCAAAAAGACCTATGGCCGGAATATGCGGATACATTTGCTCAAGATACCTTGGAAACTGAAATACCCGAGCATTGGCTAGAACCCGCATAATTTAGTTCTGTAGCAAATAGAAATTAAAGAATAAATTTATTAAGAGGAAGTACAAATGGCAGACAAGCATAAACCAGCACCAATGGTAGACGAAGTCAGCGAGTTTGAAATACTAGAATTAGCTGTCCGTGAGCTTGCTATCGAAAAAGGTCTTTTTACTGCAGAAGATCATCAGGCATGGACAGAATATATGCATACTCTGGGGCCGCTGCCGGCGGCGCGTCTAGTAGCCAAGGCATGGTTAGATCCAGAGTATAAAAAATTATGTATAGAAGACGGCGTCAAAGCCAGCCTCGAAGTGGGCATCGACTGGATCAACCAAATGCCGACTAAATTCGGCACGCCCAGCGACTACTGTAATTTGCGAGTAATGGCGGATACACCGAAGCTAAAGCATGTAGTAGTTTGTACATTGTGTTCTTGTTACCCGCGACCGATTCTGGGTCAATCGCCGGAATGGTACCGCACACCGAACTATCGACGTCGTTTAGTGCGCTGGCCGCGGCAGGTATTAACCGAATTCGGTTTGCAAATTCCGGAAGACGTGGAAGTGCGCGTGGTCGATTCGAATCAGAAAACACGTTACATCGTAATGCCGGAGCGACCCGAAGGAACCGAAGGCTGGACAGAAGACCAGCTTACTGAAATCGTAACGCGGGATTGCTTGATTGGTGTGGCGGTACCGAAACCCGGTAAAACAGCTAACGATCCACGACCCGTGCGCAAAGCGCTGAAACCATACAGCCACTAGTTTCACGTGTAAAAATGACTGAGATTAATCCGGAAAAAATCGAGCTGGATCAGGAGATGGAAAGTCGAAATCTCGACAAGTCCGCCATTCCTGTGCTTGAAAAAATAAAAAAACAAGGCAGATCCTGGAAGGAGTTGAGTAATCAATATGGCGTCGAAAATCCGGATCCGCCCTGGAAAATCACATTGGAAGCGACCTGCGATGTATTGTCGGAAGTGTCGTGTGCATTACCTGGCATAGAGCGTCGCTGGGAAGAAGATGAATTATGCGACCAGCACTATGCCGATGTACCGTTTCCTGAACGACAATTACTGGCATTGGCGCATTCATTAATTCGTCGAGGTTTAATCGATGAGGAAGATCTCGCAAAACACATGCAAGAAGTAAGTAAGAGGCTCAACATGGTTTAGGGGAAAATCTGTAATGCAGATAAAATCCGGGGTAGATAATTATAAAAATTACAAATGGAAGGAGTGACTGAATGTCTAAAATCTTCATGAAATCTTCATGGGGTAGCGATGATCCTACGCGCGCCGCAATGGTGCTGGGGCATGGGAATGCTCTTGCCAGCGCAGGACACGAAGTTCGTATATTTTTATTGGGCGAGGCAGTGTGCCTTGCGCGCCAGGTTGTGCGTGAAAACTTAAAGCCGGTCGGCTGGCCTTCCGTGGCAGAGCAATGGAACGAGGCATTGGATAATGGCGTACGCATCGAGTTTTGCGGTGCATGTTCCAGAGCGCGTGGAGTAACGGAAGACGATATGGCAAAGGCCGGTGGGCAACCAGGAAATCCGGATACATTTGTTGAAGATGTCGAATGGTCCGACAAAATTGTTGCGGAATAATTTTAGGAATAGTTAGAAATATTTAAGGAATAAATATGGCGCAAAGCAACGGAGTACAAATTAACGTCGAGAATCTTACCCATCGGTATAATTCCAAGTGTCCGTTGACGTTTGAAGCGCTGGATATGCAATCAACGCCGGGTGAGTCCCTTGTCATTATCGGCCGTTCCGGTTGCGGAAAATCCACACTGCTGCACATTATCGCGGGACTGTTGGGTGGTTATAAAGGCACTATGCAGTTAAACGGACAAGACGTAAAAGATCCGTCCTCGAAATGGGTAATGATGTTTCAGGCACCGCATTTATTTCCATGGATGACAGTAGAACAGAATGTCGGCACCGGATTACGATTCGCGGGTTGGTCCAAAGACAAAATACGCAGTCGCGTGAACGAAGCGATTGCGCTGGTCAACATGGAAGAGTATGCAGATAAAAACACTCAGGACCTGTCCGGTGGGCAGCAACAACGTGTCGCACTGGCACGGTCTTTGGTTATGGAACCCGATATGTTGTTACTGGATGAGCCGTTTTCAGCGCTGGATGCATTTACCCGCGCGAATCTGCAAAAAGATGTACGTGCTATTTCCAAGCAAATAGGCTTTAATCTGGTAATGGTGACGCACGATATCGACGAAGCAGTCATCATGGCGGATCGCGCTTTGGTTATGGCGGGATCGCCTGGCAAGATGGTGCATGATCTTAAAGTAGATTTGCCCGATCCGCGCGATCGCACAGATCCGGAAGTACAAAGAATGCGAGCTCATTTGATGGAGATATTTGAAGAAGCGGCTGGAGGAACGTTGGTTAGCACAAATGTGTAACTAAAATATTAGTGAGCGAGTGATAGTTCAACCACACGAGAGGTAACCCGAGATGAAAGAGATATACAAAAAGCACGGCGAGGGGATTCAAGAGGATCCGAATCTCGTCATTGAGTACGACCCGCTATTCAAGGGTGTATTAGGTACCGGTATTAATCGACGCGAGTTACTTCAGATGGGCGCTGCCGGTGCATTGGGCAGTGCTGCGATGCCTGCATTTTCCGCCAAAAGAAAATGGGATCCGGTTGTCAACATTTGTTACATCCCGATTACTGACGCCGCCGCATTGTTAATCGCGCATGATTTGGGATTCTTCAAAGATGAGGGAATCGATTCCAAACGGCCGACTCTGATTCGCGGATGGTCGCCGCTGGTGGAGGCGTTTGCCGCGCATCGCTTCAACTTGACTCACATGTTGATTCCGATTCCGGTGTGGATGCGGTACAACAATAAATACCCGATCAAGATTACCGCCTGGGATCACACCAATGGATCAGCCATCCTGGTCGGTAAAAACAGCGGCATCAACGAACCGAAAGACTTCGGCGGAAAACAATTCGCCGTTCCTTACTGGTACTCAATTCATAACATCGTGTCGCAACGAATTATGAAAGCCGCAGGCATCAAGCCGGTAATTAAACCGCAGTCTGCAAAACTGGAACCCGATGAGTGTAACTTCCTGGTACTGGCTCCGCCGTCCATGCCGCCGGCACTGGCAGCAGGCACTATCGATGGTTATTGCGTAGCCGAACCGTTTAACGCGCTGGGCGAAATCAAAGCCGGCGGTAAAGTATTACGCTTTACCGGCGACGCCTGGAAAGGTCATCCGTGCTGTGTGGTTGTAATGCATGAAGATGACGCCATGGATCCGGATCGTGCAGCCTGGGCGCAAGGCGTACATAATGCGGTGGTTAGAGCGCAGATTCATCTGGCTGAAAATCGCGAGGAAATGTCACATCTGTTATCACGCGACGGTAAAGGCTACTTGCCGGTACCGAAGGAAGTCGTGAAGCGTGCCATGATGTTTTACGATCCTGCTTATTATCAGAATCCGCTTGCGATTAAACATCCGGAATGGGAACAAAACCGCATCGACTTCCAGGCATGGCCGTACCGATCCGCCACCGAGCTTGTGGTTAGTGACCTGAAAGAAACCGTGGTGACTGGTGACGATGCATTTTTATCTGAATTGACGCCGCAACATGTTGCAGATGATCTGGTGAATTACAATTACGTCAAGACAGCGCTGGAAGCAAATCCGAAATGGAGAAACGATGCCAGTGTCCCGCAGGAAGGTGACCCCTACGTTCGTACGGAGGTATTCCAGCTTTGAGCAATGGAAATGACGACAAGGATGTAGGAGCCGCCGGCGCTGCGTTGGCGGCATCCACTTCTTCAATCACAGCGAGAACCCTTGGCAGAAGTTTGTTCAATTGGGTTGCCGGGCTCGCAATTTTGTTTTTCCTTTGGTACCTGGGCGGCTTGTGGATTGAAAATAATCCCAATACCACCAACTTTAAAGACTTCGGGCCGATTCCGACATTCAAGGCGTTTCCCGAGTTATGGGGCATAGGAAAAATTCAGGCGGCTGTTCAGACCAGTGGCTATCGTCTGGGTATTGGTTTGCTGATTGCAATTGTGTGTGGAATTCCAATCGGCATATTACTTGGGCGCAGCAGATTATTCCGCGAATTAAGTAACTCGCCGTTTCAATTGATTCGTATGATCAGTCCGCTGTCCTGGGAGCCGATTGCGGTAATTGTGTTTGTTACCTGGAACGGAGCAATCGTATTCCTGATCGCCATTGCAGCCGTCTGGCCAATTGTATTTGCCACCGCGGCGGGACTCGCCAAGGTCGACCCCGCCTGGTTTAAAGTGGCCAAGAATCTCGGGGCAAAACCGTGGCATATGGTGACGCAAATTATTTTGCCCGCGATTATGTTCGATATATTAACCGGTGTGCGTCTCGCACTGGGTGTGGCATGGATTGTATTAGTACCTGCCGAGTTTTTAGGGGTTACTTCGGGTCTCGGTTACTCCATCGCGGACGCTCGCGAGACATTATCCTACGATCACTTGACGGCAATGGTATTAGTGATCGGTATCATGGGTTACATTCTGGATAGTAGTTGCGCAATGCTGATCAAAAAATTCAGCTGGCATCATTAGTTCAATCAATTTCCTTTATTAAATTAATTTAGTTATGGTCGCAGAATTTCTGCGACCATAAATTTTTCATGTTCACGTTAAGCGTACCCCGGCGTTTGTACCACTATGCGGGATTAGTAATTTTTTCTGGTCTGGTACTCGGCTGGGTGACTGCCACCTCCAACGAATCAAGGCTGGATCAGCTCAGCATCGCCACTGCATATATTTGTGTATTGTCAATGACCCTGGCATTGAGCATCGGTCCGTTACGTGCCTACTGGGTCGATCACAAAAAACATACGCTCAATATTTATCTGCGACGCGACATCGGTATCTGGACAGCATTGTCAGGGATAATGCATTTGTGCCTGGCCACCGCTCAATCGATGAATTCCGCTTACATAGAAAAATATGTCGATGCCGATACAGCAATCCTTTCCGCAAGTACTCGCGGAGAATTGTTTTTGTGGGGAAGTGTAACCGCATTTATGGTCGGAATTCTGTTGCTATTGCTATTATCTCTGTCCAGCGACGCAGCGATACGCCTCGTAGGTGCCCGCTGGTGGAAACGTTTGCAGCGATCCGCCTACCTTGCGTTTGTATTAACCATTATCCACGGAATCATGTTTCAGCTGCTGGAAGGCAGAGCGCCAGGATTGATTGCGCTGTTGCTTGTGACGTCAATAGCAGTGTTGCTACTGCAAACAGCCGGATTCGTGGTTACCAGGAAAAAACATCAGTAATAAGAAAAAGAGTAGGGGGAACGCCTATTTATCCCCCTAATGTTTTAAGGCGGAGGAGCTTTTAAATGCTTTCAATAATCGCTATTTATCCTTGTTTATTTAAATCGGTACTGGAGTACCAGCCAAAATTTCTCGGTATCAAAGCCGAATCCATCGTTACCGTCATTGAAATCAGCATACTTGATGGCGCCGAGCAGATTCTTTTGACCCAGGAAGTCGGGTTTACCCCACAACAGATTCCATTCGTCTCCATAGTCAGTGCTGCCTCGGTCGGATTCGAACTCATGATATCGAACAACTATTTTGTTTTTGCCAATGTACTGGCCAAACAGGCCAAGAATGGTCAATTCCGCACTAATATCTTCTAGACCATCTGCCGGCGTTTGCGATCCACCCGGTGCACCGACGAATTTATCGGCCCAGCCGTTAAAGGCGTGCACAGTCGCTAATGGTGTCTGGAGCGCATTCACGCCATTCCCTTCTAAGGTTTCCATGCCTACTTTAAACTGAAAAGTTGGCTCGCCAATCGGCATCAAACCCAGACCCATTACACGTTGCCCACCAAACCTAAATCCTAGTTCAAAGTTCGTGTAGTCATTGTCGTCCAGTTCACGCGCACCTGGAGGCGCGCTGTCTACGGCATCGTCGCTGGGGTCCTGATTCGCCCATTCCACGTCATAAAGCAAATCAAGTCGGTCATTTATTTCGTATTTGCCAAAGAATCGTGCACCGATGACTTCATGGTCAAAGATAAAAGTCGGCGG
>JANQOT010000050.1 GCA_028285655.1 Gammaproteobacteria bacterium
TTAATACTGTCGCCTGTAGCCAAACCGTGGAACGCCCGAACAAATATTTGATCGGCACCGGTTTGCTCGACTTTGATATGCTGTCGCGTTTTCCATTAGCGGGAATGACCATCCACACTAAAATTGCGGCACCCAAAGTAACACAGGTATAAAAATAAACCAGCCGCTGCATGGCAAAAATTCGCTGTGCATCGTTTGCACTTTCCAGCTCAGTTGAAATCGACATTTTTATGACGACAACTGCAATCGTTGCGACACCGGCTGCGACTAATCCTCTACCTCCTTCCAGTACGCCAAATGCTTTACCTTGCGCATACTGTCCACCCCATTCGCGTGTTGCTTTGATAAGTGCCGCCCATAAAAACAAAATCGACGTCATTCCCCAGTAAGCAAATAATACAGACAGTCCGAGTTGCCCCGGTACCTGCGCCAGATAAATTCCGCCGATCGCAGTAGATGTCAGAGAAAAGATCAGCAGATTACGTGCGGAAAACCGATCGGCAAGCAAACCCCCGGGGAAATACGCCAGCATGGCAACCACACCATAGAACGCAAAAATGTCTCCGAGTTCGGCATTGGAAAGATTGTAAACGTCGAGGAAGGTTGGACGAAAAAATCGCGCAATATGAAATGGCAAACTAAATACCATCTCACCGGCAATCACCAGGCTAATTAAAATGAATACTCTTCGCATATTTTGCAAATATTGAGCACACGTGGATTTACGCCAGCATTAGAGCATTCATAGGAATGCACTCGAACTTGTGGTCAGTCGAACACAACCACGGACAAGAAACAATTTATGCGCAAAAAAACCTGCAAGTGTTGTTTACACTCACTGCCACTTGAATTGTCTGCTTTTTATCAGTGTGCTTTATTGCGATACATTGGCAAAATACAGCGCTACAATTATCAACACAGCAGCTACCGCTTGCGTGATAATTCTCCCCCACATAAACCGTTCGCCAAAATCACTATCGGTCGTTCCGCCCATTGCCATCGCCAGTAACCCCATTCCCAGCGCCGCAATAGTTGCAAGCAAAGCAAGCACGATTAAAACATTGAGAAACATAACACAGCCTTGTTATTTTAGTGGTTAAATATTATGCCACGAGCAAGCTTACAGTCCAATTATAGCGCTGTCGTTGCTATATTAACAAAACGTTATATTACGAAATAGCGATAATAAAATTTCAATGTGCATCAGAAACCGCGAGTATTACGTTCCACCCAACGAGTTTTATCTGCGAGTTGTTCTTTTTTCCAGAACGGCGCATTCGATTTCAAATCTTCCATCACCATACGATTCGCTTCGTATGCTTCTCTACGATGTACCGACCACACCACCACACACACGATAGCCTCGCCCGGTACAATTTCACCGACACGATGCGCAATACATAAGTCAATAATGTTCCATTTGTTTTTTGCACGCTCGGCAATTTCATGCAGGTGTTTTTCCGTCATACCCGGATAGTGTTCCAGGGTCATAGACTGCACGCTGTCCCCCTCATTAAAATCACGCATGGTGCCGATAAAAATACTGGTAGCACCAAATTGATACTGCAAATTTTCATCAGTATCCTGGAACGATCTTGCCCACTTCCAGGGATCAAAAGCCTGCTCAAATAATTCTATCTTCATGCCGCATCAATCTTTGTAATCGTAAATTCTTCCGGATATAGTAGCCTGTTACCGGCTATTACGATATAGCATAGGGTATTCGTTTATACTAATAAAAACGACTCACAATGGCGATTAATTAAACATACAAAATGAAAACGGTTTTACACGCACTCAATTCTGTTGAAGCCCATGTCGTCAAGGGTTTACTAGAAAGCGAAGGCATTGAAAGCTCCGTGCTTGGAGAGTATTTGCAAGGCGCGATCGGCGAGTTACCTCCGACCGGACTGATTCGAGTAGTGGTAAAGGACGAGGATTACGAGCGGGCAAGCGCCATTGTTGAGAACTGGAGCAACGCCGGGCTATTAGCGTAATTAAACCGACACAATACTTATGGCAAATCAAAAACGAGAATTTATACCATTGTCAATTGCAGTGCTGACCGTTTCGGATTCACGCACTGCGGAAACCGACAAATCCGGAAATCTATTGGTCGCGCGACTGGAATCGGCCGGACACCGTTTGCACGAGAAAAGCATCGTGCCGGACGACATCTACCAGATTCGTGCAACCGTTTCTCGCTGGATCGCAGATCAAAAACCCCAGGTCGTTATCACTACCGGAGGCACCGGGGTTACCGGACGCGACGGCACTCCGGAAGCCATCAAGCCATTACTGGATAAGGAAATCGAAGGTTTCGGCGAAATGTTCCGGGTATTGTCGTTTGAATCCATATCGACATCGACTTTGCAATCACGCACTACTGCGGGAGTCGCTAACGGTACTTATATTTTTTGTTTGCCTGGCTCTTCAGGCGCATGCGCGGATGGCTGGGATAAACTTATTCAACAACAGCTTGACTACCGCCATCGCCCTTGTAATTTAGTCGAACTTATTCCGCGCCTGCTGGAAAAATAAAGTGTATGCGCAAGCCTAAACGTTATTACGAATAAAGCCCGATAATTCAAAAAACTTGTTTGTTAGTTCTTGCTGCAACGACGGCTCAATATCAAGCTCTCGCATGGCGGTCGTCATACAATGCATCCACTGATTACGTTCTTCAAGCCCGATAGCCAGATGCTTGTGTCTTGATTTTATCCACTCGGCATTAACATATTGCTTGCCGTATAAGCTCGGACCACCAAACCATTCACACAAATAATGTTCCAATCGTTTCCTTGAACGTGTTAAATCTTTCGGATGCATATTCAACACGGTACTCGCCACTTGATCGCGCATCATAACGTCGTAAAATCGGTTCGCGAGTTTGGCTAATTGTGTTTGGCCACCGACACGTTCATACAACGACTGCATTACTATCCGCCGATATAAGACATTTCAACTTTGTGTATTGCGTCGGTATTCTTTCCGCGCAGTTCGGAATATCGATCAGTGCGGCTTTTCCAGAGACTCGCAATGACTTCACTTATGTATTCATCTGATGCGCCTTCACGTAATAAACGCCGCACATCTGTTCCGGTTGATGCAAACAAGCAGGTATACAAACTTCCTTCCGCCGACAATCGCAAACGCGTGCAATCCTGGCAAAACGCTTGAGTTACCGAAGTGATGACACCGATTTCTCCGCTGCCGTCCTGATACCGCCAACGCTTGGCCACTTCACCCCGATAGTTCGGATCTGCCGGTTCGATCGGAAACTTTTGTTGAATTCTGTCGATAATTTCTTTGCCGGAGACCACCTGATCCATTTCCCACCCGTTGGTATTGCCGACATCCATATACTCGATAAAACGAAGAACGTTACCACTGCCTTTAAAATATTCGGCCATAGCAACGATGTCTTCTTCGTTGCGATTTTTTTGCACCACCATGTTGACTTTAACAGACTCGAATCCGGCGACGCGGGCATTATCGATACCGTTCAACACTTTCTGCACAGATACATCCATATCGTTCATACGCTTGAAGGTATTCTCATTAATCGCATCCAGACTTACGGTAATTCTATTAAGACCTGCCTGTTTTAATTCTTTTGCCTTTTCCAGCGTTAAAATAGACGCATTGGTGGTCAGCGCAATGTCATCGATACCGGGAATCTTGACCAGTTCGCGAATCAGCACCTCCAGGTTTTTACGCAACAAAGGCTCACCACCGGTTAATCGCAGCTTATGCACCCCGTGTTCGACAAACAAGGGGACCAGACGCGTTATTTCCTCAAACGACAACAAATCATCCCGCACCAAAAACTGGTACTTGGAATTGAACACTTCTTTCGGCATACAATAGGTACAGCGAAAATTGCACCGATCGGTTACCGAAATTCGCAAGTCTCGCAGGGGACGATTGAATTGGTCCGTCAAATCAGTCATTTATTTTTTACCATCCTGATAATATCGTTACCGTCTACTATTAAAATAACGCCAATGCACCAAACTATCCAACGCATAGGATTCCCGGCCGGACCGCTAGTTGCGTTATTGTTATTTTTTGCTTTACCGGACCATTATGTCGATATCCATAAAGCGTTAATTCCGCTTACTTTTGCAGCAAAATCAACACTTTGTGTAACCGTATGGATGGCGATCTGGTGGTTGTCGGAGGCCATCGATATCAGTGCGACCGCGCTGCTGCCAATTGCGGTATTCCCCTTATTCGGTATTGCCGACATCAAGACTACCACGGCGCCTTACGCATCTCATTTGATATTTCTGTTTATGGGTGGGTTCGTAATTGCATTTGCCATGCAACGCTGGAAGCTGGATCGCCGGCTGGCCACCACTGTACTGTCGCTGGTTGGCCAAAACCCGTTTTTTATTATCGCCGGATTTATGTTTGCCGCGGCCGTACTGAGCGGTTTCATCACCAACACTGCCACTACCGCGGTCATGCTGCCGATCGGTTTAAGCATAATTGCAATGTTTTGTGTCGCAGATAAAAGCGGCCAATTAAACAAAGACCAAAATAACTTTGCCAAATGCGTCATGCTGGGCATTGCCTATGCAGCTTCGATTGGCGGCACTACCACTGTGATCGGCACTGCACCAAATATATTTCTGGCAGGATTTGTAGAAGAAAGTATTGGCGAACCCTTTCAAAGGGAAATCAGTTTTGCCAACTGGATATCTTTTGCCGCTCCATTGGCGATTGCGTTTACCCCGGTTGTGTGGTGGATGCTGACCAAAGTGGTCTTTCCATTCCGCACAGATGCATTGAGCATTCCAACTAAAATGATTACAAAAAACAAAGAGAAAATGAATGCCGGGCAAATCATTACAATTCTGGTTTTTCTGTTCACTGTGTTACTTTGGATATTGCGCCCCTTGCTGCAAAAAATTACGTTTACAATCTCCGAACAATCATATCAGCCTTTTGCTTATTTAAGCGACCCGGGGATTGCCATGCTAGCCGCTATGTTGCTTTTTATTATTCCGGTAAATTTCAAGCAACGTGTATTTGCGATGGACTGGCACACGGCAAAAAAACTTCCCTGGGGAATATTTATTTTATTCGGCGGCGGCCTGACACTGGCAAAAGCGATTAAAACAAATGGTGTGGCAGAATTTATCGGCGCCCAGGCCGTGTTATTGCCAAACTTACCTGAGTTCGTATTCGTTCTAATTGTATGTGCAACTGTAATCTTTTTAACCGAACTGACTTCTAACACTGCGACAACTGCAACTCTGGTGCCGATTCTGGCTGCGATTGCAGTCGGTCTGGACATGCACCCTTACCTGTTGATATTTCCGGCAACACTCGCGGCAAGTTTTGCGTTTATGATGCCGATTGCGACACCGCCGAATGCTATTGTTTTTGGGTCCGGGTTTATATCGATACCGGATATGTGTAAAGCAGGCATATGGTTAAATTTACTCGGCGTGGTTGTAATTACAGTGTTTACTTATCTGGTTATTAAGCCGGTGTTGCAGTTTTAAACTGGTACATAGCGTACATTGATTAATGTTATATAAATTTTTTGTTTGAAATGAACGCATCATCCCTGATGCGTACTCTCATTCGTATATCCTATACTCACACAACCTATTACTACGAAATCAAAACTTACCACGGATACAACGATAACCAATAACCTCCCCAAATTATCAACACAACCCCCGACACCACTCTAAACAGCAACGCTGAAAACGGCGATATTTTTTCCGCCAAGACAAAAATAGCAATTACGACCATCCATAAGACATTCATCACACCAACAGCGAACATCACTGCCATTAACGCCCAGCAACAACCGATGCAGTAAAGACCATGTAAAAAACCCATGCGAACTGCGCCGCTGTTACCTTCACGCCAGCAGGTCATCAAAAAATTCAATGGCGTTCGACATTGATTTAAACAGGCATCTTTAAACGGCGTCCATTGATGCAGTCCGGCCAATACCAGGATGCCGCCGCTCAACAAATAGCTGCGGCTGTTCATCATTGGATTCAACCAACCGCCTACATGCAATGGATACTGTGCCAGTGAAATCAACACACTGAACAAACCCCAGGCGATCAGATACCCTCCCAGGAATATAAAAGTCGACGCATATGCCTGCTGTTTTTCTCGCTTGCTTTTGCTTACGGTCACGAATAGAGAAACCATGGGCAAAATGGAAGGCGTCATCATGGCAATCATCATGACCACCCACATCAAAATCAGCATCGAAAAATCATATAATTGCCAGGCACGCGTATCGGCCATGGGCGGCATCCACATATCCACTACATCCATATTCTGCATCGCCCACGCCATATACCCCATGTAGCCCCACCCCACGAGAAACAGGACCGTTAAACCGCTATAGACGATTAAATGATCACGCGTTAAATAATTTTGTTGAAAAGAGCTATTTGCCATTAATTTTTATCGTATACGTAACGGACCGGCAGCATCGGTCTACCGGTATATTATTGTAATTCAGATAGCGCTGAGTATACTTATTAAGCAATAAATACAAACAATACACCATCTAGAGGAAGTCAAAGATGTCAGATAACTGGAGTCTGGAAGGCAATTATTTCGAATCATGTACTTGTGACCTGGTATGCCCGTGCATATTTTTAATGCCCCCGACCAAAGGATACTGCAATGCGCTGGTTGGTTGGCAAATCGACAAAGGCCATTTGGATGACGTCAAGCTGGACGGTGTAAAAGTTGCGGTTTATCTGGAAGCTCCCGGCCTTCTAACCGACGGCGGCTGGGTAGTGTGCTTATATGTCGACAAAAACGCAACTGAGATGCAAGTCAACGCCATTGGCGAATTATGGAGCGGCAAGCACGGCGGTCATCTTGGGGTTATCGCCAGTTTGATCACCGAAGTGAAAAGTGTCGAGCAAGCGCCGATTGAATTTACAATGGACGGTAAAAAACGTCACTTAAAAGTCGGCAAAGTAGGTGAAAACGAAATGTATGCAATCGATGGTGAGGACGGTGGCGATGTCATGGTCAGCAATCATCCGCTTGCCGTTGCACCCGGTAATCCTCTCGTAATTCACAAAGTGAAAAAAGCCTGGTTTCGCAGCAATGGCTTCAACCATTCGCATGCGGACACTGTCGGACTGGCCTCGCCGTTTCAGTATGGGCCGTAGTCGCAAAAGCTTAAATTTAAAACACTAAGGCCGCTGATGCGGCCTTATTTATTTATGAAACTGCAATCACTTATTTTTTGCCTGCTAATACTCGCGGCAAATACCAGTTACGCAGGCTGGTTCAGCCCGGACAATTACTGGGAGTGTTTGCTGGACAATATGCATGGAGTCCAAAGCGACGCAATTGCGGAAGAAGTCATCAAGAGCTGTAAAAATGAATTTCCATTTCACAAACGTGTGTTTATTGAAAAAAAGCGTCCATGGTTCGGCGTTAAAACCGCCAGTCAATGTGTTTTAAAACACGGCAAGAAAACACCCAGTGAAATAGCCGCCCGGCATATACAGGCTGCCTGTTATAAACTATATTCCAACGACGAATAATTCCGGACGATATTATGATTCGCCTTAGTATCAAGAACACTTCTATGTTGGTAATTCTTGCAGTTTTGGTAAGTAGCTGTGGCGTATCTGATTACATTAATCGTAAAAAAATTACCAACGCCGCAAAAAAAGAGCCCGTCAAACAAGAACAGACTGCACAAGTCGTCTCTAGTAAATGTGTTTCCAGCGAAGCCCGCATTAACCGAATGGTGAAATACATCAATCACGCCCGGTCGAAAAAACGCAGTTGTGGCGACAAAATTTATTCTCCCGCACAAACAGTTAGCTGGAATTCGCGCTTGTATCATGCCGCCAGCATTCACTCCGAGGATATGGCCGCCAATAATTTATTCAGCCATACCGGCTCTGACAATTCCAGCACGGGAGAGCGAGTATCCCAAAGCGGATATAACTGGAAAGCGGTTGCCGAAAATATTTCCGGCGGTACCGATACGCCCGAACAAACAATCGATCGTTGGCTGGCAAGCCCCGGCCACTGCCACAATATAATGAATGGGGTGTACACGGAAATCGGCATGGCCTGTGTGGTTAACCGCGCATCCGAATACGAAATTTACTGGACACTGGTACTCGGCCACGCGCAACCGTAATCAGACCGCGCAACCGTAATCAGACCGCGCAACCGTAATCAGACCTTGTGTAACGCGCACAGTTTAAATACAGCATTTTCTTTAAACGCCCCGAAATGGGCGCGCACCCTGTTACAAACCCGCTAAAAACTACCATTTATCGCCATTTTTAGGCCGTTTAAAACTGGCACACTCGTTGCTAAACATCAATTGATTCTTTTGATCTAGAGGAGATTGCGATGTTTAACAATCTGTACAAGCAACTCTGGGAAATGATAGACCCGCTACTTTACGCAATTGGAACCAGCGTTTCCTTTGCCGTATGGGTGTTAATTTTCTAGCCGAGTAGACGTCGCTTTTTTCGAAGCGACGTCACAAAAATTTCATACTGGCGAATATGAACTATCAACAAATGACTTAGTCGAAGCTTCACTTACAATTTTGTTTACCAGTTTCTTCGATGAGACTGTTCCAACTAGAGGATATTTACAATGTTAAAAGAGATTTACGACGACTACTGGGATCTCATAGACCCGGCACTTTATGCGGCTTTTACCAGTTTAATGTTTAGCATTTGGCTGGCCGTATTTTAATTCACCCCGCTTTCCCGGACTCGTTCCGAGTCCGGGAAAATCCTTTCTTTACTCTCCAAATTTCTCCGCCAACTGGTATTTATCTTCGACCCCGATCAGGTCGTTAAACTCGGCAAATTGCATTAACTCTGACTCTTTACCTAATGTTGTACCTTCATCGTGCAGCTTTTGGTAAAAATCCCGCATCGTGGCGGCAGCCGCAAACAGCCCGGTCAATGGATACAGAATCAACTGAAATCCCAGGTCGGCCAGCTCTTCTTTGGGCAGTACCGGGGTAAGACCACCTTCAATCATATTTGCCACTATCGGTTTCGGCGCTCGTTTGCCGATTTCTTTTAATTGATCAAGGGACCCGGGCGCTTCGACAAAACTGGCGTCAGCACCCAATTCGCGAGCCGCTTCCACTCTGGCAATCGCCTCTTCCAGTCCAAGTACGGCTTCCGCGTCGGTGCGTGCAACAATGAAAAAGTCATGATCGCCCCGCGCTTCTACCGCTGCTCGAATTTTATGCAGGTATTGCTCACGATCGATTACTTTTTTATTGCGCATATGCCCGCATTTTTTCGGCCATACCTGGTCTTCCAGAAAACAGCCTGCCGCACCGGCCGCGATTAAGTCTTTCACCGTGCGGTATACATTCAGCGGATTGCCGTAGCCTGTATCGGCATCGACAATGACTGGAATATTCACACTGCTGCAAATATGGCGAGCACGTTCGACCACTTCGGTCTGTGTTAACAAACCGAAATCCGGCTCGCCGATGGTCGAAGCCGCCAGAGAATAACCGGACACAAAAGCCATTGGAAAACCTGTTTTTTCAGCGATTTTCGCCGACAAGGTGTCGTAGATGCCGGGAAATGCCAGCGCACCCACCTCATCCAGTATTTTTTGTACGCGTTTAACTGCCATTCCAAGTGCTCCCTTGGGTGTTTTCTATTAGTATAGCTTACCGACTACCGTTACTTATATAAGGATCGCCTGTAATACCGGCTTCAAATGGTGGGTCTATACATTTATTCTTTTGACTGACTTGAGACTTGAACCTATGAAAATTGTAATATCCGTAGCGGCAATCGTTATTCTGTCTGTTGTATTCACTTTTGCTAATTCAGCCACGCCAGGCAAAATCGTATTCCCGGAAGATCAACTGCAAAGCAGCCTGGAAAACGAATTACAGGATGGGCGCTGGGAACTGGTAATGTTCTGGGCGACGTATTGCCATATATGCAAAAAAGATTTCAAAAAGCTGGGCACATTCATTGAAGACAACCCGGAAATCTCCCTGACCATCGTCGGCGTAGTGATCGACGGACTGGAGGAACAAGAGCAAACTCAGGCGTTGGTGAAAAAACACAAGCTGGATTACACGCATTTAATCACGGATTACGACCGCGCCAATATTGTTTACCAGGAAGAATCAGGTAGTCAGCTTAGAGGCACGCCTTCCTACTTATTATATAACCCGCAAAACAAACTAGTCGCTTTCAACACCAACGCTATTGACATCGATGCGCTGGAAATTTATGTATACGAATAACTAGCGACCCACTTTGCGGAAATTAAATATAAAAACATGGAAGAGCCTGCCGATATCAATGCCGATCTGTCTGAACATGTAGTTGTCGATACCGCCAACATGCAATGGCAGTCCAGTCCCAGCGGCACGGTATGGCGCAAGCCACTGTACCGCGAAGGCGGCGAGTTCGGCCCGGTAACCAGTATCGTGAAATAC
Organism: Gammaproteobacteria bacterium; assembly: GCA_028285655.1. Classification (GTDB taxonomy): domain Bacteria; phylum Pseudomonadota; class Gammaproteobacteria; order UBA4575; family UBA4575; genus JANQOT01. Next base: position 10,469 of record JANQOT010000050.1, read on the forward strand.
GATGCGGGCGGTAAGTTTCGCACGCACAGTCACCCCGAGGGCGAAGAGATCCTGGTGTTAAGTGGTGAGTTTTGTGACGATCACGGCCGCTATCCGGCCGGTACTTACTTATTAAATCCGGACGGAACCCAGCATGCTCCCTATTCTGATCAAGGATGCGAATTGTTCGTGCGTTTACGGCAATATGACGGCGCCGACCGAAAACAAGTGCGTATAGATACGCATTCTGGTGAATGGCATCCCGGTGTCATGCAGGGCTTATCGGTGCTGCCATTGTATTCGCAAAGCAATTATCCGGAAAATATTGCGTTGGTACGATGGCAACCGGAAACGTACTTTCATGAACATGTACATCCCGGCGGCGAAGAGATTCTGGTGCTGGAAGGCAAGTTTGAAGACGAACACGGAGAATATTCGCAAGGGACCTGGATACGCGGACCGCATATGAGCAAACACAAGCCATATTCCAAAGAGGGCTGTTTAATCTATGTTAAGGTGGGTGGGCTGCCTACTAGCTAAATTATCTTTTCATCTAATTTCTTTTATTTTTTACATTCGTAACTAACTTTTCACTTTAAACTTTTAATCCCCACTACACCGTCATTCCCGCCTTCGCGGGAATGACGGGAATAATTGCTAAATCAATAATGGGTATGTAGTAATTGCTGCAGACGTTACAACAACTAATGATACAAACTTTCGGTCGCTTCCACCGCTTTGCGGTTGTGTTGCGCAATCCAGATACCTGCGAGAATCACCACCAGCGCCAGCAACACATGGAACGTTAAATGTTCGCCGCCGAATACGACGCCCATTAATACGGCCCATACCGGAATCAAATAGTTGATTTGGGATAAAAACGCGGGGCCCGCATGTCGAATGACACGAAAATAAATAATCGTCGCCAAGCCACTCGGAAACAGCCCCAGCAACAGCACCGAAGTTAAGGAGGCAAAAGAAGTATTCGGCAACCATTCTTCCGTTCCTTGTATCAATGCAATCGGTACGATCATCAACGAAGCCATTATCAGCACGCCGGAGGAAATTAAAGACAGGCTGATTTTAGGCAGTGAGTGCGCAAGAATCGAATTTACCGCATAACTGACCGCGCCGCTTAATATCGATAGCATCGCAATTATCTGAATCCAGTTCATTTTCGAAGACAACATCAAATCCGGCTGCATTAGAATAATTACACCGATAAACCCGAGTAAAAATCCAATCACTTTGTTACGCGTAATATGTTCGCCGCGTATAAAAAAATGCGCCAGCACAACTGTCGTTAACGGCATCATGGCCATTAATATGCCGGCCAGACCGCTATCGACATATTGTTGTCCCCAGGTGATCACAAAAAATGGTAAACAATTACCGGTGAGCGCCAATAGCAACAATAACGGCCAGTATGGCAGCAAATCCCTGAATCGCTCGCGCTGAGCTATTGAAATGGCGATTAATATAAGCGCGCCGATCACGATACGTCCGGCCACAACAAGCAAAGGCGGAATTTCCTGGACCGCAATTTTGGTCAACAAAAATGCCGAGCCAAACATAATGACCAGTGCGATTAGACCCAGCCAGTCCAGTAGTCGATTGGCTTGCATGCGTGAAGTGATAAATTCCCGGTAAAATTAGTCAAGGTGCAACAAACAATGCTATTCTTTCGAGCGCAAAACACACTTTTGCGCTCGAAAGAATAGCACTAATTATCAGTAGCGAACCAGCACTTTATATTTCAGCGTAACACGCTGCTCCGCCGGCACCTTGACTTTCCATTCGGCAGTATGCGCATTCGGTTTTTGATGCGGAATCGAGCTTTCCATCATTTTCCAGTCACCGGGAACCGGCTCCAGTACGCGCACTTCTACTGCTTCTTCTTTTGCGTTATGAATTTCGATTTCATAAGCAGAACTTGCTGCATGCTTGTATTTGCCAAATGCGCGTTCTTTATTGTATTCAGTCTGTTTTTTCCTGGCAGTCACGTCAAATGCATCTCCCAGCTTCAAACGAATTTTTTCGTCCTTGGGCGTATGGTCGATGCGGTCCTCACCGATAAACTGGGCATTACCGCTGCTATCGTTTTTATACACACGGACAATACCTTTCGGTAGCGGGATTCCCAGGTCGTTGGCTTTTTTGTTTTCAAATTCTACAAATACACCTACCTTAAGTTTTTCGGCAATCAATCCGTACTGGTTGTAGTAATAGTGTTGTTGTCCTCGTAATAAAAATTCCTTGTTGACGGGAATTTTGCTGGCAGACATTAATGAAACCTGCTTGGTTTGATTTTGCAACACATCGGTTTTATGTCCCAGCGTGTACAAGTGGTACTCAAACAACCCTTCTTCCTGCATCGGCACAGAACTTTCCATGGCCATGGTGCGCATTTTTCTGACATCATCCATGGCGGCCGGCTGCGCTTGGCGAACACGGTTCAAATCGCCCGCCACCAATTGCAGTTTGGCATTTTTATAACTGGCACCGCTTTGATTGTTTAATGT
>JANQOT010000059.1 GCA_028285655.1 Gammaproteobacteria bacterium
TATAACCGACTTTCGCAAATTTTTTTAACTATAAAATTATCGACTTCGCATTCATTTGCGACGGAACGGGAATATTCATAAGTTCCAAAATCGTCGGAGTGACCGAACTCAGTCCCAGACCTTTTGCCAAATTGAGTTTGCGTCTACCCGCAATAATCATACATGGCACCGGATTGGTTGTATGCTGTGTGTGGGGGTCGTGGGTAAGCGCGTCAAACATTTCATCGCAGTTGCCGTGATCCGATGTAAGCAATACATTTACTTTGTTTCGTACCGCACTATCGAGAACACGACCGACCTCTTTATCCATTACTTCCAGTGCTTTTATTATGGCTTCGGGAACTGCGGTATGCCCGACCATATCGCCGTTGGCAAAATTTACAATAATTAAACTGTAGATGTCGCCCTCGATCGCCTGGATAACCTCGTTGGCAACTTCATGCGCGCTCATTTCCGGTTTCAAATCATAGGTCGCGACTTTTGGCGAGGGTACGACGATTCGGTCTTCTCCCGGATGCGGTTTTTCTTTTCCTCCGTTGATAAAAAAAGTGACATGCGGATATTTCTCGGTTTCGGCGATATGCAACTGTTTTAAACCTACATTACTCACCGCTTCGGCCAGTGTTACACGAGGGTAGTCGGATTCAAATGCCACTGGACAATTAAACTCGTTGTGAAACTTGGTCATCGTACACATATTAACTGGAGTAAAGTCCCCACGATCAAAAGCTGAAAATTCCTCATCTGCCAGTGCTGCACCCAATTGCCGCGGCCGGTCATTGCGAAAATTAAAAAACACGACTTCGTCGCCCGGTTTAATTCTTTCGGTACCTGTGACTACAGTGGGTACGATGAATTCGTCGTATAAATCTTTTTCGTAAGACGCCCGGATTGCCTCGCGCGCTGTATCCGCTTGCGGGCCATGTTTCTGCGTCAACACTTCCCAGGCAAGTTGCGTGCGTTCCCAGCGTTTATCGCGGTCCATGGCGTAATAGCGGCCGATCACACTGTGCACAGCCCCTTTGGTTTCGACTAAAAGCTCTTTCAGTTCGTCCAGGTAACTTAATGCTGTGCTTGGGCTGGTGTCACGGCCGTCGGTAATCATATGCACTGCGGGTACGACACCGTTTAACTTGCACATGGCCAGTAGTGCTTGCAGGTGACCGATATGTGAATGCACACCGCCGTCGGATACCAAACCCAGCAAGTGAATATGGCGCGATTTTGCTTTTGCCGACTGCATGGCGGCAAGCAGAACAGGATTTTTAAAAAAACTGCCGTTGTGAATGGCGTCGTTAATGCTGACCAGGTCCTGGTTTACGATGTCGCCGCAACCCATGGTGATATGACCAACCTCTGAATTTCCCATTTGGCCGTGGGGCAAACCGACTGCCGCACCGGATGCTTCCAACGTGGTGTAGGGATATTTGGCGAAATACGCATCCAGACGCGGCATACTCGCTTGCGTAATGGCATTGTGCTCGCCGTCCGAATTCACTCCGAATCCGTCAAGAATAATCAGCATCGCCCGACGCATAGTTCCATTATTTCGTTTAGCCGCCATTATTATCGGATTTTAGCTTTTATCTTGTTCCTCTTTCGAATCCAGTAATTCTATTTCATCCAGCTCCAGTTCCATTTCTTCTTCAGTCATGGAACGAAAACGTTCTTCCGAGGATTCCGGCGTGTTTAAATGGGGTTTCACCAGTTTGGTCATGACTAGGCCCAGTTCAAACAACAACCATACCGGAATTGCCAACAGAACTTGCGAGATAATATCCGGAGGTGTTAACAACATTCCGACTACAAATGCAGCAACAATGACATACGACCGTGCACGTGATAACGCTTCTACCGTCGTTACGCCAGTAGTTACCAGAATAAACGTTAATACCGGTACCTCAAACGCGGCTCCGAAGGCTATAAACAGTTTTGTAACAAAATCAAGATAGCGGCTTATATCGGTCATTACCGATACTCCCTCTGGAGCAACTTTCGTAAAGAAACCGAATACAAGCGGAAAGACAATATAATACGCAAACACCATTCCTAAATAAAACAGGAGCGAACTGGAAACGAGTAGCGGCATCACCAGGCGTCGTTCGTGTTTATACAGACCCGGCGCGATAAATGCCCACATTTGATACAAAATCCAGGGGATCGTAAGAACGACTGAAAGTACCAATACCAGTTTAAACGGAGTCAAAAACGGCGAAGCGACGTCAATCGCAACCATCGTACTTTGCTCCGGCATGTGCTTTAGCAAAGGCGCGGCAAGAAAGGAATATATTTCATTGGCGAAAGGAAACAGGCATAAAACTACGATTCCGACGCCAAATATGATTTTGATAAGCCGGTCGCGCAACTCAACCAGGTGAGTAACTATAGATTCTTGCTTTTGCTCTTCAGAATCCGACGGTTCAGACATGTAGACTAACTAGCTTGTCCAGGTTTAGTAGAATTTTCATCCTCTTGTGAAGAATGAGCGCTTTCCGAATCCGGTAATGCCGATTCCCCTTCTTTTACAAGCGTTTCGATTTCCTCTTCGACGCTAGTTTTGGATTCGTTAAGTATACTGCGTAGTTCAGAAATTTCACTCTGCTGCTTTTGCAGCATCTCTTTTAACTCCGCCGCTTTTATTTCACTCTCAATATCCGACCGAACATTTTGCACCATGCGTTTGGCTTTGCCCACCCAGCGACCGATTTTAGCCGCCAGCATCGGTAGCTTATCCGGCCCTACCACCAGCAACGCGACAGCCAAAACAATTGCCAGCTCCCAAAATCCGAAGTCAAACATCGCTCGGAGAACTTATTGAAAATTAGCTTTCTTTAGATTTGTCCGATGCAGATTCTCCTTCATCAGACTCTTCTTTCTTAACGGCTGTTTTAAAGTTTTTAATCGCTCCGCCGACATCGGTGCCCATGTTGCGTAATCTTTTGGTTCCAAACAACAACAGCACGATTGCCAAAACAATTAATAACTGCCAAATACTTATGCCCATCGAATAACTCCATACATTACTGTTAATCTAGCCTTGTTTGCGTCCGGCTTTTTCTTCTAAGCCTGAGACGCCAAATCGTTGCTCTAGTTCATGTAGCACATCCTGGATACTGAGCCCTCGGTCAATCAGCAACACCATGCAGTGAAACCAAAGGTCAGCGACTTCTTTCACTAACGCGGTCGAATCAGAACCCTTGGCGGCAATTATCACCTCGCTGGACTCTTCTCCTACTTTTTTAAGGATCTGATCTAATCCTTTTTGGTACAAGCTAGCGACATAAGATTGATCCGGGTCCGCATCTTGACGAGCGGCCAAGATGTTCTCCAGCTCGGCAAGTAATTCTTGTTTTTGCACTTTTGCTACTTTACCTAGTTCAACCGTTTGCAGGATATCACACCCAAATCACGACTTAAGCGCCCAATTTAGTAGGGTTGAGCAGTTTATTGTCGAATGGTAATTCCTTGCTCGCGCATGTGGTCTTTCGCTTCCTGTATCGAAAATTCACCAAAATGAAAAATACTGGCCGCCAGGACCGCATCCGCCTTACCCAGCTTAATTCCGTCGCTCAGATGCTGAAGATTGCCCACTCCGCCGGATGCGATAATGGGGATAGATACCGCTTCGCTGATGGTTCTGGTCAAATCCAGATCAAAGCCTCGTTTGGTACCATCTCGATCCATGCTGGTAAGCAGTAGCTCGCCGGCACCAAATTCCGCCATTTTGACTGCCCATTCAATGGCGTCGATACCAGTGGCATTTCTGCCTCCATGGGTGAATATCTCCCATCGATCCTCGTGATTATTGGTCGATACCCGCTTTGCATCGATGGAAACAACTATGCACTGCGATCCGACCCGAGCGGCGGCTTCCTGTACAAACTCGGGTTTTTTAACGGCGGCCGTATTGATGCCGACCTTGTCGGCACCGGCGTTGAGCAGACGACGAATGTCGTCGACAGTGCGAATACCGCCACCGACCGTCAATGGAATAAATACCTTTGCGGCCACCTGCTCTACCACGTGGGCGATTGTATCGCGCTGGTCTGAACTCGCCGTGATATCCAGAAAAGTGATTTCGTCGGCACCTTCGTCGTTATAGCGCTTGGCGATTTCGACCGGATCGCCGGCATCTCGAATATCGACAAACTGCACTCCCTTGACTACACGACCAGCGTCGACATCCAGACACGGGATGATGCGTTTTGCCAGCGACATACTTTTAAGAGGCTAGATGTGTATCGGCGATTTTCTGTGCTTCGCTGAGGTCTATTGTGCCCTCGTATAGTGCCCGCCCGATAATTACACCGATAATGCCTTCCTCGTCGGTTGCACATAGTCTTTCGATGTCTTCGCGGTTTGTGACACCGCCGGAGGCAATTACGGGTATATGAATAGATCCCGCGAGCTCGACGGTTGACTCCACATTAAGCCCTTGCATCATGCCGTCGCGACTAATATCGGTAAACACGATGGCCGCCACGCCGTCGGTCTCGTAATGCTGGGCGAGATCGATGACGTCGTGATGGGATAATTTCGACCAGCCGTCAATCGCCACTTTGCCGTCTTTGGCATCCAGGCCGACGATGATATGGCCGGGAAACTCCAGGCACAAATCGTTAACGAAATGAGGTGCCGTAATGGCGCGGGTGCCGATAATGACATATTGCACACCGCACTCAAGATACTCCTGGACCGTATCTTCGTCGCGTATGCCGCCCCCGACCTGAATCGGCACATCGGGATACTTGTTCGCAATCTCCTGAATTATCGAAAAATTACGCGGCGCGCCGTTGCTGGCGCCGTCCAGGTCGACAATATGAATTCGTTTTGCACCGGCCTCGATCCATCGATCTGCCATATCTACCGGATTTTCGGCAAATACGGTTTCGTCTTCCATGCGCCCCTGCCGCAATCGAACACAGCGCCCTTCTTTAATATCTATTGCTGGAATTATCAACATGCTTTTGCTTAACCGTTTTTTAACATTCGCGCCAATTTATAAAGTTTTCTAGTAATTTTAATCCATTATCGGCGCTTTTTTCAGGGTGACACTGCATAGCGAATACCTTATCACCTGCAATCACAGATGCAAATTCAAAGCCGTAATCCGTTATTCCGGAAACGATTTCGGGGCTATCCATTGCTACATAATAACTATGCACGAAGTAAAAATAGCTGTCCGAAGCAATTCCTGCCCATAATGGGTGGTCGGCGGAATGCCGGATAGTATTCCATCCCATGTGTGGTACTTTTAATTGTGTGCGTTGTTGCGGGCTGAAACTGGCGGAAAAGTTCTTCACAGTACCAGGGTACATTCCTAAGCAGCTTGTACCGTCGTTCTCGTCGCTATGATCCAGCAACACCTGCAGGCCCATACAAATCCCTAAAAACGGCTTTTCTTTCGCAGCATTTATAATCGTGTCACGCAATTTAAGAGAATTTATCGCCTGCATACAGTCCGCGGCCGCCCCTTGTCCCGGGAACACGATTTTGTCGGCGTTATTAATGGCTTCGATGTCCTGGCTGACCATTACATCGACTTTTCCTGCGGCGACAGTTACTAGAGCACTGTGCACCGAGTGCAAATTGCCCATCCCGTAATCAACTACTACTACCTGTTCCACGTCGTCTACTGCAGCAAGTTATCAGCCCCTACAGAGCCCCCTTGGTCGACGGCAATTTGTCGCTCATGCGCGGGTCGATTTCGCAGGCAAACCGCATTGCACGGCCCAATGCTTTAAAAATGGTCTCTGCTATATGATGCGCATTGCTACCCGCCAGATTGTCTACATGTAAAGTAACCTGTGCGTGATTTACAAAGCCCTGCAAAAATTCGTAGACTAAATCCACATCAAAATCGCCGATACGCGCGCGTGGATATTCCACTAGATATTCCAGGCCCGGACGTCCCGAGAAATCGATCACTACCCTCGAAAGTGCTTCATCCAGGGGCACATAGGCATGCCCGTACCTGCGGACACCTTTTTTATCTCCCATCGCCTGGTTAAATGCCTGTCCGAGTGTAATCCCCGTATCTTCAACTGTATGGTGCGCATCCACTTCTAAATCGCCCTGTGCGTTTAATGTAATATCAAACTGACCATGCCGCACCACCTGGTCCAGCATATGGTTAAGAAACGGAATACCTGTCTCGATTTTCCCCTGACCGGTTCCGTCGATATTCAGTTGCGCAGTAATCTGCGTTTCAAGCGTATTTCGCTCAACGTTCGCTGTTCGTGAAGACATGGGAATTGAGTATTGTTTAATTTCTGGATGAAATAATCGAACGAGGATAAAGTCCTGTCACACCTCTAGCCAGAACGTAACCGGACCGTCATTGATAAGTGAAACTTGCATATTGGCGCCAAATTCTCCTTGTTCAACCTTACTATATTCTTGTTTGGCATGCACAAGTAATTGCTCAAACAGCCGTTTGCTGGCGACCGGGTCCGCGCTGGTACTAAAGCTGGGTCGATTACCGCTGCCGGTATTGGCCGCCAGTGTAAACTGTGGCACCAGCAGTAATTGTGCGTTTATCTCACGTAAACTCAAATCCATTTTGCCCGAATCGTCAGGGAAAATTCGGTAGTTAATAATTCGCTGCAATAGTCGTTTTGCCTGCTCAATACCATCTTTGGGCTGAATGGCGACCAGCGCTAAGATCCCCTGTTCGATTTGAGCTATTGTGCGCTGCTCAACTTCGACTTGCGCGCAGGATACACGTTGAATGAGCGCAATCATGAATACCGCTTTGCCAGCTCATCGGTGGCACGAATTAAGGCATCTACAATTTCCGGCTCGGTGGCGGAATGCCCACTGCCTGGGGCAATAGTGAGCTGCGCTTGCGGCCAGGCCAGGTGCAGTGCATAGGCCTGCTCGACGGGGCATACGACATCGTAGCGTCCATGCACGATATAACCCGGTATATCCGCCAGCAAATGTGCATTTGTTAGCAGCTGGTCCGGCTGCAGGAAGGAATCATGCATAAAGTAGTGACATTCAATACGCGCCAGACTCAGTGCAACCTGGTCGTCTCCGAAATGATCCGTTACCATTTTTTTGGGGAGCAAGGTAGAGGTTCGACCTTCCCACAACGACCACGCTCGCGCCGCTTGCAGTTGAATTTCCTTGTCGCTATCCGTTAAACGCCGATAGTATGCCGCCACCAAATCACCTCGTTCTTTCAAAGGTATAACTGCCAGGTAGTCTTGCCAGAATTCCGGGTAAATTGCGCTGGCTCCCTGCTGATAAAACCATTGAATGTCTCGCGGTCGGCATAAAAAAATTCCTCGCAATACCAGACCGATAACCCTTTGCGAGTGCGCCTGTGCATAGGCTAATGCCAGCGTCGACCCCCAGGAACCTCCGAATACCACCCATTTTTCAATTTGCAGATACTCGCGCAATTGCTCAATATCGGCTACCAAATCCTGTGTGGTATTGGCTTGCAGACTTGCATGTGGTGTAGAGCGTCCGGCCCCGCGTTGGTCAAACAATATTATTCTGTAACGCTTTGGGTCGAAAAACCGGGCATGATAATTTTCGCATCCGGACCCCGGCCCGCCGTGTAAAAATACTACCGGCAGACCATTACTATTGCCGAACTCCGACACCCACAATCGATGTTCGTCTGTAACCTGCAAGAAGAACTCGCGTCGCGCAGAAATTTGCGGATAAAATGTCAACACAGAAATACCATCGATAGTTTTAGAATTATTTAAAAATATGCATTACACAAAACCACCAAAATCGTTATTACATTTAGCTGGCAAGGCAATCGCGGACTACGCCATGATTCAACCTGATGATCGAGTATTGCTCGGGTTGTCGGGCGGTAAAGATTCATTGAGTTTGTTACACATATTATTACATTTTCAGCGTCATGCTCCGATTTCATTTGAAGTAGGCGTCGTTACGGTAGATCCGCAATCCGATGCATACGACCCATCTCCACTGATTCCCTATTTGAAGCAACTTGAAGTTCCATACTTTTATCGCTCCGAGCCAATTTTAACATTGGCGGATAAACATATGGACAATAAATCTTTTTGTGCCTTTTGTTCACGCATGAAACGGGGAATAATGTACAGCACTGCGCGAACCGAAAATTATAATGTTTTGGCACTGGCGCAACATCTTGACGATCTGGCGGAAAGTTTTCTAATGTCGGCTTTTCACGGCGGCAGACTAAATACCATGAAAGCGCATTACTTGATCGATGCAGGGGATTTGCGCGTAATTCGACCATTAGTATATGCGCGTGAACGCCAGACACGAGCATTTGCAGAAAATTCCCAATTACCGATAATTCCGGAAAACTGTCCCGCATGTTTCGACATGCCTACCCAGCGCTTTTACTTTAAAGACTTGCTGAATAAAGAGGAGTCGAACAATCCTGCGGTGTACAAAAGCCTGCTATCGGCCATGCGACCTTTGATGAAAAAATCCATGCCGAATTTTTCATCACCGCAATCTGCCGCGGAAAATAGCTCCCTTTAGACTTCAAGCGAATACGAATATCAAAAAGCTGCTGGCAAATTTTATTCTGGGCGTCGTATCCCGATTTCCGCTTGCGATTAACTATGCGATCGGAAATTTGGTCGGCCGGATATCCGCCCATGTAAAAAACCGCAATCGACACATTGCAGAAGTAAATCTGAAAATCTGTTTTCCAGATAAAGATCTCGCCTGGCGTAATGACCTTCTTAAACAGTCTCTACAGGAAAACAGTATGACTTTGCTGGAATCTCTGTGGTTATGGCGTCATTCATCGCATGCAATTACCCGATTACGCGGCCGGATCTTTAACGAACATCTTTTGAAAGATGCCAAAGATAAAAACCGGGCTACTATATTTGTCACTCCCCATTTCGGTTCTTGGGAATATGCGGGCTTGTTGACCGCATCGAACTGCAATTTAATGATTATGTACGCGCCACCCAAACTGGATTATTTGCATAAGCTATCCTATGCAGGCAGAAGCAGTACCGGTGCACAATTGATTGAAACAAACTCCGCCGGCATCAAAACATTAGTGCATCATCTAAAAAATGGAGGCAGCGTGGGGATTCTTCCAGACCAGGTGCCGGTCGGTAACGGCGGTGTATACGTTCCTTTTTTTTCACGCCTGGCTTACACGACCACCCTGGTTGGAAAGCTTGCCAGTCGTTTTAATTGTGAAATTGTGTTTTGTTATTCTTTGCGTAACCTTGAAAATAAATTATGCTTTGATACTTATTACTTCCCGGCTTCTAAAGAATTATATAAAGATGATGCGACATCGGCGCATGCACTCAATAAATTTATCGAAGAATGTATTGCCAAGGCGCCTGAACAGTATTTATGGAGTTACAAAAGATTTAAGCAACCGCCGCCGAATACCAGCGACCCCTATTAATCACCGCTGTCTCGCGACCACCATTGCCTGATTGCGAAACCCCGTTCGAGTATTTCCCTGCAACCCTTCTTCGCGGTAAACAAGAATTTCCAGATCTTTGCACAATTGCAGTAACTCATTAGTCGCCAGCAAAAATTCCGGATTGCTTGGACCGATTTCGTTTATTTTATTTGCAATGAAAGTTTGATAATACAACAGGCCACCGTGTCGTAATGCTGCCACTACGTTGGAAAAAGTTGGTCGGTGTAAAAAATTAGATACGACGATAACGTCAAACGAGTTCGGTTCGGGTGGAAATTTTTCAACATCCCTGACCAGGGGTGATATATCCAGACTAAGTGATTTGGCATAGTCATGCAGTTTATTCATTGCCACGGTTGATATATCCCAGGCATGGGTAACCAGATTGCTTTCCGCCAGCAATACGGCATTGGCACCCAACCCGCTTGCATAGTCCAGTGCCATTCCGCTGGCAGGCAGCAAATGCCTGTTTTGCACTAATACGTCACATGCATTTAATGCATTGCAACTTTGCGTGGCAAATTTTTTATCCCATTTTGCAGCCAGCTCATTCAATGGCAGGTGTTAGCGCCGCCAAAACACCGGCGTAAAAATCACGAGTAAAGTAAAAATTTCCAGGCGTCCCAGCAGCATTCCCAGACACAACACCAGTTTACTGAAGCTGTTGATTTCTGAGTAGTTTTGCGCAACTGCGCCGAGGCCGGGACCAAGATTATTTAATGTCGCGGCAACCGCGGAATAAGCCGACACCTGGTCCAGTCCGGCGGCCATTAATACCACCAGCATACCGATAAACACCGCGATGTAGGCGGAAAGAAAACCCCATACTGCTTCGATGACGCGGTTATCCACCGGCTTTTTACCTAATTTAACGGCAAATTGTGCACTTGGGTGGACCAGACGCATAAGTTCGCGTACCCCCTGCTTAAATAAAAGCAATACTCGAATCACTTTCATGCCACCGCCGGTGGAACCGGCGCAGCCACCGATGAAGCTAATCAGGATCAGCAATACCGGTAACACTGTCGGCCAGGTCGAAAAACTGGTGGAAGTAAATCCGGTGGTGGTTCCGATCGATACGACCTGAAACACTGTTTTTGTAACCAATATCAGCCAGTCGGAATAATACTGATGCGCGATTAGCATAATCAATACGACTAAACACACCGCCGTTAAAACGGAGACATAGGTTTTAAATTCAGCGTCCCGCCAATAATAAACCAGGGAGCGATTCCTCCAGGCGACGAAATGCAGCCCGAAGTTAGCGCCTGAAATCAGCATAAACAATATCGCAACCCACTCGATCGATACACTGTTAAAGTATTCGATGTTTAAGTCATGTGTTGAAAACCCGCCAATTGCGATCGTCGAAAAACTGTGACAAATCGCGTCAAATATACTCATTCCCGCCAACCAGTAAGCAAAGGCACACGCAATTGTTAAAGATAAATAGATGTACCAAAGCGCTTTGGCCGTTTCATTAATTCGAGGTGTTAATTTACTGTCCTTGATCGGACCTGGGGTCTCGGCGCGGTACAACTGCATTCCGCCCACACCCAACATCGGCAAAATCGCCACAGCCAAAACAATTATTCCCATACCCCCCAACCATTGCAGTTGCTGGCGGTAAAAAAGCAAGGAATGCGGCAATTGGTCCAGACCGGATAACACAGTCGCACCCGTGGTGGTTAGTCCGGATAGTGATTCAAAAATACAATCGACGATTGAGATCGAAATTGCTTCGGAAAAATATAAAGGCAATGCGCCAAAAGTACCCAGAACCGTCCAGAACAAAACGACCACTACAAATCCGTCCCGCAGTCGTAAATCGCCTTGCCGTTTGCGGTACGGAAGCCATAACAGGAAACCGGTAATTATGGTGGCAACAAAAGCTTTGCCAAAACTGCTGTAGACCCCCGCTTCGGCGTAATATAAACCTACAAACAAAGGCGGCAACATGCTGATACTGAATATCATCAGGAGTTGCCCCAAAATTCGTTGAATGACGGTACGCTGCACTTGTTGCCAACAACTGAATTAAATGAATGTAGCGCTTACTTGGAACATTCGCTCGACATCGCTAACTTTGTTTTTATCGGCTAAAAACATAATGATGTGATCTTCTGGTTCAATCATAAGGTCTGCATCGGCTATTAGTACTTCGCTTGCGCGTACAATTGCGCCGATGGTCGCACCTTCAGGCAGTTTTAATTCCGCTATGCGCCGACCGACCACTTTAGAAGTATCTTTATCTCCGTGTGCAACCGCTTCCAATGCCTCTGCGGCTCCTTTACGCAAAGAATGAACCGCTACCACATCACCGCGCCGAATATGGGCCAGCAAGGCCCCGATGGTAACTTGTTGCGGGGAAATGGCGATATCGATCATGCCGCTTTCAACCAGCTCGACATAACTGGGACGATTTATGAGAGACATTACTTTACGTGCCCCCAGGCGTTTCGCCAGCATCGCTGAAAGAATATTGGCTTCGTCGTCATTGGTGATAGCACAAAAGACATCCATGCTATCGATATTTTCTTCGACCAACATTTCTTCGTCGGCGGCATCTCCGTGCAGCACAATCGTTTTATCCAGATGCTCCGACAGGTTTCTGGCTTGCTCCGCGTTTCGTTCAATCAACTTGACTCGAAAATTATTTTCGAGAATTTGCGCCAGTTGAGAACCAATATTTCCTCCGCCGGCAATCAGAACTCTACGATTTGGTTTATCCAGGCCCTGCAGCATAGAGGTAATTTTTTTGGCATGTTCGCTTGCGGCAACGAAAAATACCTCGTCACCACTTCTAATGACGGAATCTTCATTAATTGGAACGGCTTCATGGTTGCGGTAGACAGCGACTATTGCGGCCTCTTTGCTGCTACTTTCGGAAAATATATTTTGTACAGATTTACCTACCAGATTACTGATCGAGTTTATTCTAATTGCCACTAATTGGACTTGCCCATCAGCAAAATTCAGCACTTGCAACGCGCCAGGATGTTCAATCAAATTCTGTACATATTTCGATACCAGCAGCTCCGGGCTGATAAGCACGTCTACAGGTAACGCCTCTTGAACAAATAAGTCCTTGTAGCTCAGGTAATCCCCGGTACGGACTCGAGCAATCTTGGTCGGCGTTTGAAATAAGGTATATGCAACCTGACAAGCAACCATATTGGTTTCATCGCTGCTGGTTAATGCAACGACCATATTCGCATCGCGTGCACCAGCCTGTTTTAAAACTGTCGGGTACGCCGCATGTCCAATCACTGTTTGCAAATCGGCGCGATCCTGAATCTCACGCAATACTTTCGGGTTTTGGTCGACCAGTGTTATGTCGTTAGATTCATTTGACAGAGCTAATGCCAATGATCCGCCGACCTGGCCAGCACCTAAAATTATAATCTTCATCGTATTGGTAAATGTTTTAAGTCGCTAGTTGTTTTCTTTTGAATCAATACCCAGGGCGCGCAATTTTCTGTATAAGTGTGTTCTTTCCATGCCCACCAGATCCGCCAGCTTGCTTACGCTTCCGCCCGCCCTTTTAAGCTGCCTTAAAAGATACTGCTTTTCAAATGCTTCACGCGCCTCCCGCAACGGTAAATTAAATAATCCATCTACCACGTTGGCATCTTCACGAGGACCGCTTTGTTGTGTAGTTAATGCTTGCTTTATTTCCTCGATATCAATTTCTTCGTCGCTGCCCAGTACCAGCAGGTCCTGAATAATTCCGCGTAACTCGGCGATATTTAACGGCCAGCTGTAGTGTAAAAGAGCATTTTGTGCGGCGATCGAACATTTTCGGTATGGATAGTTGTCACTGGCACAAAAGTAATCGATGAAATAGTTTACCAGCTCCGGAATATCTTCACTGTGCTCGCGCAATGGAGGAATATAGAGTCTCGCCATTCCGAATGAAGTTTGAAATATACTTAATAATTTAGGCGCCACCGATTTATTTACGGATGCGTTGACTCTGACATCAAAACGATTAAATACCTGCGCTTCATGCAGTTGTCGAAGCAGATCCAGTAAACGTTGCAACGTTTCTGTTTTTATCTGGTCGATGTTTTGAAAAAATAACGTCCCGCCCTCGGCATTTTTTATAGATTCGATTAAATCCGCTTTCAATTTGGACCAGGCATCATCATTGCCTGTTTGCATATTAAAGCGATCGCTAAAGAAAATTGTAAAAGGCTTTTTAGATCTGCCACTTAAATGATGGATATAACGCAACATTGTGGTACGGCCACTGCCTTCTTCGCCGATTGCAACCAGACCGCTGCTAACCTGCGCACATTTTTCACACTCTTCCAGCAATTTGCGCATCGCCGGGCTGGTGCCAATCGGCTGCACAAGCTTTTGCTGATAATCGCCGGTGGATTCGTCCACCTTGAGTTTTGAGTGGCTGTCCAGGGCCTTGCGAATGGTGCTGATCAATTTTGCAGTCGTAAGCGGTTTTTCGATAAAACCAAAGGCGCCCAGCCGCGTAGCTTCCACCGCAGTTTCCACCGTTCCATGGCCGGACATCATGACGACCGGGCAATGTAGTTCTTTTTTTTCTTTCCAGTCTTTTAGCAATGTAATGCCATCTTCATCAGGCATCCAGATATCCAGCAGTACCAGATCGTGGTTGCCCTTGCTCACTTGTTGGCGCGCACTGGCTGCAGTTTCCGCCGCGGTCACTGCATACCCTTCATCTGTCAAAATGTCGCTGACCAATGTGCAGATATCGGGCTCGTCATCCACTACCAAAATACTTTCTGCGCTCATTTCGCTTTCGCACCTAGTCGAGGTTTATCTCTTTGTACGGCATAACCATATAAAGGAAAACGTACGTTTATCATAGCGCCGCCGCCATGCTGGTTTTCCGCGCGGATGGCGCCATTATGCTCCTCGACAATTTTTTTAACGATCGCCAAACCTAACCCATTCCCTTTTTGTTTGGTAGTCATGTAAGGGTCAAAAACATGGGGCAGCACATCTTCCGGAAATCCGGGGCCATTATCTATTATCTGAATACCGGCATACTTCGAATTAGAGTAGTCAAATGGAAAAGTAGTGATGCCGACCTCACACTTCTGGCCTTTTGGCATCGCTTCTATCGCGTTTTTAATCAGATTATGCAGCACTTGCCGCAATCGAACCGAATCTCCTCGAATGTGCAAGGCATGCGAATCCAGTTCCAGCGTAATATTTACGTTTTGTTGATCGCCTTTGTACAACTCGACGGTATCACTGACCAGGTCATTGAGATTCAATGGTTCCGGTTCCATTACCGGCATGCGGGCGTAATCCGAAAAATCATTCACCATCAGCTTCATAGATTCCACCTGCTGAACAATCGTATGCGTAGCGCGATCCACCAGGTCGGATTGTTCCGCAGCGAGATTAGGTAATAACTTTCTACGCAAACGTTCTGCCGAAAGCTGGATGGGGGTTAACGGATTTTTGATTTCATGCGCCAGCCTGCGCGCCACTTCGCCCCACGCCGAATCCCGTTGCGCCTGCAACAAAGTAGTTACGTCGTCAAACACGAGTACATAGCCGCTTTGTGACTCCTCTTCGCTGGGCAGTCTGACACTTTTACAAACAATGTTTTTTCTACCCTGTGGCGTAAACACTTCCAGTTCTATTTGCCATTCTTCCGATGTCTGTTTCAGTTTATTCAGCACCGACAAACAAAATTCCTTCAGGAAATCGTGGGTCACTCCGATTTGCATAAATTGTTTTCCCACGAACTGGTTCATATTAACTTGCAAAATTTCGCTGGCGGAGGCATTAATCGTTTTTAAGGCCAATGAATTATCCAAACTAAGAACGCCGGAAGATAAATGTTCTAGTATGGTCTGAAGATAGGTTCGCTGATTTTCGATAATACGCTGGTTAATGATTGTGGTATCACGTGCAACAGTTAATCTTTCTGTCATGCGGTTAAACGACGCCACCAGCAAACCCAGATCATCTTTTTGTTGCACCACCAGTTTTTTATGATATTGACCCGCCGCAACTGCTTTTGTCCCTTCCACCAGTTCTCGAATCGGTTCAACCAAAACACGCGACCAGTAAAATGCCGCGAATACCGCAAACAAAACACCTAATGACAGAACCAGCGTTAAAATCAATATAAAATTTTGTTTTAACGGTGTGCGTAAATATATTAACTCGTTATATTGCCCGAATGCGTTTTGTACATTTTCAGCCAGACTACCGATTCGATCAGAGACAGGATAAATAAATTGTAATAATCTGGTTTCACCGGCAGGAAGGTCGGCCGGAACGGGAAAGACCATTCTGATTTGAAAACTGGTTTCCTGAACCGGTTCAAGAGCGATATAACTTTCTCCCTGGCTTGCAAGTTGTAAAACGCTTTCTGCAGGAATTTGCGGCACTACTGTCGTCGGCTCTGCACTGCCCGATGCAATAATGCGATTATTTGGATCAAACAACGCAATCTCCGCAGCACCGGTACTGCCTAGTAAGTCGTTAATCGTCAAAGTGGCGTTAAATGAATCGGCTCCGACAAATTGTTTAACCAGCGGTGCAGCTTGCTGGCTCAATGTACGAATATGCAAGTCCAGAGAGGAACGACTCAGATCAACTGCGTCTTGCAGTGCTTGTTCCACTTGCACATCAAACCAGCTATCAACACCCTTTTGCAGTAACCAGATTGAAAATGTATACACAATGAATACCGGCATTGCAGCGATTACCACAAACAATAAAACCAGCCGTAACGTCAGACGCGAACCGGGCGCGCTTCGTCTCAGTTGGCGTAAAAGCTGGCCGACGTTATAGGCGATAAGGCCGAGAAAAATTGCCAGCAGCACAGTATTGATCGGCAACAGCCAATTATGCAGCCTGCCGAAATAGGCAACGCTTTGTGTGGCATCAGCCATTAATAAAATTGCGGCGATCAGCGCGGCAAATAAAACCGCCAGCCACCACCTTTCTCGAATTGCGCTTTTTTTCACATCGGCCATGACGTCCACCCACTGGAAGGTCGCCAGTCCGGCGAAAAATAACTTTTGATTCTTAACGGCAGTGGTAATTTTTCTGCCTGCAAACGAGCTCGCGCACGAACGTAGTATTGTTTATCGAGTTCCAGTATGTCGATCGAAGCCAGATGGTTATTGCGTAAATGGCCGATGAAAAAGAACGCAGAAAATAGATCAGGAAAACTGCGTTCATGTCCGTTTTCTGTATCGATCATTACATATTGCTTGGACAGAGCATGATATTTAATACGAAATTCACGGCTTAATTCGGCAACCGATGTATCCAACCAGAATTCGCGCTCCATTCTCAGCTCGATATCGAGTATGAACGAGACCTCAATACCATTACTTATCGCAGCCTTAATTTTGTCATCAAGCACATACTTAATGCGGCAATCTACGTTGATGTTGCTATCGATGATTTCGACTAATAATTCTTTAATCGAGATGTTATCAGCAGAGGCATGCGCTACAGATGAGTAATGAATCAGCAGGTAGATTACGCAGGCACTACATGCGGCAAGAAGGCGCATAAGTTTTCTATCCTTCTTTATTTTTGGTTATCTTGCCAAAATTGACGCGTAGTGTCTTGATAAATATGCGTTTCCACAGATTTCACCTACTTCGAGAGACCCAAAACCGTTTCTACGATACGGTTGGAATTAGCGAAACTGGCGGCATCCATTACCCTACCTCCGGCCGGTTTCAACTCCTGAATACGAATGGCACCGTCTCCTGTGGCAACGACCAAACCGGTTTTATCGCTGCCCAAAACAGTACCGGGTTCAACATCCGCCGAATCTTTCGACAGCTCGGAAACAGCTCTGGTGATTGCCAGCCTGCGGCCATTAAATGTCGTGTATGTACCCGGCCATGGAGTAAACGCACGAATTTTACGCAGGATTGTAATGGTTTTTTCCCGCCAGTTTATCCACCCGTCCTGTTTTTTCAGTTTGGTGCAATAACTGGCACGTGCGTCGCTCTGCGGTTGAGCGGTGACCTTTCCTTCGCAAATCAGGTCCAGCGCCTTCAGTAACGCTTCACCAGATAATGCCGCCAGCTTATCGTGCAGACTTTGTGCGGTATCCAGCGATGAAATTTTGCATTTACGCTTTAGCCAGATGTCCCCCGCGTCCATTCGCTGCACCATTTGCATGATCGACACTCCCGACTGCGTATCCCCTGACAAAATGGCGTGTTGAATTGGCGATGCACCGCGCCATTGCGGCAATAGCGACGCGTGAATATTGACGCATCCTAATTTTGGCAGCGCCAGCAGCTCGGCACTGAATAATTGACCAAATGCAGCTACTACCAGCAACTCAAGCTGTAAATCGCGCAATTTAACCAGTATTTCGGGGAGATTGATGTCATCTGGCTGCAAAACCGGAATATTTTCGCTTTCCGCGACTTGCTTAACCGGGCTGGCAGTCAGCTTGCGGCCGCGACCGGCGCGGCGGTCCGGTTGCGTAATGACCAGATCGAGATGGTGGCGACTATTTGCCAGTGCTTGCAATGCAGGGACTGCAAATTCCGGAGTACCGGCATAGGCAAGGCGTAAACCTTTCATTTAGTAGGGTTTTTGGTTGGGCAACAGATTGGCGACTATATAACGTTGCTGCGGTGTTCGACGGGCGGCGAAACGCCGGATTTTTCCATTTTAAGCAGTTTTTTCTTGATTCTTTGCCGCTTCAATGGCGACAAGTAATCCACGAATAACTTACCGTCTAGATGGTCCATTTCGTGTTGGATGCATACGGCTAAGATCCCATCGGCCTCCATTTGTATGCTTTCACCCTGCTCGTTCAGCGCACTTACCGTAACTCGCTCTGCTCGACACACGTTTTCGTAAAATCCCGGCACCGATAAGCAGCCTTCCTGGGTCTCCTCAGTCCCTTCTGTCTCTAGAATTTTCGGGTTTATCAAGCAGATCGGCTCGGTTTTAGTCTCGGAAACATCAATAACAATAATTCGTTGCTGAATGTTGACCTGGGTGGCGGCCAGGCCGATCCCCGGAGCGTTGTACATCGTCTCAAACATATCGCGCACCGCTTGTCGCACTTGATCGTCCACCTGCGCAACTGGGCTGGCTCGAAGTCTTAAT
>JANQOT010000061.1 GCA_028285655.1 Gammaproteobacteria bacterium
CAGTAACATCTCGGCCTTCCTGATCCCCGGTAGCTCAGTCGGTAGAGCGGGTGACTGTTAATCACTAGGTCGGCGGTTCGAGCCCGTCCCGGGGAGCCAAGTCACATCCACAAATGTGGAAAATTTAGCTGGTCTTTCATGTGACTTATTACGCGGTCGCTAAAATCACCTCATTCAGCTTTAAATTGTCTGTAAATTACATGCAAATCAATCATCGCGAAGCGATGCCCTATCTTTCACTATTTCTCGCATCCATTTAGGTGAAAAATCCTACGGTTCATACATGCGACTTATTACCCCAATAATTAAATTTTTCTGCGTCGCTACCCGCCCGTAAAAACAATCTAATTAATCTTTAAGCACCTGCGCATTAGTAAGGTATGAATCAATATGAAGTGCTACTTGTTACCAGGCATCCTTTCCACCTGATAATATGACCGTTAATTTCGATTTATTAACTATTGCATATAGCAATTTAACTATTTGACCTTCCGGAAATTCCCCAAATCACCCTGCAATACCGGTATCCCGGAAGCGTCGTTTACGATTGAAATGGTCGCAATCGGCTGGCCCGGGCGTCGAAAGTGATTTTCGTTTACCGGCAGCAATAGGCTGGGCTTCCCGGCCTCGACTTGGGTGAACAATTTTTTATTTTTTGCAAAGACTTTTAATTTTTTGGGTGCGGATTCTCTCACCCAGGAAAATCGGTTGGTAACGGCACTATATTCGCCGATTATATGCTTGCGCCTGGCGGAACTTAGCTCGAAAACTGCAGGATTCGGCCGTTTTTCGATGTCGCGAATCAACCATGATTCCACTAATTGTTCGATCTTGCGCATCGCGCGGTTGTTGTAAGCATTAATCACTAAAAAGTAACCTCGATTATTCTCACGCGTGTATCCGTAGCGCGCCAGATAACCATCCGCGTCACCGCCATGGCCGTGAAACAATACGCCATTGCGCAACCACTGATAATTTCCCAGGCCATAGCCATACTGTAAACCGTTGCGTGCCGCGAGCGTGGTCGCCGGCATTTCCAGTCGCTGAATCGATGCTCGCGATAATAGCGCCTCTCCCGAATCCGTTTTGCCGTAATTAATCAACATGCGAACAAACTTTGCCATGTCATCGACTCGTGCGTTGATCGCTCCGAAAGAGCGAAACAGCATATGCCAATAGGGAATAATGGTATTACCATCGGTGTTGTACCCCGTCGCCAGACGGGACTGAATTCTTTCGCTGTTAAAAAAAGTCGCATCGACCAATTGCAATGGCTGAAAAATATATTGTTGCACATATTCTTCAAACGGCTGCCGACTGACTTGTTCGATTACCCGGGCGGTAATTCCGGCACCGGAATTGGTATAGGAAAAATACTCCCCCGGTATCCAGGCGGTTATCCGTGAGTCAGGATCGTAGGCCAGTGACTGTTGCAAATTCCAGTTTGCTTGTTTGAAATCAAATTCCTTTTGCGACATATCGCGAAAACCGGCAGTATGCTCCAGTAAATAAGCGATCCGAACCGTTTTCGACGGGTAGGTATTGGTATACGGTAATTGCTTCACAAACTTGGCCACCGGGTCTTGTAACGATAATTTTCCCTGCTCGACCAGACGCAGCACCGCTAGCGATGTAAATGTCTTGGTAATCGATCCGATTCGAAATACCGTATTCTGCCTGACAGGAATACTTCGCTCGCGATCGGCAAGCCCCAGATAAGCTTGATACAGAGATTGTTGAGGATCGACTACCACCAAAGCCAAGCCGGCAATATTAAACTCTTCTTTAAGCTGCATGACTTGATCAAGCATGGTCGCGAATTCATCATCGGCGACGCTATGCGAAACGGACAGACTCATTGTTAATACAATAAGCGCACAAAATATATTTTTCATATATTCACCGGTGACAGGCCTGGCTTTATTTTACATTTGTACACTACACGCGGAGGATTAATTTTTATTCACCTTGGCACGAACCTAGCTGGTATATTTCAGTCCAACCGAATCATGCTTCGAATTCTGGTACTCATCCTGGTATTCATTACAACCGTGGCCGACGCCGCGCCCCGTTGGGTCTGGGAAGACACATTTTCAGCTTACGAAAAGCAACAACTTACCCAATGGATAAGCCATGCCGAGCGGGGAATAACAAATTTGTTCGGCTCATTACCTTATTCCTACCGAGTTCATTTTCACCGCATGACCCAGAAAAGAGGACCCGTTCCTTGGGCAAATACGGACAAACGCAATGGGCGCGCAGTGCATTTTCATGTCAATACCGCCTTTTCCCAGGGCGCCTTTATAAAAGACTGGACTGCGCCGCACGAACTTTCTCACCTTATGTTTCCCTATCTTGGGCGAGAAAATATGTGGTTTTCAGAAGGCATCGCCAGCTATCTGCAGTATCAGATCATGTTTGCCAACAATACAGTGACCTGGAAACAGGCCACCAACAAACTGCAAGAACGCTTTAGCGCAGCCACCAGATACAAACATTATGACGACATGTCAATCGTTCAACTTACCAAAATTGTTTTTGAAACCGGCGCCTTTGTAAGGCTGTACTGGGGAGGGGCCGCATACTTTTTAATTGCAGATAAAAAACTATACGATCAAAAACAATTGCGGCTGAATGATGTGATAAAAATTTATCTGGATTGCTGTGTATTTCAGCGCCGTCACAGCGCGCAGGCCATGATGGAAAAATTCGACGAACTATCCGACAGCACAATCTTTACCGACACGTACTCGGAAACCGTCATGCAAGATGGCTTCCCCGCCACACACGAAGCATTAAGCTGGCTAAAACACAATCCTCCGCCACTCAGGTAAACTAAGTTACGTTACTGTTTACACATTGCGGCGACTCTCTTAAACTTTCTTGTGTTCCGGCATACCTGTTTACTAACATCGGGGGAATTAAATGAAATTTTCTGGTCTTGTCATATTTGCATTGTTCGCCACCATAGCCGTAGAAGCAGCGGCACAGCCCAAATTACACCCCATTGAGGAGGCATGTGTTACTTACGAAATGTCCGGACAAATGCAAAATGGCTCAATCACGCGCTGCCATCGCGAGTATGGCTATGAGCAGTATGAAATTCAAAACATCACGATTGGCATTGCAGGTTTTACGCAAACACAAAATTCTCACAACATTACTATCGGCGACACAATTTATGCCATCGACCTGGAAAACAATAGCGGTACCAAGACAACAAATCCGATGTATCAAAACATGGTCTCCGCCATGGAAAACAATGACGCTGAAGAAATGTCGGACGCATTTATTTCCGCCATGGGTTACTCACAAACCGGCGAAACCAAAACCATTGCAAACCATGAATGTGCAGTGTACAACTCCAGCCAGGCGGGAACCTTATGCCTCACTGCCGAAGGACTTATGCTGGAACAAACCATACTGGGAAATGCAACAACGGCAACCAGCGTTTCGATTGGCGATAGCGGCGATGACGCCAACTACACTTTATATCAACAGGTTACTATTAGCGAAGGGCCGGACTTGTCGAATTTATTTAACCAGTGAACGACATTAAATCACTCTCTGCCGATTAATCTCTTTAACCAACGTGCGGGAGGAGAAGTCGTCAAAACAAAATGTACTGAAACGGGAACTCGATAACCCGCCAAAATAGTACGGCCCAGGAACTTTGCTCCTTCAAACCATGCACCATCTTCGCATAAACTGCGTCCTACTTCATACCAGCGATGCACGAGAATCCTGCGTTTCTCGGAATTGGTTAGCTTGCCTGCGAGATTTTCAATGTGTTCATATATCATGGGCAACAGATAAGTCGCCTCATTACTTACGTTGGTTTGCGTGAGACTACCAGGGTTCAGGTGAATACTGACTAGCGATTCTTGCAAGCATTTAATAGGTCCCTTTGCAGCCAATTTTATCCACATATCTTGATCTTCTGCCAATCGAAGGTTTTTATTAAATCCGCCACACGATAGAATTGCTGCTTTTTTCGCGACTACGCACGGTTTAGCTACAAAACTATATGCAAGTAATGTTTTCCATGCATTCGGACCATCCACTGACGGCTCGCTGTAAACTGTGTCTGCCACGGCACCGTCCGCTTCCAGAAAATCGCCGTCGCAAGTAACAAATGTTAATTCAGGATCTTGCTGCAACACTGCTAACTGTTTTTCAAGTTTGCCTGCACGCCATTCGTCATCAGCATCCAGAAACGCAATATACTCACCAGCAGCTTTGTCCAAACCCGCATTCATGGCACCGCAAACGCCAACATTGCTATCAAGATTTACTAGAATTACGTTTTTACTTGCGTAACGTGCAACAATATTTGATGTTTCATCAGTACTTGCATCATTGACAACCACTATCTCTTTGGGCTCATAAGACTGGTTTAGCGCCGAATCCAGCGCTCGCGCAATCGTATCCGCAGCATTGTAGGCGGGAATCAATACGGTAACCAAAGGGGCATTCATTATAATGTCGTTATCCAAAAGTGAGGCGGAATTGCGTCACGCGATAGTACAAGCTTTTAAATATTGCGAGAAGGACGGACTTAACATTTCGACTCATAGCCGCAGCCCATCGACTAAAAATCCAAAAAGTTATAGTTTGCAGTGTTCGCCTCGCGGATCATCTTCCGGAAACACGGTATTCGGCAAACCAGCTGCGCCGGCGTAGAACACCACAATTTCCGCCGGTCCATCGATGGCCCGGCCGCGGTGCACCGTCCGCATCACTTCGATTGCCGACTCGCCCTGCTTCAGAATCGTTTTCTTGCCGTCCCGTGTTTCGATTTCCACCTCGCCTAGCAACACATAACCGAATGTGGGCACCGGATGACAATGAAATCTGGGATTTCCTTCTTCTTCCAGACGCAGAATAAACGAAGTAATCTCGGCCTGCCCGGCAGGATATTTGATTTCACCCCCGTCCCAGGAGGTTTGGGATTTCAATAGATCTTTCGCAAGCAACATAGCCGGCAGCAGGAGAAGAACTAACAATATGGTTTTGACCCAAATCTTCATAACGAACTTATTATAGCGCAATCCAGTCAAGTTCAGATTAAGACGAACGAACATAAGACCTGGCGTTTCACACATAGTGAAATCTAAATATTTTCCTTATTGTTGGCACTACTGATAAAAAAACTGGTCCAAATAGTACTGGCAAAGGCAGAAGGAACCTGAAATGAAAAACGCTAACGACAACCTGAACAACATCGCCGAGCAATACATGCTTGAGGTTATCAAAAACGAACACCCCGAATGGGTCGAAAAAGACGGTAGCTGCAAGCGCTGCGAAGAATATTATTATAATTTGGATGATTTGGTGGATATCGATTAAAGGACATCTTTTCTCGACTTTTCCCTACCTTTTTTTATCGAGCGAAATAATTTGTGCGCAATCCTGGTCTGTTAAAAATCTTGCACGGATTAAGGACGAATTCAAATGCCTCTATCGAAACGGGTAATCTTCATTGCATGCTTACTCGCTGCTAGCTTAATTGGCTCAAACACTTACGCCGATAGCGACCACAAACTGTTTGATAACATCGTAAAAAATCATGTGATTGATGGCGTGGTGGATTATCCTGCAATTGCCGAAGACTCAACATTTAATCAGTATCTGGAACAACTCGCCAATCCTCCGGCAACACAATCACGCGACGAGCAACTGGCATTCTGGATTAACGGTTACAACGCACTCGCAATACACGGAATACTGGACGGTCTGTCGCCCAGTACTTTCTTTGGTCGAATAGGCTATTTCAAGAATGCCAAGTACGCCATCGGCGGACGCTCAATTACTCTGAATGATCTGGAGCGAAAAATCATTATCCCCTACAACGAACCACGTATTCATTTTGCAATTAACTGCGCCTCTGCATCCTGCCCAAAACTAGTTTCGTATGCGTATTCTGCGCAACAACTTGATCAGCAGCTTGATACCGTTACGCGTAATTTTATCAACGACTCGACGCGAAATCGTTTCGACCGGCAGAACAAAGTCGCGCACTTATCGAAAATATTTGACTGGTTCAAGAAAGATTTCGAACAGCATTCGGGATCAGTACAAAAGTATGTCGCGCAGTTTGTTAATGATCCGAAATTGGCGAAAGAATTAAACAGCGAACAATATCGTATCAAGTTTCTCAAGTACGACTGGAGCCTGAACGGCAAACCATTATAATTATTGAATTATTGGGGTCAGACTCGATTGATTATTCAATCTTTACCGCAACATCCAAAGCATTGTAGTACTCAACACATTTTCTACACGCACCGTCGGAATCCACCCACTCCGGGTGTTCGGATGCAATTAAATCCAGAACGTATTTTTCCGCAATCAAGTAAAGCTCGTCTGCTTCCTGGCCACACAGGGTACATTTATTAGGCATATTCAAATTAATTTCGGTTCAATAACGTAAATACGACCGAATTTAATCAAATAATCTTACCCTTCCAGCCTGCGACTTTCGTTTAGAAATTTTGCGAACCGCTCGCCCACCTCCGGATGCTTGACTCCATATTCCACTGTTGCCTGCAAATATCCGAGTTTGCTGCCGCAATCATAGCGACGACCGAAAAACTCGTAAGCATAGATTGATTGCGTTTCCAGCTGATTGGCGATCGCGTCGGTTAACTGTATTTCATTACCGGAACCGGCCCGGGTTTGCTCCAGCATGTTAAATATTGAGGCGTTTAGGATATAACGACCAACCACCGCCATATTACTCGGCGCATCTTCGGGAGCGGGTTTTTCAACTATTCCTGACATTCTCCACAAACGGTCTCCTACCGGGTCTCCGGCAACTACACCGTAACTGCTAACGTCTTTTTGTTCTACTTGTTGTACTCCAATCACACCACATTGTTCCCGTTCGTATATTTCGACCATTTGCTTGAGACAGCTATTGGGTCCGGCATCGATCAAATCATCCGCCAAAATGACTGCAAACGGCTCGTTTCCGATAACCGATTTGCCGCATAACACTGCATGCCCCAGCCCCAGAGCTTCGGGCTGGCGAATATATACACAGGAAACTTCGGGCGGCAAAATATGGCGGACCACATCCAGCATTTTTGTTTTATTGTGGGCTTCCAGTTCCGCTTCCAACTCATAGGCTTTGTCAAAATGATCCGGTATGGATCTTTTATTTCTGCCGGTCACAAACACCAGCACTTCAATGCCCGCCTCAACTGCTTCTTCAGCCGCGTACTGGATTAACGGCTTGTCGACCACCGGTAACATTTCCTTGGGGTTGGCCTTGGTCGCCGGCAAAAATCGTGTGCCAAGACCGGCAACCGGGAAAATAGCTTTACGAACTTTTTTCATATTTTTACGCTCATTTAGCGTGCATGAGATTAAGGCAAAATCTTTAAGCGAACATAATAACCAATTGTAGCGGTAACACAAATAAAAAGGGCTTGCCGATCGGCAAGCCCCGAGCACTGGTTCAAATCGGTGCAAACTATTTTAATAAAATATCGGCATTATTTTTTTCCAGCGTTTCCGCGCCGATTCCTTTTACATTGAGCAAATCACTTTTATTTCGAAACGCGCCGTTTTGCTTGCGGTATTGAACAATCGACTGCGCTTTTTTTAAACCGATTCCCTGCAGATTTTCAGCCATTTGCTCTGCGGTTGCCTGGTTTATATTCACGGGTGCTGCCAGCAATGGAGCGCTGATTGCCAATGCTATTAAGATGAATGTTATGGGTAAATATTTTTTCATTATGTTTCTCCGTAAAACTGTTTGAATTTTGTAACAGGTCTGCTACAAAATTCAGTGTAATAAAGAGAAGAATTCTGCGTAAACGTACGTCAGTGCATTACGCACAAATAAACGCATTGTTGAATTCGGTTAACGCCTGTTGCGGATCAGCTGCTTGTGTAATTGGACGACCCACAACAATACAGCTGGCGCCCGCTGCACGCGCATCGGCCGGCGTCACAATTCGTTTTTGATCGTCTTTGGTATTGCTTGGCAACCGAATCCCCGGGGTGACAATTACAAAATCTTCTGCGGTACGCGACTGCACCAATGCCGCTTCCTGTGCTGAACACACAACACCGTCAAGTCCGCATTGTTTGGCTAATGCTGCCCAGTCCGTTACCAAATCCGGAATTTCCTTTACCAAGCCAATGTCCTTCAGCGCTGTCTTGTCCAGAGAGGTCAACACTGTTACAGCCAGCAGAATAGGTTTTGCCTCATTCGCACTATCAATTGCGTTGCGAGCAGCCATCATCATCTCGGTACCGCCCGAGGCATGCACATTCAACATCCAGACTCCCAGCCGACTCGCCGCCGAACAGGCCTTGGCAACCGTATTCGGAATATCATGAAATTTCAAATCCAGAAATACGCGAAAGCCCCTGCCAACCAACTGTTCAATCAGTGCCGGACCGCCGGCCACGAATAATTCAAATCCGACTTTGACCGCGCATTGCTCAGGCGTAATTTTGTTTGCAAACTGCAGCGCCAGTTCAGGCTTCGGAAAATCCAGTGCGACAATAACCGTGCGATCCGTCATACGAATCTTAATCAGTAACAAACTGTAGGAGAGCGAACGTCGAAATACAGATCAATATACTTATACAGCAAATATTAATCCTGTTCCTTCGCTAATGATTTGTTGACCCGTTCGCGTAATTCTTTACCCGGCTTGAAATGCGGAACATGTTTACCAGGCAAGGAGACGGTTTCTCCTGTTTTGGGGTTACGCCCGACTCTGGGTGGACGAAAATGCAGGGAAAAACTGCCGAATCCCCTGATTTCAATTCGCTCGCCGGAGGACAAGGCGTTACTCATTTGTTCAATAACGCTTTTAACCGAGAGCTCGATATCTTTATGCTGAAGATGATTTTGCTTCTGCGCAATCTTTTCTATTAACTCAGACTTGGTAATCACATTCCCCACTGAACACACCCTTTTTGAATATTAGTTGAACTCAGTATTTATGTATCACCCATCTGTTCCTTCATGATGTCTCCTAAAGAAGTCGATGCTCCATCGGCATTACTATAGTCCTGCAATGCATCTGCTTCTTCCTGCGCTTCCTTGGCTTTGATTGATAGCGTGATTGTTCTTGTTTTTCTATCGACACCGATAAATTTCGCTTCTACTTCCTCGCCTACTTTCAGCACGCTTTGCATATCCTCAATTTTATCGCGTGCAAATTCGGTTGCCCGTAGTATACCTTCAACACCGTCACCCAAATCAATGGTTGCGGCTTTAGCGTCCACTTCTTTGACCGGACCCGTAACGATAGAACCTTTTTCGTGCTCACCCAGATATGCGGACAGAGGATCTTTATCCATCTGTTTAATCCCCAGCGAGATACGCTCTCTTTCAGCATCCACGGCCAACACAATCGCCTCGATTTCCTCGCCTTTCTTGAAGTTGCGAATCGCTTCTTCGCCGGTACTGCTCCAGGAGATATCGGAGAGATGCACCAAACCGTCAATACCGCCATCAAGACCGATGAAAATACCAAAGTCGGTAATCGACTTGATCTGGCCTTTAACTTTGCTGCCTTTATCGTAGCTGGAAGCAAATTCATCCCAGGGGTTGGATTGGCACTGCTTGATACCTAGAGATATGCGGCGGCGTTCTTCGTCGATATCCAGCACCATGACTTCCACTTCGTCGCCCAGGGCCACAATCTTGGCCGGATTGACGTTCTTGCTGGTCCAGTCCATTTCGGATACATGTACCAGTCCTTCCACACCGTCTTCGATTTCAACAAAGCAGCCATAATCGGCGATATTGGTTACTTTACCGAATACGCGCGCGCCTTCAGGGAAACGTCGCATTAAATCGGCCCATGGGTCAGATCCCAGTTGCTTGAGGCCAAGCGATACACGGGTTTTTTCTTTATCGAACTTAAGAACTTTCACTTCGATTTCATCACCGATGGCGACTATCTCGGAAGGATGCTTCACTCGCTTCCAGGCCATGTCGGTGATATGTAGCAATCCGTCCACTCCACCCAGATCCAGAAATGCACCGTAGTCGGTTAAATTCTTGACGATGCCTTTAACCACACTGCCGTCTTGCAGACTTTCCAGCAGCGTTTCACGTTCGGCGCTGTATTCAGTTTCGACCACTGCGCGACGCGACACTACGACATTATTACGCCGCTGATCTAATTTGATTACTTTAAATTCCAGCTCCTTACCTTCCAGATAGGTGGTATCCCGAACCGGGCGTACATCCACCAGAGAGCCCGGCAAAAACGCGCGGATATCCGGCAATTCCACCGTGAAACCGCCTTTTACTTTGCCGGTAATGATTCCGGTGACAGACTCACCCGATTCATGAATTCGTTCCAACTCGCCCCAGGCTTTGGCGCGACGCGCTTTCTCACGCGATAGTCTAGTTTCACCGTAACCATCTTCGACTGCATCCAGTGCGACTTCTACTGTATCGCCCACGGCGACGTTGACCTCGCCGCGCTCGGTCTTGAATTGATCTATGGGAATTACGCCTTCTGATTTTAATCCGGCGTTGACTACGACAACATCGTTACGAACTTCAACCACGGTGCCATCGACGATGGTGCCTGGTTGCATGTTGAGGTTGGAAAAACTTTCTTCTAATAATTCGGCAAAACTT
>JANQOT010000085.1 GCA_028285655.1 Gammaproteobacteria bacterium
CATTTTTTACGCCGCCCGTATGAATTGGTTCCACTGGCGGCGAGAACAATGCCGCGTAAAATTTATTACGATCAAAACGGAAATGAACTGCCCGCCGATGTTGCTGTATCCGAAATTGCATACATAGATTACATCGTGGAAATAAAGCCGGGAATTCGCTATCAACCACATCCGGCATTTGCGCGCAACCAGCAGGGTGAATATTACTATCATGCCTTGAGCGAAGATGATCTGGGTGATGTTAATATTCTGGCCGACTTTGCCCACCAGGGGAGTCGCGAACTAGTCGCAGATGATTATGTGTACCAGATAAAAAGACTGGCTCATCCGAATTTACATTCGCCGCTGGCGGGTTTGCTCGGAAATTATATTCAAGGCTTCGCCGAATATCGCGAGCCTGTGTTAAGTGCATTAGAGCAACATCCAGATCAATGGCTTGATTTGCGCGAAATTCCAATGCAGGGATTAACTGTGCTGGACAAGTATCGCTATCGCATTCGATTAAAAAAAGTGTATCCGCAGTTTATTTACTGGTTGAGTATGCCGTTTTTTTCGCCTATACCCTGGGAGGCGGATTTGTTTTATTCCCAGCAGGGAATGAATGAACGCAATATTTCATTTAACTGGTATCCGGTCGGCACCGGCCCGTATATGCTCACCGAAAATAATCCCAACTTGCGCATGGTGCTGGATAAAAATCCTAATTTCCACGGAGAAAAATATCCAACCGATGGTGAGCCCGAAGATGCCGCTAACGGCATGCTTGACGATGCGGGAAAAGAACTGCCGTTTGTGGACCGAATTGTATTTAGTCTGGAGAAGGAAAGTATTCCTTCGTGGAACAAGTTTTTACAGGGATATTATGACAAATCCGGCATCAGTTCAGACAGCTTTGATCAATCGGTAAAACTTAGCTCGCAAGGCGAGTTTGGATTGACCGAGGATATGCAGTCGCGCGGTATTCAACTGGCATCGGCAGTGGCTACCAGTGTTTATTATCTGGGTTTTAATATGCGCGATGAAGTCGTGGGCGGAGATAGCGAACGTGCGCGATTATTGCGGCGAGCAATTTCTATCGCGGTCGACTACGATGAATTTATTGCGATCTTTCAAAATGGTCGCGGTATTCCCGCGCAAGGCCCGATTCCGCCGGGAATATTCGGGTTTGAGGAGGGAGAACAGGGGATAAACCCCTATGTCTATGAATGGAAAAACGGCAGACCGGCGCGTAAAAGTATTGAGGAAGCAAAAAAACTAATGCAGCAGGCCGGTTATGCAAACGGCATCGACCAGCAAACGGGCAAGCCGTTAATTCTGTATTTCGATACTGTCAGCAGAGGAGTGGATTCCAAAGCGCGATTGAACTGGATGATCAAGCAGTTTGACAAAATCGATATTCAACTGGTGATTCGTGCTACCGACGGCAATCGGTTTTTTGGCAAACTGGACGACGGCGCGGTGCAGATTTATTTTCTGGGCTGGAATGCGGATTATCCCGATCCGGAAAACTTTTTCTTTTTACTGTACGGCCCGAACTCGACTGTAACTTCCAAGGGGCAAAATTACAGCAACTACAGCAATCCTGAATTTGATCTTCTGTTTAATCAAATGAAGTCGATGGAAAACAGCCCGGAGCGGCTGGCGATAATAAGAGAGATGAACGAAATTGTGCGTGCCGATGCGCCGTGGATATTTGCGTTAAATCCCAAAGCGTATTCTTTGTACCATGGCTGGTATAAAAATGTTAAACCGAATTTAATGGCGAATAATTCGTATAAATATAAACGAGTTGATCCTGTGCTGCGGGCTGAACTGCGGCAAGAATGGAATCAACCGATTTTATGGCCGGTGTATTTGTTATTCATTATTTTGCTGGTAACCATGTTGCCGGCGATTCGAGGTTTTTATCAGCGTGAAAAGGCCAGGGGAATATGATCGCCTACATTATTCGACGGGCTTTATACGCAATTCCGATTTTAATCGGCGTTAACATAATCACGTTTGTATTGTTTTTCGTCGTTAATTCACCCGATGATGTTGCCAAGCTGCATTTGGGTCAAAAGCATATTACGACGCAGCAAATTGAAGACTGGAAACGGGAGCGTGGATATCATTTACCGCTGTTTATTAATGGCGAGCGACAAGGCGTAGAAAAGTTTTCTGAAACGATCTTCTTTCAAAAATCATTTAAATTATTTTTATTTGACTTCGGCAGTTCCGACAGCGGACGCGATATCGGTTACGACATTAGCAATCGTATGTGGCCAAGTCTGGCGATTTCGATCCCGCAACTTTTGGTGGGCCTGCTGGTTACAATCAGCTTTGCTTTATTGATCGCTTTTTTTCGCGCGACTTATATTGATTATTGGGCTGTGGTGATCTGTGTAGCGCTAATGTCGATATCTGCGCTTTTTTATATCATCGGTGGCCAGTTTATCGTCGGGAAACTTCTTAAAGTGGTTCCGATCTCCGGATACGATACAGATTTGCATGCCTTTAAGTTTTTAATTTTACCGGTATTGATCGGTGTTATCGGTGGTTTAGGTTCGGGAACTCGCTGGTACAGAACCATATTTCTGGAAGAGGTGAGTAAAGATTATGTACGCACAGCGCGCGCTAAAGGAATATCGGAGCAACTGGTTTTATTCCGCCACGTATTACGCAATGCGCTGATTCCGATTCTTACTGGTGTAGTGGTTATTTTGCCTACATTATTTATAGGCAGCCTGCTTACTGAAAGCTTCTTCGGTATACCGGGGCTGGGTAGTTACACCATCGATGCGATCAATAGACAGGATTTTGCCATTGTGCGATCGATGGTATTTCTGGGTTCGGTGTTGTACATCATCGGGCTTTTGTTGACTGATATTTCTTACACGCTGGTGGATCCCAGAATTCGATTTAGTTGACGCATATGCCTTTTCAACCCGTTATATTGCTTACCGACGCTTTATTCTTTTTGCTGACTGCGGCAATCATTATATTTGTGTGGGTTGCGAAAAACAGACCGCATTTGCGCCGCCCCTGGATGGAAGTATTGACTCGTACGACCGGAGTAGTGTCCTTAACCGTGATTCTGTTTTACTACTCCATTGCCATTCTCGATTCTTTGCATTTTCATCCCAAACTCGATCGGTCCCAGAACAGCGAGCATCAGTATTCCAGTGAAATACTCAGTGTGTTGGATGTTCTGATGACACCGATGCGTACACAGGTTGAAAAAACTTTTTCTGCGCCTTTGGCAACGCAATATCTGGCCAAAGAAATGGTGCAATACGAAGACGGTAGTGTGGACATGCAGTACAAGCGTCTTGATTACGGCGGGTCGCATTTGCAGAATTCGGCAACTGAGAAAAAAGCCGACTTGTTGTTATTGTTGCTTAAAGGAACAGTTGTCGCAGTAATAATGTGGGCGTTGGTTTGGGTATTTATTGCGTTCCTGTTACGCAAACCCTGGCAATTAAGTATTGCGCAATGTATATCCAGAATTGTACGCAACGATACGGTAATTCCATTTCGAGCAGTCGCAATCACAACTGGAATTCTGATTTTGTTGGTAGCGATTGCGGCATTTGTAGGTTCCAAATATCACTTGTTCGGAACGGATAAAGTCGGCCAGGATGTTTTTTACCAGGCAGTCAAAAGTATACGTACGGGTATATTGATCGGCTCGTTGACAACGCTGGTAATGTTGCCGTTGGCGATTACCCTGGGTGCAATGGCGGGATACTTCAAAGGCTGGGTAGACGATGTTATTCAGTATATTTATACCACGTTAAATTCGATTCCAAACGTATTACTCATTGCTGCCGCAGTTTTGCTGTTGCAGGTGTATATGAGTAACAATGCCGAAAATTTCGACAGTCTGACCGCCAGAGCGGACTTGCGCTTGTTGTTCCTATGTTTGATATTGGGGATTACCAGCTGGACAGGTCTATGCAGATTATTGCGAGCGGAAACCTTTAAGCTGCGGGAAATGGAATATATTCAGGCGGCGCGCACGGTGGGCTTGAAAAATATCACGATTTTATCCCGGCATGTGATGCCTAATTTTATGCATATCGTGATTATTAATATCGCCATCGATTTTAGCGGTTTGGTGCTTGCAGAAGCAGTGCTTTCGTATATCAATATCGGGGTCGACCCGACGATGAATAGCTGGGGTAATATGATTAATCAGGCGCGACTGGAAATGGCGCGCGATCCGCTGGTGTGGTGGTCATTGACCGCGGCATTTGTATTCATGTTTACCCTGGTGTTGTTCGCCAATTTATTTGCCGATGTAGTCAGGGACGCGCTGGATCCGCGTGTATCCAATCATTCGAAGTAATTATTATGACCTTGTTGCAAGTAAAAAATCTCAGTACCGAAATTAAACTCGCGGATCAAATAATCCATGCGGTTAAAAATGTCTCGTTTGATATTGCGCGCGGTGAAACATTTGCGCTGGTCGGTGAGTCGGGTTCGGGCAAGTCTATTACCGCGTTATCGATTGCGCGATTATTGCCCGATGCAGGCAGAATTTCGCAAGGGGAAATAATCTTGGAGGGAAAAAACTTGCTCGCATTAAGTGAAAAAGAAATGCGTGAAGTGCGTGGTTGCAATATCTCCATGATATTTCAGGAGCCGATGACTTCTTTAAATCCTGTGGTGAAGATCGGGAAGCAAATTACCGAGAGCCTGTTTCGGCACGAAAAAATAAGCCGGCAGGCAGCGCAGAATCGCTGTGCAGACTTATTGCATGCGGTGGGACTGCCGAATCCAAGGCGTAACATGCAGGAGTATCCGCATCAATTATCCGGCGGGATGCGTCAACGAGTGATGATTGCAATCGCTTTGGCGGCAAATCCCGATTTGTTGATCGCTGACGAACCTACTACCGCGCTGGATGTAACTATTCAGGCGCAGGTACTGGAGCTTTTGTACAAATTGCAGCAAGAGCTGGAGATGGGATTGTTGTTTATTACGCATGATCTGGGAGTCGTGCAGCGCATTGCAGATCGAGTCGCGGTAATGCGGCATGGCGAGATTATTGAGTCTGCTGCAGCCGATCGATTTTTTGCCGCCCCGCAGCATGAGTACAGCCAGCAATTGCTGCATGCGGTACCGAGTCTGGAGAAACGGGGTACGCGTTTGTCTACAGATGCAGATCAAACCCCGCACGCG
Organism: Gammaproteobacteria bacterium; assembly: GCA_028285655.1. Lineage (GTDB taxonomy): Bacteria > Pseudomonadota > Gammaproteobacteria > UBA4575 > UBA4575 > JANQOT01. The sequence continues at coordinate 5,167 of JANQOT010000085.1, forward strand.
CATACGGCGCGTATGAACGAAACGGCGCACAGTAATACACCAGTGCTGGATGTCAGTCGATTGCGCGTACATTTTCCGATTCGCAAGGGATTGTTTAAAAGGGTGGTGGGACATGTCAAAGCGGTCAACGATGTTTCGTTACAACTATATTCGGGTCGCACATTGGCGTTGGTGGGCGAATCCGGCTGTGGCAAGACAACTGTCGGCAAAAGTATATTGCGCTTGCTAAAAACAACTGACGGGGAGATTACATACAACGGGGAAAGCTTGTTGCAACTGAAAGGCGAAGCACTGCGGGCAAAAAGAAGAGAGCTGCAAATTGTATTTCAAGACCCGTTTTCATCGCTGAATCCACGTATGTTGGTCGGTGATATTATCGAGGAAGGAATGGTTTCATTGCAGGTGGAGGCGGATGCCGCGCGTCGACGGGCACAAGTGGCGAAATTGCTGGACCAGGTAGGCCTGCCTAAAAATTCCGTGTCCCGGTACCCGCATGAATTTTCCGGCGGGCAGCGGCAACGCATATGTATTGCACGAGCATTAGCGGTAAAACCGAAGGTAATTGTATGCGATGAGCCAACGAGTGCGCTGGACGTTTCAGTGCAGGCACAGGTGCTGAATTTGTTAATCGACTTGCAGTCGGAACTTGGAATGAGTTATTTGTTCATCACTCACAACATGTCGGTGGTCAGCTATATGGCCGATGACGTGGCAGTGATGTACCGAGGTGCGATTGTGGAGCAGGGTGAAGCCGTACAGGTGCTGCAGCATGCACAGCATGAGTATACGCGTACTTTACTTGAAGCAGTGCCGGAATTGCACTTGCAGTAGAATTATTCAGTAAAAAATTCCAGTTTAACACCCGAAACTTCAATAATATCGTGATCTTCCAGGTGGGCGGCTTTTTCCTGTAAAGGTTCGCCATTCAATAAAGTGGGATTCCCCTCTTTGCCTTGAACGTGGATAAGGAAATATCCTTTGGCGCGTTTGGTAACGCCCGCGACCGCGAGTTTCGGCGAGCCAAATGTGGTAAGAGATTTCTTGAGGTCCAGCACCAGGCCTGCATTCTTGCCGTTTAAAACCTGTAGTTTGCCCACTTTGTCTTCCAGTGGAAGATCGTCAGAAGCTGTAGTGGGTGCGGTTTTTGCAACAGGTTCTTTTTTAGTTTCAGTGGCAGGTTTCGGTTCTACCGTTTGAGTCGATTGTTTCGGTTCAACTACGGTCTGTTCTTTTTTGATTTCCGGCTCTTTGGGTTGTTGTTTCTGCGTTTCTTTGGCGCGCATCAGGCCGGTGTCATTGGGGGATAGAACGATGGTCTTTTCCAGTACGTCGCTGCTTTCTTCCTGCTTCTTTTCTTCGCCGCTGCCATTGACGTAGCGAATTCTGTGGTTGCCGATGTCGATTAAATCTCCATCTTCCAGTGCATGCTTTTTAACCAGGCGGGAATTAACGTAAGTGCCGTTGGTGCTGTTTAAATCTTCCAGAAAAGAACTGTCCAGCACCGTAATAATCTGCGAGTGGTATCCGCTGATCGCCAGGTTGTTCAGGCAGATGTCGTTATCAGGCTTGCGTCCGATCGATACTTTTTCTTTTTCAATAGGAAATTCACCAAGGAGCTTTTCGTCTATGGTAACTACTAAATGCGACATAATTTTCTATCGTCCAAAAATCTTTTTAAACTTTTTGTTCCAACTTTTTTTGGCGGGGAATTCTTGTGACGGTCTGGCAAGAAGTACCGAGATGTTGTCACGACCTCCGTTTCTGTTGGCACACTCCACTAGATTTTCTGCTAATTTATCGAGATTATCACGGAACTCACTCACAATTTTAGAAATTTCCTGATCATCGACCATGTCTGTCAGACCATCGGAACAGAGCAAATATATATCCCCAGGAATTGCAAGGTCTTCTCGAAT
>JANQOT010000088.1 GCA_028285655.1 Gammaproteobacteria bacterium
AAACCATATCGACTTTGTCCATCACATAATCGAGATAATGCAACGGTGTAGCCGGATTAAATACCAGGCCGCTTTTGCATCCCTGATCCCGCACCAGTTGCAAACTTCGGTCGATGTGGTCGCTTGCTTCCGGGTGAAAAGTAATATAACTCGCACCGGCCTGGGCAAAGTCAGTGATAATACGATCAACCGGAGATACCATTAAATGCACGTCGATGGGTGCGGTAACCCCGTGCTTGCGCAATGCATCGCATACCAACGGACCAATAGTTAAATTGGGTACGTAATGATTATCCATCACATCGAAATGCACGATGTCTGCTCCGGCGGCCAGCACCTGGTCGACCTCTTCGCCCAGACGCGCAAAGTCGGCGGATAATATTGAAGGCGCAATCCAGTCGTTCATGGTTTAATACTGACGTGATTTTAAAAACTGGCACTTTAACGCAGGCGCAATAGTTTTGCATAATAATTTGCGATTAATAAAGTTTCGTGCTGTTTTATGATTACATTCATTAAAACGAAAAGCTGAAGCAGACAATACAAATGAATTGGGAACCTTATTATTTTTCGATTGCCATCAGCCTGCACGCGTTGGCGGCGGTAGTATGGGTGGGTGGCATGTTTTTCGCCTATATGGCATTGCGTCCGGTGGTGGCAAAATTGCTCGAACCTGCGGTTCGATTAACCTTGTGGACCAGAACCCTGACCCGGTTTTTTATCTGGGTATGGCTGGCGGTACTCATTATTCCTATTAGCGGCTACTGGATGATTTTCTCGGCATTTGGCGGATTTGCCGGCGTTAGCTGGTATATTCATCTGATGCAGGGGCTGGGAATCATTATGATTCTGATGTTTCTGCACGTGTTCTTCGCACCTTATAAACGTCTGCGCAACGCAGTAAAAGCCGAAGATTTCCAGGAGGGGGCCAAACACCTGGCCACCATTCGAACATTAATCGGGTTAAATTTATTAATCGGTTTAATCGTTACGGTTACTGCGATCGGTCTGGAGCATATGCCGGTATAAAAAAAGGGCTGCAAATGCAGCCCTTTTAGTAGGTTCGATTTAATTTTTTAAGCTATTTGCAGCTTAGACTCGCGTAGTATGCTGCCAGGTTGGCAATATCTTCATCGCTTAAATTGGCCACCATCGGCGCCATTTGTGCGTTTTGGCGAGTACCGTCTCTAAATGCCTTGATTTGAGCCGCCAGGTACTGCTCTTTTTGCCCTGCCAGATTCGGCCAGATAGGCGTCGGGCTAATGCCTTCGCCTCCATGGCATGCTGCACATGCTGCCGATTTCGCCTTGCCGGCCTCAACATCCCCCGCCTGTGCCAAGCCGCCCAGCAGAGTCAATCCCATTAAAATTGCCAATAAAATAGCTTTCATATTATGTGAACTCCTGTAAATAAGTATTTACGCCTTTGCTAAAAACCGCGAGCATTGTACATTCAACCACCCGCCGGATAAATATGTAACTCGATGAATTACAATAAATTGCGTTTTCCCAGATTCATCAGCCTCCATTACAATACTCGAGCCCGAATTCCATCTTCGCCTATACCTAATATATGACACTAATAAAATCGCTGGGTTTCCTTCGTTTGAGCCTATTAGGGCTTGCAATTTTAAATATAGCGCTTCGACCCGAGCCCGGTGCGGCTATTGTTCTTTCCGGACCGGAACTTATTTCGACCTTAATCGTGCCGGCGGCGGCACCCATCGTTTTGCTGGTGATTTTGTTTGACGCATTAATGTCCAAAGTGCGCGCCAGCGATTCCGAGGGAGACGAAGAAGCCAACTTTACCCGCATTATGTTTATCGAACTGGCAATGGCGATTATTATGGTGATCGCCTGGTTCCCTTATTTTATTGCCTTGGGTAAGTAAGCAACTATGCTGGGGTGGTTCTGGTCAGGATGTATCGTCGCTGCATTTATTGCCTGCATCGGTCAGTTGTTTTTTTTAGGCAACAGCGAAATATTTTCTCAGGCAATCGACGCGCTTTTTCAGACAGCAACGCTTAGTGTAGAAATTTCGATCGGACTAATCGGCTTAATGGCCGTTTGGTTGGGTTTTTTCAAAATTGCCGAACAAGCCGGCCTGGTCGACTCGATCGCCAAACTGCTATCACCGTTGTTTTGCAAACTCATGCCGGAAGTGCCGAAAAATCATCCGGCACTGGCGTCGATGACCATGAACCTTGGAGCCAACGCACTGGGACTGGATAATGCTGCGACGCCGCTGGGAATCAAGGCGATGCATGACCTGCAAACTTTAAATTCACGACCGGATACGCTGTCAAACGCGCAAATACTTTTTCTGGTGCTAAATACTTCTTCAGTCACTGTGTTACCGGTTACGGTATTTTTGTTTCGTGCACAACAAGGAGCTGCACATCCGACTGAAGTTTTTGTTCCGATTTTAATTGCCACGCTGGCGTCGACACTGGTCGGATTGCTTAGCGTTGCGTATGCACAAAAATTGCAGTTATTTAATGCAACAGTGATTTCCTACCTCGCGGCGCTGGCGTTATTACCGGTGTTGCTGACATTATATTTTTCATCCATACCCAAAGATCAAATGGCGCAACAGGCGCAGTTATTTGCTAATTTCACTTTATTTGCAGTGGTGGCATTGTTTTTGATTCTGGGCTGGATACGCCGGGTGCCGGTGTATGAAGCGTTTATCACCGGAGCCAAGCAGGGTTTTGAAACTGCGATACAGTTGATTCCCTATTTAATCGCGATGTTACTGGCGATCGCGTTGTTACGGGTAAGTGGAATTCTGGGCGTATTGTTAAACGCCATCAGTATGGGGTTACAGGTTGTAAACATCGACACCTCTTTTGTGGAGGCATTACCGACGGCATTAATGAAGCCCTTCAGTGGCAGCGGCGCGCGGGCCGCCATGCTGGAAGTCATGCAGGCACAGGGCGTGGATTCGTTTCCGGCCAAAGTGGCTGCGGTGATGCAGGGCAGCACCGAAACCACATTTTATGTGCTCGCCGTTTATTGCGGCGCTGCAGGAATTACCAGGATTCGTTATGCCATGACCTGCGGCTTGTTGGCCGATGCAGCCGGGATATGTACCGCTATCGGGGTTTCTTATATGTTTTTTGCCAACTAGATTATTGGGCGATCAGTTTGCTGATAAGCGTTTCTACATTTTTGGCGCGTTTGTCACCCTGATGCGTTTCGCCGATAAATACACCCTGTACATTGCCTTTTTTATCGACCACATAAAATGTCGGCCAATAACGATTGCGCAAGGCTTTCCAGTAACCGAAATCGTTGTCCATCATTACCGGATGGGTAACCTGAAACTCCTCGCATTTTTGTACGACTTTATCGCGATCGTGTTCGTGATCGAATTCCGGTGTGTGAATGCCCACGATTAAAAATTTTTCCGGATCGAATCTGGTTTCAAGGGAATTCAACCAGGGAATCGAGCGGTAACAGTTCCAGCATCCATAGGTCCAGACATCGATCAGTACCACTTTGCCCTGCAGATCCTGTTTGCGCAACGGCGCCGAATTTATCCAGGACTCGGCAGAGGTCTGGGTGAACTCGGGCAAGGCAAAAGGAGTGCCTTGTTTGGCGTAAGGAGAAACCAGATACAGGGCGAGCCCGATTGTTACAAATACGATAACTAACCATTTACATTTTTTTAAACACATACTATCTGCCTTCCTCGAACCGTACCGTTCAATAATTTATCGAATGCTTCCGGTAACTGTTCCAGAGAAATTTCTGCGCTGCATATTTGCTCCAGCTTGTGCGGGTACAGCTCGCCACCCAGTCGCTGCCAGATTTGCTTGCGCAATTCCTGCGGGCAGGCAGACGAGGTCACTCCCAGTAACGACACTCCACGTAAAATAAACGGCATGGTCGTGGTTTCCACTTGCATCCCCCCGGCCATACCGATGCTGACGATATTTCCCCAGGGTTTTACCGTTTTGGTCAACCACGCCAGGGTTGCGCCGCCAATATTGTCGATCGCGCCACCCCAGCGACCTTTATGCAACGGCGCATGATCTTGCACCACCTCATCAAAGCTCAATACAGAGTCGGCACCCAGAGATTGCAAATATTCCTTTTCTTCCACTTTACGCGTAAGGGCTACCACCTCGTAGCCAAGCTGACTCAGCAACATGATGGCAAAACTGCCGACGCCGCCGGTCGCACCAGTTACCAATATAGGTCCCTGACCGGGTTGCTGATGATTATCTTGCAAGCGCTGGATGGCCAGCGCCGCGGTAAACCCCGCGGTACCGATGAGCATGGCTTTTTTTGCATTCAAACCCGCCGGCATCGGCACCACCCAGTCTGCCGGTACTCGCGCATACTGGCTGTATCCGCCGTCATGCACCTCGCTCAGGCCGCTGCCGTTTAGCAGCACGGCCTGGTCGGGTTTAAATCTGTCGTCTGCGGAAGACACCACCGCACCGGCCAGATCAATGCCGCCGTTTAAAGGCGATGTACGCAAAATTTTGCCTTTACCGGTCCCGGCAAGTGCATCTTTGTAATTCACTCCGGAATACTGCACGCGAATCACAACATCGCCGTTTGATAAATCATCCAGCTGCATGCTTTCGATGCCCGCGCGTTCAAATTCTTTGCCGGCATGGATGCGAAATGCTTTAAATGCAGCCGGCACTATTCTGCTTGCTCCATCATTTGCCGATATACCTGTATTGCCAGTTTGCGCGCATCCGCAACATTGTCGGCCAGCACATTGAAGTGGCCCATTTTTCGGCCCGGTTTCGGGCCCTGCTTGCCGTAGAGATGCAAATGCACATTGATGTTTCCCAACAAATCGGTGGCCGGGAATTTTCCATCCTGCCAGGCCTCGCCCAAAATATTCACCATCGCAACTGCACTGTGAACACGGGTATCGGCCGGCGGCCAGCCGCAAATCATGCGCACCTGTTGTTCGAACTGGGAGACATGACAGGCATCCAGTGTGTAGTGCCCGCTATTGTGCACTCGCGGCGCGATTTCGTTTACCAGCAAATGGTTTTGCTGGTCGATAAAATACTCGACGGTAAAAATCCCGACATAATCCAGCGCCTCGGATATACGATGCGCCAGCTCACAGGCGTAGGTTTGTAGCTCCTCGGATATTTCCGCCGGCACACTGCTGATATGCAAGATACCGTTTTTGTGTTCATTGTTGGCGCTGGGAAAATAACAGACTTCACCGTGTTCATTGCGCCCCAGCACGACCGATATTTCTTTTGCCAGTTGAACTTTTTCTTCCAGAATGCAGGGCACCTGGCCCAGTTCGGAAAATGCTGATTTTGCTGCGTCCAGATTTTCCACGATTTGCTGGCCTTTACCGTCGTAACCGAATTGAGCGGTTTTTAGAATGCACGGCCATTGCAAGCCGCAGTCAGCGGCAAGATCCTGCAAGGAATTGACTGCGATAAAATTTGAAGTCGGAATTCCCAGGTCATTTACAAACTGTTTTTCACGAATACGATTCTGGGCGATATGTACCGCATTTGGATTCGGACACACCGTGCAGTACTTTTGCAAGTACTCCAGTGTTTTGGCGGGAATATTTTCAAATTCTGTAGTGACAACAGCGCATTCGGAACCGAATTCTTTTAACGCGTCGTAATCATCGTAGTCGGCCTGAATATGCCTGGCCGCAACTTCGCCGGCCGGGCTTTGCTGGTTGGGGTCGAACACCCATACCCGGTAGCCCAATCGAGCAGCCGCTATAGCGAACATGCGTCCGAGCTGGCCGCCGCCCAGCATTCCTAGTGTGGCTTCCGGACTTACCATTATTTGGGAGGCAGTACTTTCTCTAATACCTGGTCGCGTTGCTGGTCACGAAAGGTCGTTAACTTATCGGCCAGACCGGGATCGTGATTGGCCAGCATCGACACCGCAAACAATGCCGCGTTCACGGCGCCGGCTTCGCCGATCGCAAAGGTCGCCACCGGCACGCCCTTGGGCATTTGCACAATCGACAATAATGAATCCTGGCCCTGCAGGTGCTTGCTTGGAACCGGCACTCCCAGTACCGGAATACTGCTGATGGCCGCCGCCATACCGGGTAAATGCGCCGCACCGCCGGCACCGGCGATAATACAGGCCAACCCCCGTTGCTTCGCGCCGGCCGCATAGTCGTATAAAAGCTGCGGAGTACGGTGGGCGGATACGACCCTGGTTTCGAACTCGACGCCGAATTTTTCCAAAGTGGAAGCTGCCGACTGCATGACCGACCAGTCGCTATCGCTGCCCATAATGATGCCGACTTTTACCATATGGCCTTTCTCGCTGGAAAAAACGCGCATTTTCCACCCTTTGGCAGCGTAAGGCCAGCGCTAATATGTAGTTTTACGCCGCCATTCAGCCTACAATTCGCCTCTTTTTGGAAAATTCCATGCCGAATACGATTTACGAAACCTCGCTGAGCTCGCTGCCGATGATTCATCGCGGCAAAGTCAGGGATATTTACGATGTGGACGCTCAACATATGTTGATTGTCGCCACCGACCGTATTTCGGCCTTTGATGTAATATTGCCCACGCCAATTCCGGGCAAGGGCGTCATTCTTACCAGCGTATCGAACTTCTGGTTTGAACGATTTCGAAAATTGGTGCCCAGCCAGCTCAGTGATATGACAATCGAACAACTGGGGCTGCCCGAGCACGAAGCCGCACAGCTGGAAGGCCGCGCAGTGATTGTGCAAAGGCTGAAAGCGTTGCCGGTAGAAGCCATTGTGCGCGGTTACCTGATCGGTTCCGGGTGGAAAGAGTACCAGGCCGAACAGTCGGTATGCGGTATTTCCCTGCCCACCGATATTCCGCTGGCAGGCAAACTGCCGGAAACCTTGTTTACGCCTTCGACCAAGGCCGATGTCGGCCAGCACGACGAAAATATTTCTTTTGCCGAAACCGTCAAGTTACTTGGTGCGGATATTGCCGAGCAGGTGCGCACGATCAGTATTCGCCTGTACGAAAACGCGGCCGCTTACGCCTTGAACAAAGGCATTATTATTGCCGACACCAAATTCGAGTTCGGCCTGGACGACAAAGGTAATCTGACTTTGATCGACGAAGTTCTTACGCCCGATTCCTCCCGCTTCTGGCCGGCTGACAGTTACGTGCCCGGCGAGAACCCCAGCAGTTTCGACAAGCAATACATTCGCGACTACCTGGAAACGCTGGACTGGGACAAAAAAGCACCGGGGCCGGAATTACCGCAGAACATCGTCGATAACACGCAAGCCAAGTACCAGGAAGCTGCCGACCGGCTTTTGTCGCAATAAGCTTGCCAACATTGTTGGACGGCTACTAAAATTCTTCTTTACAAATCCCCCTAATAGCGATATTTCTGCATGTACAGATTGGGATAAATATAGGCGTATGTTGTAACGAAATATTTATTATGTAAGGGGCGTTTAATGAACGACGACTCAAGTCCTTTGCACACGACCTTGTTGCAAGCATGCAAAGGATTCGATATAGAAACCAGAGAGTTACTCAAGGCGCTGACACACGACGACCTGGTTAGTATTAAAGAAGGCGAATTAACGGCCGACGATTTAAGAGAAATCGCGCGCGATATTGCGGACAGCAAAAGTGATTTCGATAATACCGGCCGGCAACCCGCCGAAACTATTCCTACCAATATAACCTAGCTAATTAATTCAATGGGAATAGACCATTTACTCACTCCGGGAAGAGTGATTGCCAAAAAATATGAAGTCGTCAGCCTCATTGGTAGCGGCTGGGAAGGCGAGGTATACAAAGTCCGGGAAATCAACACCCGCATTGAAAGAGCCGCCAAACTATTTTATCCGGACAAAAATATTAACGGTAAAGTTTCGAAAAAATACGCACAGAAACTGCATAAACTGCGCGACTGCTCCATTCTAATTCAGTACCATGCCGAGGAAACTATCGTACTCAAGAAAAAACAAATCTCTTTGTTGATTTCGGAATACATCGAAGGAGAAATATTAAGTCTATTCTTGAAAAAATTTCATCGCAGCGTTTTACAACCATTTCAGGCGTTACATTTGCTGCATGCATTGGCCTGCGGAATCGAAGAAATTCACAATAAAAATGAGTACCATGGAGACTTGCACCTGGACAATATAATAATCAAGCGTTTTGGTCTGGGATTCGACCTTAAACTTGTGGATATGTATCAATGGGGAGACAGTAAAATCGAAAACAAAAAAGAAGACATCGTCGACCTGATTAAAATTTTTTATAAAACGCTGGGTGGTGAAAAACGCTATGCGATGCAACATGACGTTATCAAGAATATAATTTGCGGGCAAAAGCGTTCGTTAATATTAAAAAAATTTCCCACCATACAACGTCTGCGCAGCCATATCGAGACGATGGCATGGTAAAAAACCGCGCTGTAATTTGCCCGCAATCGACATCGGAAAATCCATTACTGCAGGAATTGCCCTTCGCTTCAGTCGCTGTCGCGACGGTAACGAATGTCGGGCACGGCCCCAACAATGAAGATGCCGCCGCCGCGTTCGCGCTCGACCAGCATAAGGGAATTGCAGTGGTTGCCGACGGAGCCGGTGGTCTGCCGGCAGGGGCCGCCGCTTCGCAGCATATCATCGACACTATCAATAGAATCTTCAGGTCATATAAAAACAAACATGCGCAATCTTTACGCGATGTAGCGATTGATTGTATTTTCAGCGCCAATAAAAAAATTCTGCGTAAAAAAAATGGTAGCGGCTCCACAGTCGCCATGATGTTAGTGGAAAAGAATAAGGTTCAACCGATTTATGTGGGCGACTCTATTCTTATCGTCACGGGCCGGCACGGTAAAATTAAATATATTAACTTTCCGCACTCCCCCATCGGATATCTTTACCGCGGCGGAATCGGCGTAAATGATCCCAAACAACTCGCCGCCTTGAGTCATATTGTTTCCAATCTGCTGGGCACACAGGAAATGTATGTCGAGATCGGCCCGGCGTTAACGTTAAATAAAAACGATACCGTATTGCTTTGTTCCGACGGTCTCAGCGACATTATGGTCACTAAAGACATTGTGAATTTGATTCGTTCGGGCACCCTGGAACAGGCGGCCATTGCTTTATTGAAAAAAATCAAGCACATAACACAAAGCAAATTTGCCGAGCACGATGATATAACTTTCTGTCTGTTACGCAGAAACAGTTAGATCGAGTTACATCCACGGGTGACTGATTTGAAAAAAATTGCAGTGTTTGCGGATGTGCAAAATATTTATTACACCACGCGACAAGCGTATCAACGCCAGTTTAATTACCGTAAATTCTGGGAACACTGTGATGCCATGGGAAGAATCAGTATTGCCAATGCCTATGCAATCGACCGTGGCGACAGTCAACAACAAAAGTTCCAGAATACACTGCAGAAAATCGGATTTACGATTAAATTAAAGCCGTATATTCAGCGCAGTGACGGTTCCAGCAAAGGCGATTGGGATGTCGGAATTACGATCGATATTCTGGAGGCCGCCGAGGAAGTCGATACCATCATATTGTTATCCGGCGATGGCGACTTTGATTTATTACTGCAAAAAATTAACGCCAGATACGCCGTAAGCACTTATGTGTACGGAGTCCCCGCACTCACCGCCAAATCACTTATCAATGCAGCAAGTGTCTATGTTCCTATCGAAGAAGAGTTATTGTTGTAAAAATTGATCCGGCCTAGTGGACATGGCCGTGTTCGATTTCTTCCTGGGTAGCTTCGCGCACTGCTAGGATTTGTACCGCAAAGGTCAATGCGACTCCGGCCAAAGGGTGGTTCCCGTCGATCGTAACGTCGTTCCCTTCGACTTTCTTGACGACAATTCGCTGCACTTGCCCTTCCGGACCCTGCGCTTCAAATGCCATACCGGGCTCCAGCGACTCCACTTCCTGAAACGCGGCTTTGTCGATAGTTTGAATAAGTTCCGGAATAACGGCGCCATAGGCTTCTTCGGGCTCGACGCGCACTTCCAGGCTATCGTTTGCGACTTTTCCGGTCAGTGCTTTTTCCAGCCCTGGAATAATATTGCCGGCTCCATGCAAATACGACAAGGCTTCACCGCCTTCCGAACTATCCAGCACATTACCTTCATCGTCGGTTAACGTGTAATGCATGCTGACCACCAGGTTGTCGCCAATTAATAAAGACATACTTGCTCCTAAATATTTAGATACCGCATTTTACTGCCGGGCGCTGAAGACGGGTATCAGCCACAACATGCCGAAATACTCGGCAATATATAGGTTCGTTTTCATCCTGCCACCACGGACCACAGTACAGCAATCGTCTGGAAGTAGCGAGAAATGAATTCCGGCGGTTAAGCCTTGCGAGTATGCCGAGTCAGAATCTTATCCAGTTGACCGGCAAATGCCCTGCGGTCGCCGGAGCTTAAGGCCGACGGGCCTCCGGTTTGAATTCCGCTGCCGCGCAGAGTATCCATAAAATCACGCGTGCTCAGTTTCGATTTTATGCTATCCGGCACATACAGCTCACCGCGCGGATTCAGCGCCTGTGCTTGCCTGGCCAGCACTTCCGCTGCCAGAGGAATATCTGCGGTAATAACCAGATCCTGCGGCTTGACGCGTTTGACGATTTCATTATCGGCAACATCGAAACCGGTCGAAACTTGCAGCATTTTTATATTGGGTAACGCTGGTTTGCGTAACGCCTGATTTGCCACCAGGATCAGTTCGATGCCGGTGCGTTCCGCTGCGCGGAACAGAATTTCCTTGATCGCGACCGGGCAGGCGTCGGCGTCAACCCAGATTTTCATCCCGATAAAACAATACGGATAGCCAAATAAGGAACCAGCATAAATAAAAATATACTGAGCTTGTAAAATGCCATTGCGGCGTAATGAATCGCATCAAATTTTTCCAGCGTCAGACAAAACCATTTGCCATGCAGGCGGTATACCCAGTCATGCGCGCAACTGAAAAAACTCCACCATAAAATCAGTATGCCGAGATTGATCAAGGCGCTCCATGCCAGCACATCGCGAAGCAACTCGATAGACATTTCACCTCCCGGATAATCTTGCAGGATGAATTCAGATTAGCATAGAAAACTATGCAAAAACGGTAATATTATATTTCGCGTGCAGTGTTGTTTTTTCGCCCGCTCAACATATAGGTAACGATCGGGAGCATTAACGCAATTCCGAAAATAATCATCATCAATGCATAGTGATCAAACTGCCAGGACTGCGGCACCAGATTGGTGCCGGCAAACATTTCCGCCACTCCAAGCCCCAGCAATACGGCGCCGAATGCATCCATCACGATAAGTTTTACAGGAATTGCCAATTTTTTCTTCATGCTTAAACCTTCTGCAGCAATTGCAACGTTTTGTCGTCGCGTTCACCCGCATATAGCTTGTCCAGCACTCTACCGAAGATCGATTCCGGACCGTCGACAAACTCGAACAATGTCATACAGGATTTTAATTTAAGATCATCGGGGCTGCCGAAAATATCATGCGCGGAGCGACCTTCAATTATCAAAACAGTTTGCGCGCATTCGCGTAAATTGCGCCCCAGTACATCGTGCTGTAAATACGCCTTGGCTTCATCCAGCGAGCCAATTGCATAAAACTTCGCCGTTGAACTGAATGCCAGGCCATCCAGTTGCGGAAATACGAACCACATCCAGTGGGTTCGTTTGTGTCCGTCGCGCAACTCCTGCAATACTTGCTCGTAAATCTTTTCCTGCGCGGCTACAAAGCGCTGCAAATGGAAAAGATCTTCTGAGCTATTCATTATTTGCAGGCCGACATTACCTCGCCGAAGAATTCTATATTCAAACGTTGCACTACTTCGCCAGTATGAAAAATCAATCTATTCGATGTTGGCACCAACGATCGCCGCCATTTGCATCATATTGACAGTCTGGCCTTCGCTTAAACCGGTGAGATCCGTGACCTTTCCGGATTTGCTGGTGGACTTGGTATTTTTAAAAATCGGCAGCAATTTTGCATCGGCAACGATATATTTTCCCGCATTTTCAGCTTTGCCGTTCTCGGTTCGCGTCTGTAGCTGGTTCTCTTTTATATAGTCCCACAACTTTTTGGTTATTTCGGTTCGAGGCATTTCGCTGGCACCTAAAAACTCCGCCAACTCGCTTTTTAATTTCACCGGTTTGTTCAAGCCTTTTGCTTCTGCCATTTTTGCTCCTCTATAGATTGGGTAAACCCGGATAATAAATTATTACCACATTTTTTACTCAGATTTTTTTGCCTTCCCAGTGAACTTGTTGACCCCCAGAAAGGCCAGTATTCCAGTTCCGGCCGCCACAAAACCGCCGAATAATTGCGCAATCGGCCACATCGAAGCACCGCCACCCTGATAGGGTCTAACATATTCGGTGTACAGTATTGCGGCCAATAGCCCAAACCACGGTACCGCTCCGGCCAGATAAATCGCCCAGGATTTTTTAACATAAATTGCCGTTAATATCCCCACCAGGGCCGAAGCCGCGATCAGAATCCACCAAATGTGCACGACGCCACTCCTGGATATTGGCCTGCCACTGCCACGCTCGTTATTAGGCCGGCTTTTTGCATGTACTCGTCTTTGAATTCACCAGCCTATTTCGATCTGGATTTAAACACATACTTAAAATGATTCACGACGCCTATCACGCCGACCAACCAGCCCGAAATCGCCAACCAATACAAAACCCGGCCCTGACTGTAGGTCAGAAGCTTTTGCTCTACCAGATACCCATAGGCATTAAGGAAAACCACAAAAATCAGCATACCGAACAAAATAATTTTCCAGCCCCTGCCGGGTTGCGGATCAAGTAAATACTCCAGCAGTTTCTTCATGTATGTTTCTTTTTAATTACCTGACAGTAAAAATTTCATTCGACTTTACGTCTTGTGCTGTAAGAAAAATGAATCACGTTCTCAGCAGCACCTCCGGTAGACCGATAAAAATCCAGTGCATCTTGATCGTCAATATCGGCCTGCAAAAAGAACTCGCGTTCGCCTTTCCTCTCGCATATCACAGCCAGTTCTTTTAATAAATTTTTACCGATGCCCGTACGCTGATGGTTTTTCGCCACAGCGAGATCATATACGTATACTTCGTTTGCCTCGAAATACGTTGATGGTAAATCATGCGCAGTCAATCCGCCTACAATTTCTCCGTCTTTTTCTGCTACCAAAAATGTGATTCCGTCTTTATGCAGCAAGGATTGCAAGTACTCATCGCTTGGCATTGCAAAATCTTTCATTTCAAATACATCTTCGTAGAGCTTTATGAGGTCGCGCAATTTATGCAAATCCCCGGATTCAAGCACTTGCAATAAAATCATATAAACTGTTTCCAGTTTTGATACAAAAATTTCGAATACAGATTTATATCATTCAAGTGCTGGTTGGTCTGCCGGTTCATTTCTTCCACTGCATTTTCACCGAACCTGGATTCCAGTGTCGATTTCAAGCCGGGAATTTGACACCACTCCGTAATCGTATTTTGGGTCGCTTCGATATGAAATTGGATACTGTAAGCGTTGCTGTTTATTGACATCGCCTGAATTTCGCATGCGCTTGACGACGCAAGCACTTTGGCATTAGCCGGAACACGCTTGACTTCAGCACTATGCCATTGCAAACACTTGAATGTATTCGGCAGGCCATCCAACAAAGCGTTTTCTATCCCCGCTGAAGTTTTATTAATATCAAAAACCCCGATTTCCGATTGCGTCGCCGGCCCCACTTCGCCTCCAAGTGCGTCGGCCAATAATTGATGTCCCAGACAAATTCCCAAGTACGGCATATGACGCTTCGATACGGCTTCTCGTATTACCGCTTTTTCCTGTCGAAGCCAGGGATACTTTTCTTCTTCCCACACGTCCATCGGCCCGCCCATCACCCACAATGCATCAAATCCGTCCAGAGCAGGAATTGCCTCTTCCTGGTTTAACGCGACAGGACACCATTCGATGCCGTCCTCCTGAAAATAATTACGAAAACTTCCCGGGTGTTCGGAAGCCGCATGCTGAAACACAAGTATTCGAGATAATTTTTTCAAAATGTATATCGAATTCTATTTTTGTAATAAAAGGTATGTGCAAACCAAGTACTATTAACGCTCATAATTTTACGCATGTGCCCAGCGTTAATACGACCGGATCCCGATTTCTTCTTGTACTGTGAACATAAGAAGCTGTTGAAGTTAATGAAAACTTCATGGTTTCGAAATCTAACGTAAATTCCCCCTCTACGTTACATTTAATAATCCCGTCTTCTATCGGACCGCAATCCTGATGCTCAAACTCAGTCTCGAACTCATAGACCGACCAATCGCCATTGCCTGTTTTTTCAATTTTGAATTTATCGTCCGGTATAAATCTGTCACGCACCCATCTGCCGTTTTTAAACTCGTAGCCGGAAGAAAATTCTGCGGAGCAAAGGTAGGAGCCATGCCTGGTTTGCGTATTTTCATTCTGCCGATCTTCTGAAAATGCACTGCCGGAAAATAATAGCAGTGAGATTAATATGAATTTTATACTTGCTGTTTTCATAAATTTATAACTTCAAAGTCGATTTACATTCGGAGTAAATAAAGTGATTTTAAATACACAGGCATTAACCTATATAAATAAAGGAAATTAGGTTTAAATTGTAGAGTCTTGCGTCAAATTAAACAATTCATCGTATTGTATAAAGATTTTAAACTCGGTACCCGGATCGCTTTTCGACAGTAAAACTTCAGCGCCAAATATATTCTGCTCTTTTTTTAAGACCGTAAAAATCGAACTTCAGAATAATTCAACAAGCAACGGGATAAATCAAAACAAGTATTAGCATGTTAAAAAAGTATTCTCCCTAATATCCTGCTCAAGCCACTGAGCTGCTCTGCTTATTCTTTTTTTCCGGCTGAATGTAATCGCTCTATCTCTGCCTGCAATCTGTCAAAACGCTTGTGAATTAAACTTAACTCATCATGCGTAAACTCTTTTATTTCTGATTTATCAATTTGCCTGGTATCTTTCTGGGCAATTTGCATGGCATCTACAATGATGCCGATGAATAAATTCAGCACTGCAAAACTGGTGATAATGATAAACGGAACAAAGAATATCCAGGAAAGCGGGTAATGTTCCATAACTGGTCTGACAATGCCCATGGACCAGCTTTCCAGGGTCATTATTTGAAATAAAGTATAAGCAGATGCACCGACTGACCCAAACCATTCCTGCATATTAGGGTCAGGGTGATCCCCGAATAATTTTGTAGTTAAAACCGCCGAAACATAAAAAATTATACAAAGTACGCCGATAACCGAGATCATCCCTGGAATTGAGTGGCCCAGCGCGGAAATAACCCGACGCATTTGCGGTACCACGGTAAGCAGTCTGAGAACACGCAAAATTCTTAGTGCGCGCAGTACCGAAAGGGCACCGGTGGTGGGAACCCAAGCTATGGACACGATAAGAAAGTCAAATATGTTCCACCCGGACTTAAAAAATGAAAATCTGTATGCATAAAATTTAAACACCAGTTCTGCTGTAAATATAACCAGAATGATCTTGTCGATTAGCAAAAGCCAATATCCGAAGTTTTTCATTATATTTGCATCGGTCTCTAAACCTAGCGTTACTGCGTTTACAAGAATCAATCCGGTAATAAATTGAGTAAACCTGGGATTTTCTACAAGCTCTGAAACTCTTTGCCGTTTTCCTGTCAAGTCATCCAAAGATTTCGGTTTGACCATTACTATCGTTTCCTATAAAACAATTTTTGTTCGAAAATTAAGAGTGAGACTGAAGAATATCTTCAAAAATTCACCTGGTTCATAAAAAATTTAATATCCACTTTTAGCAGAAAGCAGGCATTTACTAAAATTTAATTACTGCATATTAGTTCATTCAAAGTCATTTATATATAATTCCTGTAAATCGAAAATTAAAGACATCTAGCCCAAAATGAATACTCTTTTTATCACCGGCACCGACACCGGCGTCGGTAAAACTTATGTCGGCAGCATTCTGGTAAAAGCATTAAATAAATCCGGGCGAGTGTGCATTCCGCGCAAACCGATCGAAACCGGTTGCGAGCTGCAACACGGCGAGCTGATTCCGGAAGATGCGACCCTGTATGCGCGCGCGACACACGATACTGTTTCGCTGGCCGAGATATGTCCGTATCGTTACGAACCGCCGATTTCTCCTGAACGTGCAGTACGACTGGCAGAAGATACGGTAACCGTTAAAGACTTAGTAAATGCATGCAAACTCGATGAACCTGCAGATATGCTGTTGGTGGAAGGCGCCGGCGGGTTTTATTCTCCCTTGTGCACCGATGGTTTGAACGCCGATCTGGCGCAAAAACTGAAAAGTGATGTACTGTTAATCGTGCAGGATCGCCTGGGTTGTATTAACCAGGCATTGCTGGCAATTGAGGCCATTCAACACCGCAAGCTGACACTGCTTGCGGTGGTGTTGAACCAGTACCGCGTTCACGAAGAACGTGCCATGGATAATCTGGAAGACTTGCGTGCACGACTATCTTTTCCAGTGATTCCCGTTCCACATATGCAGTACGCGGACCAGACCATGCTGGATTTACAGTATCAGTCGATTGAAGAGTTGTTGAAGATAATTACTCGATAAATTTTAGTTCTGAGTAATGACTTAGGTGTCGCTACGCGACAATGATTTACTAGATTCCCGTCTTCACGGGAATGACGATAAGCGTTGATATGGTAAAGCGGTGAGCGAAAAAGCCGAGTACAAGGCAAAAATTATTTTTAAAAACGGAGTTTACAAATCAGTAAATGAGTATTTTGAAAATAATTTTTAACGCAGTAATCGGCTTTTGCAGCCGCCGCCTTGCATAAAAAAAGGCCCAAGG
>JANQOT010000102.1 GCA_028285655.1 Gammaproteobacteria bacterium
GTTGTGCGACGCGCTTAGCGCACGTGCAGCGGCGAATCCGCCTATGCACGTGCGCTAAGCGCGTCGCACAACGATGATCCGGAAACGGCCAGTCGTCCCTGGGATTTAAATCGCGACGGTTTTGTGCTGGGTGATGGCGCCGGTGTACTGGTGCTGGAAGAATATGAACATGCCAAAGCGCGTGGCGCCAAAATGTATTGTGAGCTGGTCGGGTATGGCATGAGCAGCGATGCTCATCATATGACGCAACCTGCAGCAGGTGGTTTAGGTGCGGCACAGTGTATGAAAAATGCCTTACGCGACGCGGGCGTCAATGTGGAAGACGTCGATTATATTAACGCTCATGGAACTTCCACGCCGGCTGGCGATATCGCTGAAACCGAGGGCGTAAAAGCAGCTTTAGGGGATCATGCATATAAAGTAGCGGTAAGTTCCACCAAGTCCATGACCGGGCATTTATTGGGTGCCGCGGGCGGAGTAGAGGCGCTGTTTACGGTATTGGCAATTCATAACCAGGTGTTGCCGCCGACAATTAATTATGCAACTCCTGATCCGCAGTGCGATTTGGATTACGTTCCGAATGAAGCTCGCGACGCATCGATTTCCATTGCAATTTCAAATTCCTTTGGCTTTGGCGGCACCAACGGTACAGTTGCATTCAAGCGCATTTAAGTTCTATATAATTTTTATTTCACTCCGAAATACCGTGGCGTGTATGCAACGTCGCTGTTTGTCAATTCAGTTTTCAGCCTGCCAATTTCGCCTGATTCGAAACTCATGTTAGTTAACGGAAAAAAAGTCAGCCACATCTCTGTGGAAGATCGTGGCTTGCTATATGGGGATGGTTTGTTTGAAACGATATTGTGTCAGCGGGGCCGGCCTGTTTTGTTCGACGAACATATGCGCCGTCTGCAAATGGGATGCAAAAAATTAGATATTTGCATGCTCGAAAAAGATTTAGTTCTTGCCGAATTATCCGAATGTGCACAGCAATCCGACTGTATTATTAAAATAATTATTACCCGTGGTGTAAGAGCGCGAGGTTATCAGTATGATCCGAATGATCAGACAAGTACTCGTGTGGTATATCGCAATGAATTAACAGACATCCCTTTGCATAATTACACCTCCGGAATTCGATTACAGCTGTGCCGGCATCGATTGCCGAGCAATTCTGCATTGGCCGGACTAAAGCACCTTAATCGACTCGATCAGGTGATTGCGCGCAGTGAATGGACGCAAGGATTTGCGGAGGGAATTACTCTCGACCAAGAAGGTCACGTCATTGAAGGCACAATGAGTAATGTATTTTTTGAAGCCGAAGGTAAATGGATTACACCGCAGCTAGACCGGGCCGGCGTGGAAGGCGTGATGCGTAATTTTATATTGCAAAATGCGGACAAATTTTCGATGCAGTGTGAGCAGTCTGCCGTAACTCTGCAGCAGTTGCTTGCTGCGGATGCAATTTTTGTCTGTAATAGTGTAATTGGCGTATGGCCTGTAATAGAATTTCAGTCCAGTAAATTTTCGGTAAGCGAATCTACGCGTCGCTTGATGCAGTATTTGCACGCTAACGTGTCATCTTTATATACGTCCGTTTAAATGCTTAAATTTTTTACAATCCTGGTTCTCGTGATTATTGTCGGTGCGGGAGTTTTTGCGCACAAAGTTCATCGATACGTGCATTTGCCGGCCGGAAATAGTAGTAACGAGATAGAACTGCTGATAGAGCCGGGAGCGTCGTTCAATAATGTGGCGAAAAAACTTCATCAGGCTGAATTAATCAGCAAGCCATTTTATTTTAAATTGTTGGCGATGTATGAAGAAAAAACACAACAAATTAAATCCGGAGAATACCGGTTTACATTTGAGCAAACGCCGGCGGAAATTCTGGAAGCATTGGTCAGCGGGAAAACGGTGCAATACAGTCTTACCGTAATCGAGGGTAAGACATTCAATGATTTTTGGGAGCTGGTGCGTCAACATCCAAAGCTGGAGCATACTATTCAAGGCATTAACGATATCAAAACTTCGCTGGGTATCACGCAGGATCACCTGGAAGGCTTGTTTTTACCGGAAACGTTTAATTTCTCCGCCGGCACCAAAGACATCGATATTTTGCGACAAAGTTATAATTTATTGCGTAAATTACTCGATCGGGAATGGCCGCAGCGTAGTGCGGATTCATTCGTAAGTAGTCCGTATGAGGCGTTGATTCTCGCGTCGATCGTAGAAAAAGAAACCGGCGCGGCCGAAGAGCGGCCAAGAATAGCCGGTGTATTTATTTCAAGGTTGCAAAAACGCATGCGACTGCAAACCGACCCGACTGTAATTTACGGCTTGGGCAGCAAATTTGACGGTAACATTACGCGCAAGCATCTGGAAACCGATTCGCCTTATAATACTTACACCCGTTACGGGTTGCCGCCGACGCCGATAGCGTTACCGAGTGCGGCTGCTATTAAAGCCGTACTACACCCGGACATAACCGGCGAACTGTATTTTGTATCCAAGAAAGATGGCACGCACCATTTTTCAAAAACGTATAAAGAGCATCAACAAGCGGTACGCAAATACCAATTGGGGAAGTAACAATGCGCGGACGATTCATTACTTTGGAAGGCGTCGAGGGAACAGGCAAGAGTACTCAACTCGATTTCGTCGCAAATTATTTGCGGGATCACGGGCATAAGGTGTTGTGTACTCGCGAGCCGGGCGGTACGCCGGTGGGTGAGAAAATCAGAAGCATTTTGCTGGATAATGAATTGCCGGCCATGGACGCCGAAACAGAGTTATTGCTTATGTTTGCAGCACGCTTGGAGCATGTGAACAAAGTCATAGAACCGACATTGCAGTCAGGAACCTGGGTGGTGAGCGACCGCTTTTACGATGCAAGTTATGCCTACCAGGGCTATGGGCGTAATGTATCGCTGGAGCGTATCGACGAATTACGTGCTATTTCAATTGGTGAATTAAAACCTGATTTGACTATATTGCTGGACGTATCGCTAGATGTAAGTGTGCAGCGGGTTGCTGTTCGTGGTAATCAGGACAGATTCGAAAACGAGCAACATGAATTTCATACCAAAGTACGTAATGGCTACTTGCAGTTGGCTGAGTTTCATCACGAACGCATACGTGTTGTCGATGCAACCCAATCCATTGCCGAAGTACAAGTCGAAATTAAAACAATTCTGGATAATTTAATACAACAACATTAAAGGTCGCAGTGGAATCAATTTATCCTTGGCAAGATCAGCAGTGGAATTATTTTCAGCGTTTACTGGAAAACAATGAGCTTCCACACGCGGTGTTGCTGACCGGCCAGGCGGGGGTAGGCAAAGCTTCATTTGTCATCAATTTGTGTGCGTCTATTTTATGCGATCGGCGCGCAAATGACGGAATGCCCTGTGGCACATGCAAATATTGTCAGTTGTTTAGCGCCAATACCTATCCTGATTTTACTCGCATCGTTCCCGAGGAAGCCGATTCTGCGATTACTGTCGACGATATTCGCTTGTTGATAGAACGATTGAGTTTAACCCGCCATTACGATGCCTATAAAATCGCACTGATCGAGTCGGCGCATCAAATGAATACCAACGCAGCCAACGCTTTGCTAAAAACCCTGGAAGAACCGCCCGATCATACACTTATTATTTTGGTATCCGATCAGCCGCAAACCCTGCCGGCGACGATTCGAAGTCGTTGTCAGTCCGTACTGATAAACTCGCCCGAACATCAACAGGGACTGGCCTGGCTGCAAGCTCGCGAAGACAGTGTCGATTGGAAGCCGCTGCTGGCGGTGGCTCAAGGGTCGCCCTTGCTGGCGTTGCAGCTACAGGAAACAGATTTGCTGGAGCAACGAAACGAAGTGATTCAGGGGTTCCTGCAACTGGCTGAAAATTCGGCGAATCCCATGGACATTTCCTCACGGTTCGACAGTATTTCGGTGGTGCAGGGGATTCAGTGGCTGCAAGGGCTGGTTCTGGACCTAATGCGCCTAAAAAGCGACGAAGACCCCGTAACTCTCGAAAATCCAGACTTTTATCGGTCCCTACTTGCGCTTGCTCCTCGTTTGGAAGTACCGTTGCTACTGGAATTATGGGATTGGCTGCTGGACCGCAGAAAAATATTTGATAACAGCCTGAATCGGCGGTTGTTTGTCGAAGAATTATTGTTGCGAAGCCGGCAAATGCTAGAAAAATCTTAATAAATACATGGACATAGTTGCGAGAAAATAAAAATGGCGCAGAGTGGTCGAGGAATTATATCGCTGGCGATCAAGGATAAAGGATCACTGTATGCTTCCTACATCCCGTTCGTAAAAAACGGCGGCCTGTTTATTCCAACCAACAAAAGCTTCGAGATTGGCGAAGAAGTTTTTATGTTGTTGACCTTAATGGAAGAAACAGAGCGTATCCCGGTTGCAGGCAACGTAGTCTGGATAACTCCGCATGGAGCTCAGGGCAATCGTACCACCGGTATCGGTGTACAGTTCAGTAATCAGGACGGCGGTGAAACCCGTACCAAAATTGAAGCACTGTTGGGGGGTGCATTGCAGGCGGATCGCCCTACACATACCATGTAATTAAATTCGTCATTAGAGGGTCTTAAAAAATAAGTATAATGTGAGTATACGAGCAAACATGCGCAATTAAATAAGCACTATCAACATTCGGCCTATCAAAATGAGCCATAAAAACAATCAACATATTTATGGTGGCAACGCAGATTATATTGAACATCTCTACGGCTTATATTTATCGGATCCTCAACAAGTCAGCGCCTCCTGGCAATCGTATTTCCAGCAACTGGAGAACTCGAACGATGCAAAAAATCGTTCAATGCATGCATTGACACAGCAGCGGCTGCGCTCGCGCAGACCGGCGGTAGCCGGTAAACCCGGGAAAGCCAGCAAGACATCCAGCAAAGCACAAAGTAAACAAACCGCTGTTTTACGTTTAATCAGGGCTTATCGTGCACTGGGTCACCGCCAGGCAAGCATTGACCCTTTGCATGCCGAAGGTCGCCCAGAAATCGAAATGTTGAATCCCGAATATCATGGATTAAGTTCCAGCGATCTTGATGCCGAATTTTACCTCGGTGGACGTAAAGGCGAAGGTAAACGGGCTTTGCGTGAAATTTTAAATATGCTGTCGACCACTTATTGCGGCAGTATCGGCGCGGAGTTGGAGCATATTTCCGACCCGGCGCAAAAATACTGGGTGCGGCATCGTCTGGAATCGGAATATCCGACACAAAACTTCAGCGTTGTAAAAAAAAGACGCATTCTTGAACGCCTGATCGCCGCCAGTGCGCTGGAAATGTATTTGCATCGAAAATATGTCGGGCAAAAACGATTTTCCTTGGAAGGGGGAACCAGTTTAATACCGTTGCTGGATGCTCTTATCCAGCGTTCGGGTGAACATGGAGTTAAAGAAACCATCATCGGCATGGCCCATCGCGGTCGTCTTAATGTACTGGTCAACATTCTGGGCAAAAATCCGCGCGACCTGTTCGAAGAATTTGAAGACAATGTTGATCCGGAATTCGGTTCTGGCGATGTTAAATACCATAAAGGCTTCTCGATCGATCTGAAAACCAGTAAACGTCCGGTACATACAGTTTTGTCGTTTAATCCTTCGCACCTGGAAATTATTGATCCGGTTGTTGAAGGTTCGGTGCGCGCGCGACAGGAGCGACGCCACGACAGAAAACGTAAACAGGTTATTCCGGTTTTGGTGCATGGCGATGCGGCATTTGCGGGCCAGGGCGTGGTGATGGAAACCTTGAATCTTTCCAGCACCCGCGGGTACACCACTGGAGGCACCATACATATCGTCGTAAACAATCAAATCGGGTTTACTACCAGCGATCCGCTGGATTCACGTTCTACTTTGTACTGCACAGATGTGGCCAAAATGGTGCAGGCACCAATATTACATGTCAACGGTGACGACCCCGAGGCGGTTGTGTTCGTAACCGAGCTGGCGCTGGATTATCGTATGAAATATTCGCGCGACGTGGTAATCGACCTGATTTGTTATCGTCGCCACGGCCATTCCGAAGCCGACGAACCCGCAGTAACACAACCGTTGATGTATAAACGAATTCGCAACAAAGAACACGTAGAGACGCTTTATTTTCAGCAATTGCTGCAAGAAGGAGTTGTCGCGCAGGATGACTACAAGAATATAGAAAAAGAATACGTGGCAAACCTGGTGAGCGGCAAACCGGTATGCAGCGAAGTCGCGAAACCAAGTCGGTCCAAATATATGGTGGACTTTCGTCCTTACCTGGGCACCCACTGGACACAACGGGTCGAAACCGGTATTGCGCCTGAGGTAATCAACGATATCGCATCCGTATTAACCAATGTTCCGGACGGTTTTTCGGTTCACCGCGCCGTGCAGAAAATTCTGGATGACCGTAAATTAATGGCCAGCGGCAAAGCGGAGGTCGACTGGGGGTTTGCGGAAATGCTTGCGTACGGCTCTTTGCTGAAAGACGGTTATCCGATTCGACTTTCCGGACAGGACAGTGTGCGGGGAACATTTTTTCACCGCCATTGCGCACTGTATCACCAGGATACCGGAGAAGTTTATATTCCCTTACGCAATCTCTACAACAAGCAACCGCAGTTTCTGCCGATTAACAGCCTGTTATCCGAAGAAGCAGTGCTGGGTTACGAAGTCGGTTATGCAACATCGGAGCCCAGTTCGCTGGTTATCTGGGAGGCCCAGTTTGGTGATTTTGCCAATAATGCCCAGGTAATTATCGATCAGTTTCTGAGTTCGTCCGAAGTGAAATGGCAGCGCTATTGCGGTTTGGTGCTGTTTTTGCCCCACGGCTACGATGGTCAGGGACCGGAACATTCATCGGCACGACCGGAACGTTATCTGCAATTGTGCGCGGAAGAAAATATGCAAGTCGCGGTTCCCACAACGCCGGCACAATTATTCCATTTATTGCGCCGTCAAATGTTACGGCCTTATCGAAAACCGTTAATCGTATTTACGCCAAAAAGTTTGTTGCGGCATCCGCGGTCCACATCGCCGTTGGGAGAGTTAATCAATGGTGAATTTAAGCAAATTATAGCGGAGTCGGATAATATCGAGACAAAATCCATCCGCAAGGTAATCCTGTGTGCAGGCAAGGTTTACTATGATTTGCTGGAAGCCAAACATACCAATAAAGTAAATGACATCGCCATAATTCGCATCGAACAGCTTTATCCGTTTCCAAAAGAAGCGCTGAAAGAACAACTTGCCCAATATCATCATGTACCCCAAATAGTCTGGGTGCAGGAAGAACCGCGCAACCAGGGTGCATGGTTTTACATGCAATCCCGCAGGAATCTTCCGGCTTGTATCTCGCCGCATCAGACACTAGAGTATGTGGGACGGGACTATTCGGCATCTCCTGCTGTCGGCTATCTGCATTTACACCGCAAGCAACAAAACCGGCTGGTGCAGGAAGCGCTTGAAATTACGAGTAAAAAAAGTGGTGTCGAATTACGCAGCGTAAGCTAAACAAGTTTTATTACAGAAGGCGCAAACATTGAGCATTGATGTCACAATTCCGGAATTTTCCGAATCTGTTAGTGAAGGCACGGTAGGAGCCTGGCTAAAACAGGTAGGGGACGAGGTAGTACAAGGCGAAACACTGGTAGAAGTTGAAACCGACAAAGTTGTACTGGAAATTCCTGCGCCTGCCGACGGAGTGCTGGAAAAAATTATAAAAGCACAGAATGAGACAGTAGCGAGCAAGGAAGTTATCGGACTAATGGCGGCAGGAGCTGTTAGTACATCTGCAGAAGCTCCTGCGCAAAAACAGAAAGAGCACGCAGAACCGGCTCCGGCGAAAGTTGAATCAAAGCCTGAAAAAGCACCGTCATCGCAGGCTAAAACCAGCCCCGCGGTTAGAAAAATGATGCAGGAACATGATCTCACCGTCGAAGATATCGACCCGACCGGTAAAGACAATCGAATTACCAAAGAAGATGTGTTGCGTAACATTGGCGCACAGTCGGATTTAATCGAAGTTTCGCCGGCGCTTTCCCAGCTCAGAGAAGCTGAGCGCGTACCCATGAGCAGTCTGCGCAAGAGAATCGCCGAAAGATTAGTGACCGCGCAGCAAGAATATGCAATGTTGACTACGTTTAACGAAGTGAGCATGCAAAAAATTCTGGAAATCCGGGAAAAATATAAAGACAGATTCAAAGAGCAGTATGACGTGAAACTGGGTTTTATGTCGTTTTTTGTTTTGGCCGCAGTGGAAGCTTTAAAAGAATACCCGGTAATCAATGCTTCCATTGAGAATGAAGAAATTGTGTACCACCGCTACATGAATATTGGTATCGCCGTCAGTGCCGAACGCGGTTTAGTGGTTCCTGTAATTCGCAGCGCTGAAGCCAAATCGCTGAGTGCAATTGAAATCGAACTGAATGAATTGGCAGCTCGAGCACGCGATAATAAACTGGCGATCGAAGAACTTTCGGGAGGCACATTTACCATTACCAACGGTGGCGTGTTCGGTTCCATGATGTCTACACCCATAATCAATCCGCCTCAAAGTGCAATACTGGGAATGCATGCAATAGAAAAGCGACCGGTTGTAATAAATGATGAAATTAAAATCAGGCCGATGATGTACCTGGCACTATCGTATGACCATAGAATTATCGACGGTCGCGATGCGGTATTGTTTTTAAGTCGAGTGAAAAAAATTATCGAAGACCCGGTTCAGTTGCTGTTGCACATGTAATATGAAAAATTCGTCTTATGAAGTAGTCGTCATCGGCGCCGGTCCGGCCGGGTATGTATGTGCAATCCGTTGTGCGCAGTTGGGAATGAAAGTGGCTTGTGCAGATCAGTGGTCGGATAAAAATAATAAACCGAGTCCCGGGGGTACATGTCTAAATGTTGGTTGTATTCCGTCGAAAGCGTTATTGGACTCCAGCCACCACTATTCGTTTTTTGCACAGGAAGCCAAACAACACGGGCTTAAATGCGAACAGTTAACCGTTGATGTCGCAAAGATGCAGCAGCGCAAAGATAAAGTCGTGAAAACCTTGACGACTGGTGTCAAAGGATTGTTAAAGAAAAATGGTATCGATTTATTGCATGGTACGGCCAGTATAAAAAATCGTAATTTAATCAGCATTGCCGGTCCCGATAAAACATCGGAGATTAAAACCGAAAAAATTATTATTGCAACCGGATCAAAACCGTTTGAACTGGGTTTTTTGCCGGTTGATCAACAGTCGATTGTGGATTCAACCGGTGCGCTTGAGCTTGGACAGGTGCCGGCCAGGTTGGGTGTAATAGGTGCGGGCGTAATCGGCCTTGAAATGGCAAGTATATGGAACAGATTGGGTGCCGATGTCACTATATGGGAAGCGGAACAACAATTTTTACCATTAGTGGATCGCGATATTGCCGCGCAAGCGAGCAAACTACTCGCCAAGCAGGGTATAAAAATTGTGCTGGACTGCAAAGTCAAGCAAGCCGAAAAAAATGCCGATGAAATCGTTGTTCATGTGACGGATTCTGAGGGTGACAGTACTACCATAGTAGATTGCTTGCTAGTGGCGGTAGGGCGCGTGGCGAATACAGAGAATTTGGGTCTTGAACAGATTGGGGTCGCTGTAGATGAGCGCGGATTTGTAGAAGTAAATGAAGACTGGCAAACCAATGTGACGGGAATTTACGCAATCGGCGACGTTATCGGCGGTGCGATGCTGGCGCATAAAGGATCTGAGGAAGGTGTTGCACTGGCAGAAAAACTGGCGGGGCAAAGTGGGCACGTTAACTATAATGCGATTCCCTGGGTGATCTATACCTGGCCGGAAATCGCCTGGACCGGTCAAACAGAAGAAACGCTGCGTTCACAGGGAATCAATTATAATGTAGGGACATTCCCGTTCATGGCGCTGGGTAGAGCGCGAGCCATGGGGGATGTGGATGGTTTAATAAAACTGGTCGCAGATGCGGAAAACGATCGTTTACTGGGGGCCCATATTATCGGCCCAAACGCATCCGAATTGATCGCCGAGGCAGTCGTTGCTATCGAGGCGGAGTTAACCGCTGAAGATTTGGCGCGAACTATACATGGTCATCCGACTCTGGCAGAAGGCTTACACGAAGCTGCTTTGGCACTGGACAATCGGGCGATTCATATATAGCGACATTGGGTATTACGAAGTACATATATTGCATACTTGAAAAGTAATATCTGCATGTAAAGTTACTCAATCATCTAGTTAAGTACTCAGTTTGTAGTTGAAACACGATGTCAACTACGTGGTTGCGGGTATCGGATAAAAACACGTACATGGAAACAAGAATAAATATAATCAAGGTTTTTGTATTTGTGCTTTTAATGATGCCGCTGGTAACAGGTGGATGGCAATTTTTTAACGACGCATTGGGTGAAATTCCCAGCGATACATTGGGTGCCAACCCGATCGAGGCAATAACGCACCATACCGGTGAATGGGCATTGCGAATTCTTTTATTAACCCTGGCGATAAGTCCGGCACGTAGAATCTTGCGTATCAATAGTCTGATTAAATTTCGCAGAATGCTGGGACTTACCAGTTTCATATACGTTGTGGCTCATTTTTCAATTTATATTGTACTGGATCAATGGTTTGATTTATCTGCCATAGTAGAGGATATAAAAGATCGACCGTATATAACGGTTGGATTTCTGGCTTTCATGTGTATGATCCCCCTGGCCATTACGTCGACCGATGCCATGCAAAAACGATTACAACAAGCCTGGGTTAAACTACATCGACTGGTTTATGTGATCGCAATTCTGGCGATATTGCATTTCTGGTGGCTGGTGAAAGCGGATCTGCTGGAACCCGCGATTTATGCATTTATACTACTACTATTACTTGCATATCGCTTCAGAGTCTATATGTTGTCCCGAAGATAGCTGTACCTAGGCTAAAAGTAAGTTAACATAGAACTGCTGTAACAAAACGATTATTCTTCCCGGTCCTGCCGTAAAAAATCATTCAACAAATATGTTCGAACACTCCCCTTTGGCTGAAGAACTGATTAAACGCGATTTGGCGCATGTTTGGCACCCGTGCACGCAAATGAAAGATCATCAGCAAATACCGATCATTCCGATTGCCAAGGGAGAAGGAATCTGGTTGCAGGACGTGGACGGTAACAAGTATATCGATGCAATCAGTTCCTGGTGGGTCAATATATTCGGGCATGCAAACAAAACGATAAGTGCAGCCATTAAAAAGCAGGCCGACACCCTTGAGCATGTGTTACTCGCGGGATTTTCTCATCAACCCGTAATTGATTTATCTGAGCAACTGGTCGAGCTTACCCCCGACCCGTTGCAGCGCTGTTTTTATGCGGACAACGGTTCTTCTGCGATTGAAGTGGCGTTAAAAATGAGCTTTCACTATTGGAAAAATATAGGAAAGGAAAATAAACAAAAATTCGTAACACTGAAAAACTCTTATCATGGCGAAACAATCGGTGCGCTATCGGTAGGCGATGTCGAACTTTATAAAGATACCTACCAGCCATTATTGATGGATGTACTGGCTGTGCCGGGTGCCGACAGTTTTAATATGGAAGAAGGCGAAGATACGGAAGAATACGTTACTCGAATGTTCGCGCCCATGGAAGAAGTATTGCAACAACAGCACGATACTATCTGCGCTGTCGTGGTGGAGCCGCTGGTGCAATGCGCAGGGTATATGCGTATGTACGATGCTAGATATCTGTCCTTATTGCGCCAGGCCTGCGACCGATACAATGTGCATTTAATTGCTGATGAGATCGCAGTAGGGTTTGGACGTAGCGGAACGATGTTTGCGTGCGAACAGGCGAACATTAGTCCAGACTTTATGTGTCTGTCGAAAGGATTGACTGGTGGTTATCTGCCTTTGTCGGTTGTGCTGACAACCAATCAGGTGTACGACGCCTTTTACGACGATTACACAACTCTCAAGGCTTTTTTACACTCGCATTCCTATACCGGCAATCCACTGGCATGTGCGGCCGCATTGGCGACTTTGGGTATCTTCCATCGGGAAGACACCATTAACCGGAACCAAAATTTGATCAACAAGATCAAAGCAGAGAGCGAAAGGTTTGAGGGGCACCCCAATATAGGGCATATTCGTCAAACCGGGATGATATTTGCGATTGAGATGGTTAAGGATCGGCGTACCAGAGAGCCGTATCCCTGGCAGGAGCGTAGAGGTCTGAAAGCCTATCAGCATGCTCTTAACAATCATGTATTGCTGCGTCCGTTGGGTAACGTGCTTTATTTTATGCCGCCTTATGTCATTGAACCCGATCAAATTGAATTGGTGCTGGAAGTGATGGAAGAAGCAGTACAGGCCGCTATAATAGACGACTAATCCGCGTTTGCTGTTGAATGATTAAAGTGAGTTTATTGATGTTAACCAATATGAAATTTCTGCATGTAATTTTGCTTGCTGTTTTATTGAATGTTGCTCAAATTGCAGGAGCTGATACCTATTTTTATAAAGAAGGGCAGAATATCGTCGGTAATACAATTATCCACACAATCAAGGACGGTGATAATTTCATCCAGTTGGCGCAGCGTTTCAGAGTGGGGTTTGTAGAATTAGTAGATGCGAATCCGAATGTGGATCCCTGGATTCCGGAGCAGGGCACACAAATAGTCATTCCAGCTAAGTACGTTTTACCAAATGTAGAGCATAAAGGTGTGGTTATTAATTTAGCCGAGCTGCGTCTGTATCATTTCCATGCAAACGAAACGGCTAATGGGTTGCGTAGCGTTTCGACTTATCCGATCAGCATAGGAAAAGACGATGAATGGAAGACTCCATTAACCATTACTCGAATAACCGCAAAAACCAAAAAACCGAATTGGTATCCACCGGAATCTATTCGCAAGGAACACGAGGAAAACGGCGACCCCTTGCCCAAAGTGGTTCCGCCCGGTCCGGATAATCCGCTGGGAGATTATGCACTACGATTAGCGTTGCCGGGTTATCTGATTCACGGAACCAATGTGCCGCAGGGAATTGGAATGCGTGTAACGCATGGCTGCATTCGATTGCATCCGACCGGAATCGAAAAGCTATTTGAAAATATTGTTATCGATACTCCGGTAGTAATTGTAAACCAGCCCTATAAAGTTGGTTGGCAGGAAGACAAGCTATATGTGGAAACACATTCGGATATTGAAGAACAGGAAAAAGCCGCATCCAGGAATTTGACTGAATTTGTTCAGCTGGTGGTCGAGCAAACTAAAAATCTCGGCAAGGAAGAGTATCAAACGTTTTGGGAAAGAGGATACAAAGAAGCCAAATTAAAGCGCGGCGTTCCGTTCGTAATGTCGCTTCGAAATTAATATCTCTATTTAAAAAATGATCTTCATAAAAAAAGGCCCCGCTTGGCGGGGCCTTTTTCAAAACTAGTAGCTAGTTTTATTTGCCTTTCATAGACTCATGGAACATTACGTTCATACGTCTAGAGTTTGCGTCACAGCATGCTTGTGCAGCTACAGCGGCTTCCATAGCTTGGTCTGCCGTTTCCTGCGCTGAAGTGGCTAAATCTTTTGCAGTAGCAGCGTTAAATGCAGCAGTGTTCGCAGTACGAAGAGCCTCATTTGCGATTTCTCGCACTTCAGCAAGAGGATCGCCCTCAGCTTCCATTGCAGCTTCTTCTGTGCCGGTTACTGTACAACCAGCAGCGAACGCTACGGTACCAGCCATAGCAATAGCTTGAAGTGATTTCAATAGCTTTTCTTGCATTTTTTATAACTCCGAAGTTTTTAAAGAAAAT
>JANQOT010000106.1 GCA_028285655.1 Gammaproteobacteria bacterium
CAGTCCGGTACACCGACACTAAACATTCAAAGCGACTGGAGCCAGGCCGAACAGGAATTCACTTTAACCGTCGACCAGCAGATTCCGGATCAGGAAAACGGTAAAGCGTTGCCGCTATTAATCCCGCTACAAATTTCATTACTGGACCCGCGAGGAAAGTGTATTCCCGTGCAGTTAAAAGATGGTTCCGAACCGGCATCCGACACGATGATTCTGCACGTAAATGAAATGCGCCAGGAGTTCGTATTCCGCAATGTTGCAGCAGCGCCGCTGCCGTCGTTACTGCAGAATTTCTCGGCACCGGTGAAATTGAATTACGATTATTCGGCAAAAGACTATGCATTTTTAATGAGTCACGATCGGGACGAATTCAATCGCTGGGAAGCCGGACAACAGTTTGCGACCGAATGGTTGTTGGCCGCGATCGACGCCATGCAGCACAAACAGGTACTGCCGGCGAACGATCAATACATCGAAGCACTGCGTGTCATTTTGCAGGATGCTTCGCTGGATGCCGCCTTTGTAGCCGAAACGCTGATTGTTCCTTCGGAATCGTATTTGGCGGAATTTCTGCAGCCGGTAGACGTCGACGTTATTTATCAGGCACGCACCAGACTGCAAAGCGATATCGCATCGCATCTGGAAGAATTATTGCTGCACACGTATAAAAACAGTTCGGTCGCAGGTGCTTACCAATACAATGCACAGGACATGGGCAAACGCCGTCTGGCCGGAATCTGTTTAATGTACCTGAATATGCTGGCGAAAGAGAAATACACACAACTGGCGCGTGAACAGTTTGAGCGCAGCGGAAATATGACCGACACCATGGCTGCACTGGAAGCGGTAAACGATTCGACAATTGCTTTTCGCGATGAGGCGATGCAAGCATTTGCCGAACAATGGCAGCATGATACTTTGGTTATGGATAAGTGGTTTTCTTTGCACGCGCGTTCGCGGCGACCAAACGTATTGGATAAAGTAAAAGAGTTACTGCAACATCCGTGTTTTTCCATCAAGAATCCCAATAAAGTGCGTGCATTGATCGGTGTGTTTGCGATGGCCAATCCGACGGCTTTTCACGCTGCGGACGGGGCGGGGTATGAATTTTTAACTCGACAGGTGCTGGCACTGGATACAATCAACCCGCAAGTTGCCGCACGACTGGTCAAGCCGTTAATCGACTGGCAAAAATACAATCCGCAACGGCAACAACTCATGCGCGACTCGTTACAGAGAATTATCGACATGAGCAGTCTGTCCCGCGACGTATATGAAATCGTCGATCGAAGCTTGAAAAACGTCACTCATTAAATGAGCCTGCATAACAACACCGAAATAAGTTCGCGTAAGCAAGTGCATGGATAGAAATTCCGAATCCGGTTGGTTATCTGCCATCGAACGCCTGGGGAATCGTTTACCCGATCCGGTATATCTTTTTATTCTTGGAACGTTATTGATCGTCGTCGGCGCGGAAGTCGCCGTACTCAGCGAATGGTCGGTGGAAAAAATGCTGTCGACGACTGCAACCGAAACCATTCATGCGCGCAGTGTTTTTGCCAGCGACGGAATCTGGTGGTGGCTAAGTCATCTGGTAAAAAACTTTATCGAGTTTCCGCCGCTGGGTATTGTGCTGGTCGGCATGCTGGGCATCGGACTGGCCGAACGCAGCGGATTATTGCCGGCGCTGATTGTATCCGCCGGTTTGGCGGTCAGCGAAAAATACCTGGTTCCGGCGATGATTTTTCTGGGGATTATGTCGTCGATGGCACTGGACGCAGGCTATGTCGTGTTGCCGCCGATTGCGGC
The DNA here is from genome assembly GCA_028285655.1 of Gammaproteobacteria bacterium. Classification (GTDB taxonomy): domain Bacteria; phylum Pseudomonadota; class Gammaproteobacteria; order UBA4575; family UBA4575; genus JANQOT01. Next base: position 1,810 of record JANQOT010000106.1, read on the forward strand.
GGTTTTGTTTATGTCGATGGGGCGTTCGCCGCTGTTGGGAATCGCCACCAGTTTTGCCGGCGTCTCGGCGGGGTTCGGCGCCAATTTATTGATTACCAGTATCGATCCACTGTTGGCGGGTTTTACCGAAGCTGCCGCGCAACTCATTGTGCCGGATTACAAAGTGGCAGTGACCAGTAACTGGTGGTTTATGGTTGCGTCGACTGTGGTGTTGACGGCGACCGGGTGGCTGGTCACCAACAAATGGGTAGCGCCGCAGTGCGCACGAATCAAGAGTGAGACCAGCGCCGAAACACCGGCGAGTTCAGCCTTAGACCGGAAACAAAAAAAGGCCATGCGGCTGGCGATTGCCTCTTTCGTGATTCTGTTGTTGCTGGTATTGGCGGCGATCAATATTCCCGGCGCACCATTATATGGTGATGGCGAGCGCTTTCCGCGCTGGATTGAAGCCACGGTACCACTGCTGTTTATTTTGTTTGTCGTTCCGGGTGCGGTCTACGGCATGGTCGCCGGTACGATTCGCGACAGTAAAGAATTTGCCGCGCATATGGGCAAAACCATGGCCGATCTGGGACCCTACATTGTGCTGGCATTTTTTGCGGCGCAGTTTATCGCCGTCTTCAAGTACACCAATCTGGGCGTCATGCTGGCCCTGGCCGGCGGCGGTTGGCTGGCCGCCATGAATATTAATGTCTACGCCTTGTTGCTGATGTTTGTGTTGCTTGCCTGCTGCGGAAATTTATTAATCGGTTCGATGTCGGCCAAGTATGCGTTTATGGCGCCGGTGTTTGTGCCGATGTTAATGCAGGCGGGAATTGCGCCGGAATTAACCCAGGTGGCTTATCGTATCGGCGATTCGGTAACGAATGTGATTACGCCGTTGAATCCCTACATGATTATTATTCTGGCGTTTATGCAAAAGTATCACCGGCAGGCAGGTATCGGCACATTAATCAGTTTGACCCTGCCGTACAGTATCGGCTTTTTACTGGTGTGGCTGGTGTTATTAATGCTTTGGGTGTTGCTGGGAATTCCGCTGGGCCCGGGACACATTCCCTGAGCGAAGTCGAACGATAATGGTTTAAAAGTTATCGGTCGAAGTAAACAGGCCCACGCGTAAATCTTTGGCATGATAAATCTCGCGGTCGTCGACCGACATTACGCCGTCGGCGATTCCCAGTACCACGCCACGTGTAATCATGCGTTTAATATCGATTTCATAACTTACTTTGCTTGCAGTAGGTAACACCTGGCCGCTGAATTTCACTTCACCGACACCCAGTGCGCGTCCGCGACCGGGATTGTCGCGCCAGGCCAGGTAAAAACCGACCAGTTGCCACATCGCATCGAGACCCAGGCAACCGGGCATGACCGGATCGCCCGGAAAGTGGCATTGAAAAAACCACAAGTCCGGATTGATATCCAGTTCAGCAAGTATTTTTCCCTTTTTATATTTTCCCCCGTCGGCATTGATGGTGGTGACGCGGTCCACCATGAGCATGTTGGGGCTGGGTAATTGAGCATTACCCGGACCAAACATTTCTCCGTTGGCACAGGAAAGTAAATCTTCAAAATCAAAGTGAGAAGGCCGGCTCATTGTTATTATTGTCGAGTTGTTTAGTCGTTAAGCAACGTTGATATCGGTCGTTTCAAGCGGTCCAGTTCCAGACGCAGCTCCCCCATTGTTTGCACCGCAGTTGCATTAATTTCCTCAATGACTTCAGTGTACCCTGATACAGCGGCTCCGCATACAATTAGTGCAGTATTCTGGTTGAGTTGCTGGTTAACTTGACGCAAAACATTTGGCAGATGCGGGTCGTCCGCCGGTCGTGCCAGTCCCAAGATTATCGCACGCGCCGAAGTTTTACCGGCAGCGTACGCGATTTCGTCGGCCGGTAGTTCGGTTCCCAGATAAATTGCATTCCAGCCGTAGGAATTTGCGGCCACCGCCGTGCGCAACGCGATTAAATCATAATGCTGTCCGATCGGCGTGGTTACGATGACTTTAAATTCGTTTTCGTTATTATCCGAAGCGGCCAGCGTGCACAGATACGACCGCACGATGGCAGTTGCCATACGTGCCTGCGACAAGCGCATAGTACCGCGTCGGCATTCATCTCGAATGTAGGCAATCAGCGGTCGCAACAAATCTTCCAGTAAAAAAGGAATACCGAGCATGTCGGCGGCTTTTTTCAGGCACAGTTTCAGCCCGCTGGGGTCCATGCGCGTAACCGCATCCAGGCATTCCTCGAAATGTTCCATTACCGAACCGGTATTGGGGCGCTCGGACGGAATCTTGCGTGCCTGCGCGGCGGCGAACTCGTCGGTTTCGACCAGGGAATACAATTCTTCCAGACTTTGATTCGCGATGTCTCCTATGCGGCGACCGGCCGAAGTGGCCCGGTGCAGCAGGCTGAGTTTTTCGACGTCGAGATCGGAATAAAGGCGGCGGCTATTGGCGGCCCGCTGGGGGGAGACGGCCTTGTAACGGCGTTCCCAGGCACGAATCACATCCGTGGTCAGGCCGGTACGGCGTGATACCACCTGAATGGGGTGTTTGGGCGCTGTTACGTTGGTCTCCAAACTGGTGACGCTGGTCTTGTCCGTCATTTGTCTAAGATTATGTTCGCTATATGTCCAATATAATGGAACAATTATAGAACAATGTCCTACGTGTGTACAAGACAAATCATCTTCAATTTTGTTTAACCGTATTGGTTATCGCGAATCGATTTGATATAGTTTATGTATCAGAATTCCAAGGTAACAACTTCGCAGGGATACTTAGGAGGTACCGATGAAGAAGTTTTTAATCAATATCCGATATTTTCTGGCGCCGCTGATGATACTGGCGGCCATGTTTGGCGTGCTGGCGGGGGGTCCATGGGTGTGGACCGGCGTGGTATTGCTGGGCGCAGGGATCATCATCGACACGCTGACGCGCGCACAAACCCCGGGCGCGGGATTTGACGAGAACGGCGACACGTACGGCATTGCCCCGATGCACAATGGCGTGATGTACGGCATGTTGGGCGTCTTTATTTTGTTGCAGATCGTGCTGGCCTGGCGGATCTGGCAATACATGAACGGGGTACCGATCGGGGAATCGACGCTGCTGGGGCTGTCGATCCAGGAAGGGATCACCGGCATGCAATTGATCGGCGCGACGATTTCAACCGGCATCTTTGCGGGCATCGGCATTATTTACGGGCATGAGCTGGCGCACACGAAAGGGTTCAGTTTCGTGATCGCACGCTGGATGATGGCGTTAAGCGGCAAGGCACACTTTTGCTACGCGCATGTATACAACCATCACCTGGAACTGGGTCACCAGGATGATCCGGCGACCTCTCCGCGGGGCCGCAGCCTGTTCAAGCACTACCCGTTATCGGGCATTGGTCAGAGCAAGTTTTTGTATGTGATGGAAGAGCAACGACTGAAGCGACTGGGCGTGCCGTTTTTGAGCTGGCAGAACCGCTGGATACGCGGCTATTTCATGGCGTTGCCGACGGTATTATTGTTCTGGTTTGTGGGCGGCTGGGTCGGCCTGGGGTGCTTGGGCATCGTGTGGCTGATTTCGAACTTTGAGCTGGAGGCGCTGAACTACCTGGAGCACTATGGGTTGATCCGGGAGAAAGGCCAGCCGATCGATTACCGTCATAGCTGGGACAACAGCACGGCATTTACGAGCTGGTTCTTCATCGAGATAGGTCGCCAGGGCGATCATCACGACCGCGGCGAGACGCACTTTTGGGAGCTGGATGAAGTGGGTTCCCCGAACTGCGGACGCGGGTACTTCACCTTATTTGCGTTGGCATTGCTGCCGCCGATATGGCATAAGTACATGAAGGAACAAATGAACAAGTGGGATGAAGAGATGGCGTCGGAAGGCGAACGCAAGATCGCCGACGAGATCAACAAGATCGCAGGCTACGCATAAATCTCACACGCATGACTGATTCAAAGC
>JANQOT010000117.1 GCA_028285655.1 Gammaproteobacteria bacterium
TTGACAAGCTTGTTTCTTCTTATCCAAATGAACCGACATCATTGCATTTTGCCGGTATAACAAAATATCAACTTGGTTTGTATTCAGAATCGTTGACCCTGCTGGAAAAAGTTGTTCAAGCGGCGCCTAGCTACGCCGAGGCACACAACAGTTTAGGTATAGTGCATTTGGAGCAACGTAACTATCAAACTGCTCTGCAATGTTTTAAACAAGCGATTTCTCTAAAGCCGGATTACGCAAATAGTTATACAAATCTGGGAAGTGTTTTCAGGAAATTGGAAAACTTAAATGACGCGGCAGATGCATACAATACGGCGCTTGAATACAATCCTTATAGTACGGATGCCGCGTATAATCTGGCAGCCACTTATCTGACACTGGATGACGCGGAGAAAGCGCTTGATGCCTGTGAACGTTGTTTGGCTATTGACCCGCATTGCCAAAATGCAAACGCGTACAAGGCGATGGCGTTGTTGCGACTAGAGAAAAAAAATGAATGGAAAGAACTGTATAACTATGATGATTTTATACACCAGCTAAATTTGGAGGTTCCAAATAAATTTGAATCCATGCAGGATTTTAATGCTGGTCTGGAGCAGGATATTCGTAATCATTCCACATTGACCTGGGAGCCGCTGGAACGGGTAACCCATGGTGGTGCAGTAACCAGGGATATGATGCTTAAGCCTTCTAAAACAATTTTGGCATTTGAGAAGTCGCTACGTAAGGCAATAGACGAGTATATAGAAACCATACAAAGTGATTCTGGGCATCCATTTTTAAACAGAGCACCTTCGCGATATCGCATAACTTTAATTGCTTCGATACTGCGCGCAAAAGGTTGGCATCCACCGCATATTCATGAATCTTCATGGCTAAGTGGTTGTTATTATGTTCGAGTGCCGTCAATTGTAGAAAATTCCACTTCCGACCATGCTGGCTGGATCCAGTTCGGTGAGCCCGATTATGCAGTGCCGGAAAAATGTACACTGGAAATTACTGCGAGAAAACCGAAAGAAGGTCTTGCGGTTAGTTTCCCTTCTTATTTTTTTCACGGCACGATTCCTTACGACGAAGAGGGGGAACGCATCGGAATTGCATTTGATGTATATCCAATGTGATAGTTTTTGCGGTTGAAAAACTATTGCATCAAATTAATGAGTGTCGATACTCCGATTATCTGTCCATGAAATTCCTGCATAGCGTCGTGTAAGCATTCCCAGCAGTATTCTGCGGTTACATTTTCCACTAATACAAGAAAAGCGTTCGTGTCGCGAATATCCTGACGAATAATTATTGCGCCCAGTCTCGCAAGCGAGGTTTGTGCAATCATATGATTGGCAAATTTGTGCGAGCGTAAATCTATCGCACATAATCTCGAAAACAATTCAGCCGCGTGAATTCCGGTGACGCAAAAACAGGCATGACTGTCCTGTCTGGGCATAATATAGCCGCAAGCTGTTTTTTCAGGTGCGTAATCGAGATGCCACTGGTGTTTCAGTGTTTCGGGCAAATTAGTGGCTTCCCTTAGATTGTCCAAAATGAGTATATCGTTGCTTCCCAGGCGTGCGGTTAAGCAACCGTTTTCCAGAAGATTTGCGCTATTGATATTGTCGGGGATGGTTACATTTTGTTTTGCCAGCCACTCATTTGTGCCATTGCCTTTAAAACCGATTCGCGATAAGTGGCTCAAGTCGCATAATGCCAACTCATGTGCACAGTGAAGTTCAGAATCGATATCACTAATTTGTGATACCAGTGCATACCCGTTACTTCGCTCCCAGTTAGGGGACAGGCTTGCAAGTTTTCTATATACAAAACTGCGGCTTTCACAACGATCGGCAATTATTTTGTTTTCGCTCATGATTACATTTCCTGGCGCTTGTTTTCCGGATCGTAAAAAGGTGTTGAGCAAACTTTTGCTTCTATTAGATTACCATTGGAAAGCTTGATATGGATGGAACTGCCGGGTTCTGATTTGTCCGGGGACACAAATGCCAATCCGATAATTTTGTTCAGCGTAGGAGAGAATGACACGGAAGTTACTCGGCCGGTAATTTCCTGGTCTTTTATTACCAGGTTGCACTCTAGTGGCATAGGGGAATTTTCCGGGAGCTCAAAGCCGACCAATATTCGATTAATAGCGCGGTTATTAATAACCTGGATGGCTCTTTTGCCCTGAAAAAACGGTTTTTTGCCGGCAATGGCCCATTCCATATTTGCTTCGTTGGGAATGGTTAAACCATCGGTATCCTGGCTTACAATAATATGGCCTTTTTCCAGACGCAGCAGACGTTGCGCTTCGACACCGAAAGGCCGAATATCAAACTTCTTACCGGCTGCAAGCAACAAATCCCAAAGTGCCTCGCCCTGGCTTGCAGGCACATGGACTTCATATCCTAATTCTCCGACAAACCCCACCCGTAACAGGCGTGCAGGGATGCCGGCAATATGACCGGTTCTAACTTCCATGTATGCAAAGTCTTCAGCGCTAAGGTTAATATCTTCGGTCAAGGTGTTTAAAACATCGCGTGAGTTAGGGCCGGCGATGTTTACTGCGGCATAGGCGCCTGTGACATTGGCGATATCGACATTCAAATTCCATTCAGCATTCCATCTCAGCATGTTTCTGTACACACCGTCGACACCGCCAGTGGTCGCAGTTACATAAAAAATATTCTGATCCATTCGACAGGCGACACCATCATCGATTATTGCACCGGTTGAATCGGTCATTAATACATAACGCGACCGCATAACAGGTTGCTTCGAGTATGCAAACGTATACATACGATTTAAAAATTCAGCGGCATCCGGACCACGAATTTCCAGCTTACCCAATGTAGAAACATCTACGATGCCTACATTGTTTCTAACTGCCAGATTTTCTTCTTTAATACATTGATCTTTTTGTGCCGGTGAACCATAAAATGCAGGTCGCAACCACAAACCGGCCGGCATCATTTGTGCCTCTTGTTCCAGATGCCGGTGGTGCATAGCGGTGCGCCTAACCGGCTGAAAAGATTTGCCTGCCAAATGTTGCACGTACTCAGGAGAAAAAGGCGGTCTTTGCGTTGTAACAGTTACACCGTTCAGATCGCGTTCGGTTTCTTTAGTGACAATACGCAAATTGCTTAATGCAGATTGTTTGCCCTGTGAAGGTCCCATTACGACTGTTGAGTAACGTTTCACCAGTTCCAAATCGTCGTAGCCGTCTTTTACAGCGTTTATTATGTCTTTTACTTGCAAGTCTTCGTCGTAGTCGACGAAATCTTTTCCTAATGGATGTTTGAATATAGGCCAGGGATAATTTTGATCTTTAGCACCATCGTGATCCGGAACCACGGGTTGTTGTGAAGTAGAGAATCCGGCGAATTTAGCGGCCTGCCAGCCGGCGAGTTTTCCGTCGGCCATGACAGCATTTAAGTCGAATACCGCATTTAACGAACCGGCCGCAACCGATTGTCCATGGGTCGGAAGCTGCTTCAGTTTTAGCATAGCGACATTTGCATCATATTCCAGTTGTCCACCCGAGTGACATAGTAATTGTGCGGCGGGTGTATAGCCGGCACACATGCATATTAAATCGCAATCAATAATTTGGCTGTTTTCAGTTACCAGCCCTGGTTGAGAAATTTCATGTATTAATGCGCCTTTAATGCTACGTTTTCCTTTGCCGGGAATCGCTTCGTAAACCGTATGGCCATGAAAGATTTGAATACCGTTAGCGCCGACAATTTCAGCCAATGAGGAATGGCCGGGTTGTGCGCGCATGTCGATCACGCCTTTTACGTTGATGCCGTTATCAAACAAGTCCAGTGCCACGCCGTAACCGTCATCGTTGCCGGTGAGTACGACGGCATTTTTTCCCGGCGCTACTCCATAAAAGTGAATTAATCGTTGCGCAGCGGTGCCCAGCATCACGCCGGGAAGATCGTTATTGCGAAATACAGCCGGTTGTTCGATCGACCCGGTAGCGGCTACGACCGCATTGGCGCGAATTTTCAACAAGCGTTGCTCGCACATTACAGCCAGCCAGTTATCGGCAAACCAACCGGTACACATGGCAGCGGTGTAAATGGAAATTGAAGGATGATTAGTTACGCTATCTATAAGTTTTTCGCTTACAGATCTTGTTTGGGTGAGGTCAGTATGAAATCTGGCATAGTTAAGTGATCCGCCTAACTGCGGGTTTTCGTCGATCAGTATAACTTCGGCGCCTGCGTCGGCTGCCTGCAATGCAGCATTTAATCCTGCAGGTCCGGCGCCCAAAACCGCAACATCGCAAAAGCGGTAAGCCTTGTCGCTATGGTAGGGAACAGCGTCAAGATCGACTTTTCCTAATCCGGCAAAATTTCGAATTACCGAATCCCAGTACTTCCAGATACCTTTGGGTTTGTAAAAAGCTTTGTAGTAAAAACCCACGGGTAAAAAACGTCCGAAAAGTTCTACCAGTTTTCCCCGGTCGTTTTGCAGGCTTCCAAAAACATTTTGCGCGTGAACTTCCAGGCCGTCGGATATAGGGTAGGTATCTGCTCTTGCACTGGGTTCGTCTCCAATTTGTACCAGCGAGTTTGCATCGCGCCCTGCCATGGTTAGAATTCCGCGCGGTCGATGGTATTTAAATGAGCGTGAAAGCAGACGTTCATTGTTGGCCGCTAATGCGCTGGCAACTGTGTCGCCGTGATAACCTGCATACGATTTACCGTTAAACATAAATTTAACGGTCTTGGTTCGATCGAGGTACGATCCTTTTGGATCTGGCAGACGCATATTAATATTAGTGCTCATTGTTTCGAATTATTTATTAAATTCTATGCGTTGCCGGTACAGCTCCGATGCCGGATAAGTTTTGATAATTTCTTCGGTCTCGGTGTTGCGTTCTGCGATAAACCAGTACGAAGTAGGTACGTGCATCCACCACTCGCGAACTACACCTTTAAGATTGTTTTCGATGAATAAATAATCGGCCCATTCGTGATCGCTGGCGTTCACCGGATCAGGCATTTGTTCAACTTCACCGCCGCAAATAAATTCGGATATGTTTCGTGGACCGTTCATGGGGCAGGGCATTAATTTCATTGTGCTTGTTCCTTAATGACCGACAGATGCAGCTCCGCGTTCACCAACCTGTTCAAAACGGTAGAAGCGCTCGAGTTCAAATGGTTTTATTAAGTCGGGAATTTTTTCGGTCGCCAGAGTTTCCGCCATGCGTTTACCGCAAACCGGAGTGGCTTTGAATCCCCAGGTTCCTCAACCGGCATCGATATAATAATTTTGTATCGGAGTTAGACCCATTACCGGACTGAAGTCCGGTGTCATGTCGGTAATGCCGGCCCATTGCCGTAAAATTTTTAGTTTACCGACAAAAGGGAACAACTCCAGCAAATGCATCATCAATTCTTCTTTGAATTCTAATGTGGATCGTGTCGAGTAAAGTGAATAGGGGTCGCTGGATGCCCCCATGACCAATTCACCGCGCGACGATTGCGATACGTACACATGCAGCGATCCCGAGACTACAATTATATTCAAGAACGGCTTTACCGGTTCGGTAACACAGGCTTGTAAAGGAATAGACTTGATCGGTAAATTAAATCCGGCCAGTCTGGACACTTCCGAACTTAATCCGGCTACCGCCTGCAACACTTTTCCGCAGCGTATATCGCCACGGTTGGTTTTTACTCCCACTACTTTGTCGTTTTGAATTTCAAAACCGGTAACTTCAGTGTGAGTATGAATTTCCACGCCACGTTCAGATGCGCCGCGCGCGTAACCCCATGCAACGGCATCGTGTCTTGCGATTGCTCCTGGCGGATGATACAGCGCGCCCATGATCGGATAACGTACATCCTGGCTGAGATTTAAATGTGGGCATAGTTTAGCGAGATCGTCCGGATAAATGACCTCGGAATTTACCCCCAGGTGTTTGTTGACTTCAGCACGCCAGCGCGATGTGCGTACGGCGGCATCGGTATGCGCCAATGTGATATGACCGCGCTTGGAATATAAGATGTTGTAGTCGAATTCGTTACTTAGCTCTTCAAATAACTTAACCGATTCTTCGTAAAAACGAACGCCTTCGGGTGTCAAATAGTTGGATCTTACAATCGCAGTATTGCGCGCGGTATTACCACTGGCCAAATAACTTTTTTCCAGTACGGCCACATTGGTAATTCCCCAATATTTGGCGAGATAGTAAGCGGTTGCCAATCCGTGGCCCCCGCCGCCTACGATAACTACGTCATAACTGGGCTTTAGCGTAGCAGGCTTGTTGAAATGCCGCTTTGACGGGTGGGCTTTGCTAAAGCCGTATTTTAAAAGCCCTAGAGGCATTGTAAGGTTCGTGTTTGGTTAATCGATAAATTTAAACTTGGTCTTATTGGTTACCGTCATTCGTAATGGTTGAAAAATCTGGTTCGATATAGTTTATTAACAATCCAGTGTATTTTGTCTTTCCCATTCGCTCAGGTGTGTCGTGTATTCGCGCCATTCTTGCATTTTTAACTTGATGAAAGCGTCGATTACATCCGATCCAAGTTCTTCTCTCAGTTGTTTGTTCTTTTCCAGTAAACGTAACGCATCTAACAATGTAGACGGCAGTTTTTTAGCAGCCTTAAGTTTATGTCCTTCTTCATACATATTAATATAGCTGGGTTCGCCCGGATCGCGTTTATTTTTAATGCCTTCCAGGCCGGCTGCTATTACGGCCGCCTGAGCAAGGTAAGGGTTCATTGCACCGTCCATTAAACGAAGTTCGAAACGACCGTCATCGGGGACACGTATCATATGCGTGCGATTGTTGCCGGAATAGGTAATGGAACTTGGAGACCAGGTTGCGCCCGATGTCGTGCGCGGTGCATCAATTCGCTTGTAACTATTTACTGTAGGATTAAATATGGCGCACATAGAGGTTGCATGTTGCATTATTCCACCGAGAAACTCATACGCCAGTTTGGATAAACCTAGTTCATCGCTTTTATTCAGGAATAAATTTTTCTTGCCGGTTTTGTCCCAAATGGAAATATGCGAGTGGCATCCATTTCCGGTTAGATGAGCAAATGGTTTGGGCATAAAGGTTGCGCGCAAGCCATGATTCTCTGCAATAGTTTTTGTCATATATTTAAAAAATACATGACGGTCGGCGGTCTTCAATACATCGTCGTAATCCCAGTTCATCTCGAACTGGCCGTTGGCGTCCTCATGATCGTTTTGATAGGGACCCCAGCCAAGTTTGAGCATACAGTCGCAAATTTCTTTTACCACCGGATAGCGACGCATTAATGCTTGTTGGTCGTAACACGGTTTGGATTGCGTGTCTAAAGGATCTGATATTGCAGTGCCGTCCTGGTTAACCAGAAAATATTCGCACTCGACTCCGGTTTTTACGCGATAGCCTTTTTTGGCAGCTTTTGCAATTTGTCTTTTTAGTGCTACCCGCGGCGAAGCTTCAACTTCTTTACCATCCATCCATACATCTGAGGCTAACCAGCCGATTTCCGGATTCCATGGCAACTGAATTAAACTATCCGGATCGGGAACGCCGAACATATCGGCGTCGGCCGGCGTCATATCCAGCCAGGCAGCGAATCCCGCAAAGCCCGCACCATCTTTTTGCATGCCTTTGATTGCACGTGCAGGAACCAGCTTTGCTCGCAATACACCGAACAGGTCAACGAAGCTTATCAGAAAATATTTTATTCCTTTTGTTTTTGCTACTTGGGCTAGGTCTTGTGCCATGATTATTCTCCCCGGGGTTTAATTTATGCGTAATCTATTTAACTTGTTTATATAACTCACATTCCATTGATGCCAGGAATCCAGTTAGTACCTGCCAACGGTACTTTGGCCATGGCTGCCGCTTCTAAGGTTAATGCAACCATGTCTTCCGGTTCAAGGTTATGTACATGGTTTTTACCGCAAGCGCGAGCAAGGGTCTGGGTTTCCAAAGTCAAAACACGTAAATAATTCGCAAGTTTGCGTCCGCCCTGTACAGGATCAAAGCGTTTAGCCAGTTGATCGTCCTGGGTTGTGATTCCCGCGGGATCTTTGCCGTCCTGGTAATCGTCATAATAGCCTGCGGACGTTCCCAGGTTACGATACTCATTTTCATGCTCGGGGCTGTTGTCTCCCAGTGCAATCAATGCGGCGACACCAATGGCTACAGCGTCTGCACCCAATGCCAGTGCTTTTGCAACATCGGCTCCGCTGCGTATGCCGCCGGAAACAATCAGCTGAACTTTTCGGTGCATATCCATTTCGGTTAGCGCTTCGACCGCCAGTCGCACCGCCGGTAGAATCGGGATGCCGACATGTTCTATAAACACATCTTGCGTTGCGGCTGTCCCTCCTTGCATACCGTCGACAACAATGGCATCTGCACCAGCCTTGACCGCCAGCTTGGTATCGTAGTAAGTGCGAGTGGCGCCAACTTTAATGTATATAGGTTTTTGCCAGTCGGTAATTTCACGTAGCTCCAGAATTTTAATTTCCAGATCATCCGGGCCGGTCCAGTCCGGATGTCTGCATGCGCTGCGTTGATCAATTCCCTGCGGCAAGTCCCGCATGTCGGCTACACGTTCACTGATTTTTTGTCCCAGCAGCATTCCGCCACCGCCGGGTTTAGCGCCTTGTCCGATAACGACCTCAATTGCATCTGCTTTGCGCAAGTCATCCGGGTTCATTCCATAACGAGATGGAAGCAGTTGGTAAATAAGCTTGGAAGAATGTCCGCGTTCTTCCGGTGTCATACCTCCATCGCCAGTCGTGGTGCTGGTACCTACTTCGCTTGCACCTCTGCCTAACGCTTCCTTGGCTTGAGCAGATAAAGCGCCGAAACTCATGCCGGCGATTGTGATAGGAATATCCAGTTCAATTGGTTTTTTTGCAAAGCGAGTGCCGATAGTGACGTTGGTTTCACATTTTTCGCGATAACCTTCAAGCGGGTAACGCGACATGCTCGCGCCCAGGAATAACAAATCATCAAACGAAGGCACATGCCGCTTTGCGCCGTAACCTCGAATATCATATAGCCCGGTTTTAGCCGCGCGCTGGATTTCCGCTATGACATGGCGAGGAAAAGTCGCAGATTCTTTTAACCATGAATTGAAATTTTCTTCCGACATTCAAATTTCTCTTTAGTATGCGCCTACATTGTCTATTGTAAAGTTGTACAGCTTTCTGGCCGAACCGTAACGGCGAAATTCATTTGCGCTGCACTCAGTGATTTCTGCTTCATCAAGTAAAGCTTGCAGTTCTGCACGATGTTCTTCCTGCATAGGTTTTTCTATACAGTCAGCGCCTAAACTGGCAACTTTGCCGCGTACATATAATCTTGCTTCGTACAAGGAATCGCCCAACGCATCGCCGGCATCACCGCAAACAACCAGGCAGCCTTTTTGTGCCATAAATGCACTCATGTGGCCGACATTTCCTTTAACCACTATGTTGATTCCTTTCATCGAGATGCCGCAGCGAGAACTGGCATCGCCGTCGATAACCAGCAGTCCGCCATGTGCAGTGGCGCCGGCATATTGAGAGGCATTTCCTTTGACCCGTACGGTGCCGGACATCATGTTCTCCGCAACACCCGCGCCACAATGACCGTTAATTGTGACCAATGCCTTTTTGTTCATGCCTGCACAGTAGTAACCGACATGTCCGTTAATTTGAACATCCAGTGTTGCATCGATTCCGACGGCAACTGCATGACGGCCTTTGGAGTTGGTAATTTTCCAGCTGGATTCGTTTACCGCCAGATCCGGATTGTGCAAAGCGGCATTCAATTCCCGCACACTTGTTTGATCTAGATTAAATTCGTTCATCGCCTTAATCTAAACTAGTGTTTCCAACTGTAGACTTTGGCCGGAACCGGTTCCCAGCAGTCCGCTTCGGCAGCACCGGGTAATACTGCGATTGCACGGTATTCCGACGCCATTGCCACCCAATCGTCTGTTTCTGCAATTACTGCCGGTTTGCATGCAATCGGATCGCGCATTACCGCAAATCCATCTTTGGTTCCCACTGCAAAAGTGTAAAATCCGTCCAGATCATCAATGGATGCAGTCAGTGCCTGGTCTAAGTTGTCACCTTGTTGCAAACGCGACGCGATGTAACCTGCTGCTACTTCGCTGTCGTTGTCGGTGTGAAAAATAATTCCTTTCTTGCGCAGAACTCTGCGTAAGCGATTGTGATTAGATAAAGAGCCGTTGTGCACCAGGCAAAGATCTTCTCCGGTCGAAAATGGATGGGAGTGATGCGTGGTAACTGCACTTTCAGTGGCCATGCGCGTATGTCCCAATGCATGGGTGCCGGTAAGTTCGTTTATATTGAACTTGTCGATAACCCGCGAGGGAAGTCCCATCGATTTATAAATTTCGATCGTACTGCCGGAGCTTATTAACTTGAGGTCCGGATGATGTTGATGCAACCAGGCGGTGATGCCTTCCTCGCCACCGGGTACGGTATAAGTCGCTTGATTACCTCTTACTTCAAAAGTTACCTCGCCGTTGTAACGCTGGCTTAAATCTTTCGACACCTGCTGCCAGTCATACTCGTTTTCGGGGCTAAGCACGGTAAGTTTCGTATGTTTTGCATCAGTAGGATTCCGGTAAATGGCGATGCCCGCACTGTCCGGCCCACGCTCGGTCATTTCGACCAGCATTTCCGACAAATACATGCCCAGCTGAGACTCAATCTGCCTGGATTTCGAAAATAACCCTACAATTCCGCACATATTAAACTATTTGGTGAAATTCAAGATATTACTATACGTAAAATAATTTTACTGTCAATAAAATTATAGGCCGGCCGAAATTTCCACCGGATCATGGGTGCATGCATAAAAAAGCGAGGGGACTAGGGCGGGACTAAATTTCGCCCGAATAATTAATAATAGCGAGCATTTCGATCGGCACTTTAATGAGTTTTTCAGGTCCGTGTGGAATTTCTCCGGAAAACATCAATGAATCGCCGGGTTGTAGCACATAGGTTTCACTGCCGTGGCGATACTCGATTTTGCCTTTTAACATGTATAAAAACTCGGTTCCCTGGTGTTGAAAACTCGGAAACACTTCGCTGGCGTCGTCCATGGTAATCAAGAAAGGTTCGAACGATTTGGCAGGGCCTTGTTCGTAGGCTAGCAACTGGTAGGAATGACCTTTTTTCGTGCCGCGCCGAACGACCTGCATGCCTTTTCCTCTGGTGACCAGTTGTGCGCTTCCTTCGGGAACATCGTAATCGCGAAAAAACAATGTCATCGGCATGCCCAATGCCAATGCCAGTTTTTCCAGAGTCTCCAGGCTGGCGGAAACATCGCCACGTTCGATGCGGCTTAACATTCCAGGGCTGATACTGGCCAGTTCGGAAACATCATTGATAGTGAGATGATTTAAATTGCGTTGGCTGCGAATGATATTGCCGATGTGCTGCTCAATCGTAGACGCAGAATTTCTTGGTTTTGCAGCGGAAGTTTTAACTGCTTTTTTACGCGTGCTGGTTTTCTTTTTAGCAGATTGCTTAGGCATACTTTGCTGGATTTGGAATTATAAAAGCCCAAAGCGCTTTTTACCTTACTTGGAAGGTGAACACAATTACTTCCTGATGATGTTTTTCGGCAAACCGACGTTAGCGGGAATTGAGCCGATATTTTTCGTGAAATGCGTAAACTATAGTAATAACGCTTGCGACCATTACAAAAGGAGCGGTTAGAGAAGGCCACCCTGAATAAATAAAGGCTTGAGTGACAAATACGGTTAACACAATTCCGGCTAGTGGATAAATGACCGGTTTCATATGCTGTAATGCAATAGCGGTAAGCACGGCGCTGAATCCGTACAATCCGTTTTGAATGTTAATATCCGGATAAGCCAGAAGATGTGCAAGCAGCCAGGTAAGGACGACTGCAATTACGGTCCAAATAAAACTGGATCTGGAGCATAGCAATACGGCAAATAACATAATAAGGCCGGTTATTCCGTTTCCTTGCACATAAACCTGGCCGATACTTTCGGCCAATCCGGCAGTGTAAATATTATTGGTAAAATTCAGTACATTATCAGCCGGAACTAAATTTAAAACATCTCTGAACAGAATCACCAGCCAGGTGATCACTACAAAAGGCCCGGTAAACGCAGGTAATTTTAAATAACGCGGTACCCACCTGGTTACATAAATAGAAAGTACACAGGTGATTATAAAAACGATAACGGCGATTGCGGTGGTTTTGAAAAAGTAAACATTGGCGATACCGATCAAGGTTGCATTGTATCCGTAAATGCCTAAGTCAATTTCTTCCTGTTTGAATTTCAAAAGAGTAGCAGCCAGAGTACCGATCACGGCGCCGATAAATCCACCCAGCGCCATTTGCCAAGAATGCCAAACGATGCTCGCCAGAATAATCAGTCCGGATAATGCGCAGGGCTGCACAATTACCTGGGCAATTCCGGACATGGTGGCCTTAAGAAAGTTAAAAATTAAGGAAAACATATGCTTATATTAAGGTGACTGAATCTAAAACCTATTTATCGAAAGAATTAGTTATTTTTATTGTTGCAGTATTCCGACTGCTTTTTCGCATTGGCGGCATATTTTTTATAGCGTTAGTATGTAAACTAATGGCAATGTTTTTCTGATATGTACCTTAGTTATAAACGTTATGCTACATTTGGATTCCGGTGACAAGAGATTTGTATAAATTTGCACCTAAACGAAAACTCACGATGGATAATAATTTCTGGAAAGTAGGCGTTCTTTTTTCAAAAACAGGTGTGACGTCTGTAATTGAAAAAACGCAACTGAATGCGACCTTGCTCGCTATTCGCGAAATAAATGCTGCCGGCGGTATCCATGGGCGCAGCATTCGGCCGGTTGTGTATGACCCGGAGTCGGATCCGGAAAAGTTTTATATTTATTCTAAGCGTCTGGTGGAAAAAGATCGGGTCAATATGATTTTCGGGTGTTACATGTCCAGCACTCGAAAAGCGGTATTGCCGGTGGTAGAAAATTTCAATGGTTTGTTATGGTATCCAACCCTGTATGAAGGCTATGAATTTTCCAATAATGTAATTTATACGGGTGCAGCGCCCAACCAGAATAGTGCCTTCCTGGCGCAACATTTAATTAATCAATTCGGCCGCCGATTTTATCTGGTCGGTTCGAACTATATTTATCCATATGAATCGAACCGCATCATGCGGGATTTGGTTGAATCCGCGGGCAGAAGTGTCGTTGCAGAAAAATATATTCCGTTGAATCCAAGTGATGACGATATCACGCTGGTGTTGTCGGATATTCTGGAAAAACGTCCTGACGTAATATTCAGCACCATTGTTGGTTCCGGCACACGATTATTTTATAGAAAGTACTGGGCGGCAGGTTTACAGCCCAAACAAATGCCGATCGCAAGTCTGACGACTTCCGAAGCAGAGGTTGCAGATATGGGAGCCGAAGTCGCTCGTGGACATATCACCGCCTCACCATATTTTCAGGCTGTTGATACTGTTGCGAATCAACGTTTTGTACATAAATATCATGCCATGTTTGGTGCTGATCAAAGTACCAACGCTTGCTGTGAAGCGGCATATTTTCAAGTGCATATGTTTGCCGACGCATTACGTAAAGTCGGGAAAATTAACACTGAAAGTGTTCGGGCTGCTGCATTGGGCAGTTTTTACAATGCGCCTCAAGGTAAAATTCAAATTGATGTTGATAATCATCATACTTATTTATGGCCCAAAATCGGCCGCGTAAACAAAGAGGGCCAGTTCGATATCATTGATCAAGTCGATACATGGGTGAAGCCCGACCCATATTTGGTCAATCTGCAAATGACCGAACCATTGTTTAAAGCCAGCAATGATTACCAGTACGAAGATCATTCGTCACATACCAGGCATTAGAGTTTTCCCATGGCGATTAAAATATTACAAGAATTAAGAAACCTGAATGTACTTATTGTGCATCCCGATGATCGCCAGCGTAATGAATTAAAAAAGCATATCGAACGAATTGGCTGCAACGTCACTATGCAGTGGCCGTTTCCCAAATTTGTAACGGCGCAAACGGATTTAATATTTTTCGCAATGATGCAGGAACATCCATTGTTTGAGAAACCTTTGTTGCTGAATAGCGGTGAAACGCGACCGACAATTATCGCAATTGTAGATTATGAAAATCCGACGATTTTACAGTCGGCGTGCGATATTGGAGTACACGCAATAATCAGTACTCCCTTTAAGCCTTTTGGTTTGTTGGCAAATCTGGTGGTGGCCAGAATGCATTGGCACCAGGAAGTTATGCAGCAGAATCGTATTAGAAAACTGGAAAAGAAAGTACGAAATATTCATTGTGTGGAACAGGCCATTTCAATATTGGGACGTAAAAACGAAATCGACCGTCAGGAAGCGTACGAATTTATCCGTAGGCAGGCCATGAACCGGCGGATTTCCACGGAAGATTTTGCGCAGGAAATCGTTCAGGCCGACAAAACGCTGAATATTACCCGTAGCGAAAAAGGTGCTTGAAATCAGCGAGTTGAGAGGTAAAGCTTGAAAGCCTTTAAATATGAAATGTTATTCGATCGCGATTGAACCGGTAATACTTGACGAGTTTCTGAATTTGGTCTAAATAAGATTTATAGCTAAACAGAATCAATAGCGCTTCTGTCCAGTTCTGGCAAAAAAGCCCCTGTGGAGAATTCTCCATGGGGGCTTTTTTTTGCGGAAAAAGTTTATTAGCTAGGTCGACCAGTTAATTAAAAACATTACGTATTTATAGCGTGGAGGAATAATTATGTATCACGGTGATATATCGAGTAGTAAAGACACTGTCGGAGTGGCGGTAGTCAACTATAAAATGCCTCGAATGCATACCAAGGCCGAAGTCATTGAAAATGCGCGAAACATTGCGAGCATGATCGAGGGAATGAAAGTCGGTTTGCCGGGCATGGATTTGGTAATTTTCCCGGAATACAGTACTCATGGAATTATGTACGACGAGGCAGAGATGTATGAGACTGCTTCTTCGTGTCCAGGAGAAGAAACTGAAATTTTTGCGGAAGCCTGTCGTAATGCGAAAGTTTGGGGTGTGTTTTCATTGACGGGAGAGCGCCACGAAGAGCATCCGAACAAAGCGCCGTACAATACCCTGATATTAATGAACGATCAGGGTGAAATTGTACAAAAGTATCGCAAAATTATGCCATGGGTTCCGATTGAAGGTTGGTATCCAGGAAATTGCACCTATGTTTCCGACGGTCCCAAAGGATTAAAAATCAGCTTAATTATTTGCGACGACGGTAACTATCCGGAAATCTGGCGCGATTGTGCAATGAAAGGCGCCGAATTGATTGTGCGTTGTCAGGGATATATGTATCCATCGAAAGACCAGCAAATCATGGTGGCAAAAGCCATGGCATGGATGAACAACACCTATGTTGCAGTAGCAAATGCAACTGGTTTTGACGGTGTGTATTCTTACTTCGGTTACTCTTCCATCATCGGATTTGATGGCCGAACTTTGGGCGCATGCGCTGAGGAAGATATGGGCGTTCAATACGCAAATCTGTCCGTATCGCTAATCAGGGATGCTCGCAAGAATCAGCAGTCGCAAAATCACCTGTTTAAACTTCTGCATCGTGGTTACACCGGTTTAATTAATTCCGGTGACGGTGATAAAGGTGTCGCAGCATGTCCGTATGACTTCTATAAGAAGTGGGTGACCGATCCTGAAGCTACGCGTGAAATGGTCGAATCCATTACGCGTACTACAGTAGGAACCGATGAGTGTGAGATCGAAGGAATACCGAATCCCAAAACTCATCGTTAATTTTGTAGGGCAATTAAGGGGCGAAGGCATTATTATATGTCTTCGCCTTCTTTTTCTGTGAATATGCCAATTGCTAAAAGAACAATGTGACCGGATGTTGACCATGAATCTTGATCATTACCTCATAACGGACGAGCCATATTATTCGCCGACTCAAAATGAAGTTGCTCTTTTTGAAGCGGCGTGGGTAAGTCGAATGCCGATGATGCTGAAGGGGCCGACTGGGTGTGGCAAAACCAGATTTGTGGAATATATGGCATGGAAACTGAAAAAGCCTCTCATTACTATTTCCTGTCATGAAGACATGACAGCATCTGATTTGGTCGGACGTTATTTACTGGATGCAGATGGTACGGTATGGCATGACGGACCATTAACATTGGCAGTGCGTTATGGCGCGATTTGTTATCTGGATGAAATCGTTGAGGCGCGTCAGGATACCAGTGTTGTTATTCATTCCTTGACTGATGATCGTCGAATTCTATCTCTGGAAAAGAAAAATGAAGTCGTAAAAGCGCATAAGGACTTTCAAATCGTTATTTCGTATAACCCCGGTTATCAAAGTGTGCTTAAAGACCTGAAAGAATCGACGAAACAAAGATTTGGTGCGATTGATTTCAATTATCCGAAACCCGAGCTGGAAGCGGAAATTATTGCGCACGAATCCGGTGTAGATAAAAAGATTGCGGCAAAACTGGTACAGATTTCCGAACGATCCAGAAATCTGAAAGGACACGGTCTGGACGAAGGGGCTTCAACTCGAATGTTGATTTATGCCGCGCAGTTGATTTCGCAGGGTGTGTCGATGGAGGAGGCATGCGAAGTTGCGCTGGTATTGCCGATTACCGACGATCATGATGTGCGTAATGCGCTTTCTTCCGCAATTGCAGCCTGTATGTGAGGTGAACATTGACTGCGTCCACGACGCGCGGGAAATATAATGTTTCCCCACAAAGTAAGGAACCTGGCGACCCTGATGAAGGGTTTTTATTTCTAATTGATCAAGGCAAAGTGCATTTTCCTGCGCAGTATGTTGCGCTTTGGGAACGTGTTTGTAATAAACTGGAAAGTGCCGGTTATGGTTCGCTTATTCCTTTGTCTTATGTGCGACACTCCCCGAAACTCACAAAATATATAAGCCCGGAAGCCGCTATAAACTTGGCTGCTTGTGTTTCACTTGCAGCGATTAAAGTAAATCGCGCTGCTGCGGAGCTGCTACCAAAAGCGTCGGTTATAGTCGCACATGAATTACGTTCGACTGCTGCATTCAACTCCTGGATGGAAACCATAGAAGAATTAGTTCAGGCAGCTCCCGAGTCGGTGTTGCCGGTTCTTGAACGCACGCAAAAAATTATTAGCACTCTTACACCGGAGCAATTCAAATCCTGGGTGCTTGCAGGTTTGCGTTCCACCGGTGACGATACATTACGACAGATCCAATACTTTTCATTTGCAGATCCGGAATCCGAGAAATGGTTTCGGCATGAAGCGGGAGATGTTGTTTTTACCGATCTGGATCGGCGGCTTAAACTTTATTTGATTTCGTTGTGGAATTTGCGGCCTCCCATGCGGGATTTGCCGGCTTCGACTTCACCGCTTTCATTGCGACGTATTTCCATTACTAATGGCGTTGTGCGTGTGCCGGAAGTATTTCCCGGTTTTCATGGACAACAGGCGGAAAATATCTTTCGTGCCGGATTGGCGCATGTGGGTGCGCATTTGGTGTATTCCACCAAAAAATTTCCACTGGGTGAACTCAAACCAATTCAAATGGCTCTGGTTTCTTTGTTGGAAGATGCGCGTGTAGAGTATCTGGCCATGCAGGCGTTTCCGGGCCTGCGTGATTTATGGCTGCCGTTTCACGTGGCAAAGGCCAGCGGACCGAAACTCGTTCCGCATCTTCTCGCGCGTTTGGCGCGTTCTTTAATCGATGAAAACTTTAGGGACAGGGATGGCTGGGTGCAAAAAGGCAAAGATATGTTTTTTGATTCTGCAAACGATATCACTGACCCGGCAATGTGCAGAAGAATCGGTGTTTTATTGGGTAATGATTTGGGACAACTGCGCGCGCAATTTAATGCAAAAACCTATGTAGTTGAACCGCCATACCGCGATGACAATATGGGTTTGTGGGATTTTGGCGATCAACAAGGGGAAGAGGAAGATGAAAACGGAATATTTATCGAAGCCATGCGCATGGACCAGCAAGAGGAGCAAGATGAATCTTCACAAGATCAGGACAAGCAGGAAGAAGATGAAAACAGTGAACAGCAATACCATGCACGTGAAAGTACCGATAATGAAGAACGCGAATCCGAAGTTGCGGTTCGCTATCCGGAATACGATTATTTAACAGGTTCCGAACGGCCGAACTGGACATGTGTAATTGAGTACTTTGCCGACTACGGCGATCCGTACAAGATCGACCGAATTCTGGAAACGCATAGCGAGTTAGTCAATCAGATTACAAATCTGATTCAAACCGCAAAAGTAAGTTTACCCGAACGTTTGCACCGACAAAGTGTCGGAGAATCGCTTGATATCGATGCATGCATCAACGCAGTAATCAGTCGCAGAATGGGGCAGACTCCCGATCCACGTATTTATAGTACAACCGAACGCAAGCATCGGGATTTGTCGGTATTGGTATTGCTTGATGTTTCCAATTCGACCAATGATATAGTTCCGCATGCAAACGCATCAGTTTTGGAACTTGAAATTCAGGCGACCAGCTTGCTTGCCTACGCCATGTCTGAATTAAATGATCCATTTGGAATTGCCGCGTTTTGCTCTGATGGAAAGGAAGACGTTCATTATTATCGCATTAAAAATTTTGGCGAACCGTACGATTCCAGTGCGCGTGCGTATTTAGCGGGGTTGCAGGGTAAGCTGTCCACGCGTATGGGTACTGCGATGCGACATGCAATTTCAGAGTTGGCCGCGCAGCATACGCATAGGCGATTGCTGTTGGTGATTACCGATGGAGAGCCTTCGGATGTCGATGTAGAAGACCGGAAATACCTGGTTGAAGACGCGCGCAAAGTTGTGCGCTCGGCGTCACGACTCGGTATTGATACATTTTGTGTCGGACTGGAAGCCGGTGGAGAAAATTACCTGAACGGCATTTTCGGCAAGAAAAATGTTGCCATGATCGATAAATTGAATCGGCTTCCGGAGCGTTTGCCGATGTTGTATTTGCGTTTAACCGCATAAAATTTATTTCGAAAAATTAAAGGCATATAAACTTATCCTGTCTGATCTGAGTCAGTAATCTACTGAACTCTTGTGGTTACTATACCTCAATAAATATTTTGTGATTCGAACTACTACAGCTAAGGGCTGGGTGGCAGTGGTTCGGTGTGGATTAAATTTAAACTAAATGGAAGCTAGCAATGCATACTTTACGTAATTTTTCGGTATTGATAATCGTATTAATGGTTTGCAGTCAGTCATTGAGTGCGCACGAAAAAGGTGATTTTATTGTGCGGATTGGTCCCGCGCTAATTGAGCCCAACGACAGTAGTGATGATGTGGAAGGTATTCCCGGTACTGAAGTTGCGGTCGACAACAACGTCACTCTTGGTTTTACCATCGGATATATGCTGACCTCGAACATAGGCATCGAATTACTCGGAGTAACACCGTCCCCGCATGACCTGAGGGGCAGGCAAGGGCTGGGTGCATTAAACAAGATCGGAGAAGTGGATGTTTTTCCACCTACACTGTGCCTGCAATACCATATCGGAAATTCATCCAGTATTCAGCCATATATTGGAGCGGGCATTAACTACACCCATTTTTCCAACGAGGATACTTCCAGTTCGTTGGAAACAGCCTTGGGAGGAAGTACCGATCTGGATGTGGATGATTCCTGGGGGCTGGCGGCACAGGTAGGGGTCGACGTGTCAATAAATGATTCGTGGTTGGTCAATGCTGCCGTATGGTATGTAGACATCGATGCCGATGCCACTTTAAGCACCGGTGCGGTAAATCGCGATGTCGATATTGATATTGATCCCTGGGTATTTTTTATAGGAATTGGTAAAAAATTCTAAATAAATATACTTTTGGCCTATATATTTAATAAGTAACCGTAACAAAGCTTGATAGCGTGTTCTACGCTGTCAAGTTTTTGTGTGTTTATATTCGTTATTTTTTTTAAGGGGATTGGCGGATTGCGCACAATATTGAATCAATAAGGCAGTGGTTGGCATATAATTACTGCGATTATCACTACAAATAAAAATTAGTGGCCGCAATCCTGGACAAGCTGCATAACGATCACATAAATTTTTCCAAGTTATTAGTATTTTTGGAACAACAGCTTGCGTTGTTGAAGGATTGTGAGTCGTGTGATCTGAATACGATGGTCGAAGCCATTGAGTATATGAAAAACTATCCCGATCTTATTCACCATCCTTTGGAGAATGTGGTATTCCAGTATTATCTGGATCATTATGATAGTAAAAATAATGACGTTTTAGAGGTAATGGAAGAACATGAAGAAATGCCATTGCTTACGAACAAGCTGCTGGAAATACTAAGAAGTGTGCTGGCGGACGTGCCGCAGGAACGAAGTGTTCTCTGCGACAGTTTAAGTGCCTATTTGTCGGTGCAAAAAGAGCATATGAATATCGAAGAGGCGAAAATTTATCCTCAATTATCTTCGGCTTTCAATGATCAGGACTGGAAAAATATTGACAGCGAATTGACGGATGTGGAAGACCCGTTATTCGGCCGCCAGGTTGAACAGTCTTATCAGCGCCTGCGACTGCATATTCTGTAATTTTTTCATACCACATAAATTCGTGGTGTTTTTATTCCTGAATAGATTCCAGGTACAGCATCAACTCAAAAATTTTGCCGCGCACCAGGGTGTCTGCGTGGTCCTGACTTACGGTAGCCCAGGTAGAGGATTTAAACCGATCGCCCCAAATCGGCATGCGCCGAGGGCCATGCTGCTTAATTTGATCGGTTCCGTCTATCGTAAGATAAACATCCCGGTATGGAAATGAGCCGTTATTATTCTTTTTTAGTTGTGTAAGGTCGGCCGTTTCTATTGTCAGCATTGTTGAAAATGGGCCATCACCTTTTGCATTCTCACCATGGCATAAAAAGCAACTGTCCATAAACTCCTGCTTTCCTTTTTCAATAGCGCTATCTAATTCCTGTGCCTTGGCGGCAGAGAGCATAACTAATGAAATAGTTAATACATTAATAAATATATTTACAGTCGCCTTCTTGCTCATACTTTATTACTCCTACGTTAATGTGAGTTACTGCAATAAAAGAATAGCTTAAACTGATCTAAATTGCTGATTTATATTGGCCGGTCGATGCGAATATTAGCATGCTGAAATTACCGGTATTATTTTGGGAGGCGGCTGGTAAAAATTTGATTTAGATCAGTTGAATTCTGAAAAAGCGCCTATATTTAGCAACTATGTTGAACAGTTGATGAACAGATAGGAGCTAAATAGCATGAACATAGCGAGATTTGATCCGTTTCGAGAATTTGAAGATATATTAAGACGTTACAGCGAGCCGGCAGGTCGAAATCTGCTGAGTCGCGAGCAGGAGGGCGTGTTGTCCGCCAGTTGGACCCCTTCGGTGGATATTAATGAAACCAAGGATGCCTATGTCGTAAAAGGTGAATTGCCCGGTGTCGATAAAGATAATGTCGATATTTCGATCGAAGATAATTTGCTGATAATACGTGGTGAAAAGAAAGTCGAGACGGAAAGCGATGAGGAGAAGTACCACCGAAAAGAATGCGTATACGGAAGCTTTGAGCGCAGCTTTTCACTACCGAAGCAAGTAGATGTCAATAAAGTGGAGGCATCTTTTAATAACGGAGTGCTGAAACTGAATATTCCGAAAGCGGAAGAGGCGAAGCCGAAACAGATTCAAGTTCAAATAAGCTAGGTATAAATGTACTTTGAATGGCTCGATAGATATTATCGGGCCATATTTTTGCTTTAATTCAAGCTTAACTCACCTTCGGCGACTTCATTCAGTGCGTTGTGATCGAGAATAGTGATTCTCTTTCTTTCTGCCTGAATAATATTATTTTCCCTGAACTTTGAAATGAGGCGGCTTACGGTTTCATCGGCCAGGCCTAAATAATTTCCAATATCATAGCGGCTCATGGTCAGGTCGAATTCGTCTGCCGAATACCCTCTGGCTTTAAATCGAGCGGAGAGGTTGGCTAAAAATGTCGCCAGTTTTTGTTCCGCATTTCTTCGCGCCAGTAACAGCAGCATGGTGTGATCTTTGGTAATTTCATTGCTTATCAGGTTAAGCAGTTGCTGCTGTAAACCCGGCATTTTTACGCATAACACGTTGAGATCTTTGACCGGAAGTTCGCAAATGGTCGCGGTATCCAGAGCGACACCCGAACAACTGTGTATGCGGTTATCGATCCCGTCCAGTCCGAGCAATTCTCCAGGAAGATGAAAGCCGAGAATCTGTTCTTCACCGTTTTTTGCGGTAGTGAAGGTTTTAACCGATCCGGATCTTACCGCGAAAATACATCCCGATTCTTCACCCTGGTTAAAAATTAACTCGCCTTTTCGTAATAGCTTACGCTGTTTAATGACGTCATCGAGCGTGTGTAAATCGTCGCTATCGAGTCCTCGCGGCAAGCACAGCTCCACCAGCGAGCAGTTCTTGCAGGAAGCTTTAAGTGACTTAAAATTTACTTTTTGTTCTACGTTAGTCATTGATTTTTATAGTAAAATCATTTCCCCTATGTGTATGCCACAGCTGTATTAAAAGCCAGGCACAGCACATCAATCCTACTCTACTCACCCTCCCTAATCATAGCTTGATCTATATCAGTATATATGAATTTAGTTATATATGCTTCTGAAATTTAGCCAAATGTTGCTGATTTAGATCAGTGCGCATCAAAACCCAATTCGATAGCCTAGCAGCATATTAGAAATTGCTTGCAACGAAAGCGATTAAATCCAGCTAGGAAATTATTCGGAGATTGTCTATGGGCCTATTCAGTTCGAAAACCAAAGTTAATGAGCCGCCAAAACTGACTTGTTGCCCTAATGATGCAGAATCTTACAAGTGTATTTTACTAGCCTCATATCGAGGCTTGCCTGTAGAAATCGTTTGGGAAGACACATCTGCGCATGAAGATAAATTATCGGAATCTTTGCGCATGTCCAATTTACATAGATTTCCTTGCATAGACGACGGCGAGTTCACTAACTGTGGTTCGGCCGCAGTGTTGACATACTTGAACATTAGAGGTGGTGCACCGTCGGTGCATCCACGCAAGGCAAGAGTACTGGCAATGCAGCAGTACTGGATTCAGGTATTAAACACCAGAGTAGAGCCGTTTTTAAATGATGTTACGAAAAACAGCAAAATTATTGCCAAGGCGCTACATCTTTTAAATGAAAATCTGGAAGACAAACGCCATATTGTCGGCGAATTTTCCCTGGCAGATATTCATTGGGCCGCTGTTTTGCTCATGCTGGAAAAAGACCATATTAATATCCTGTCGAGCTATAAAAATATAAACCAGTGGCTTGCTGGCATAAAAGTAGAAATACCCGGTTACGACACTTCGCTTAAAGAAGTGGCGGCATAAATCCTGGACTAATTAAGAGAATGGGTGAACTGGAATGAATGAAGTCTTTAATTTAATGGCAGAAAAAGCCGGGCATGTAGAAAAAGCAAGGTATGGCATGTCGGGTGAAATGAAAAAAACTCAGTATAAGCTTGAGTTGATCGGGGACCCATTCGACCCTGACACGTTGAAATGCATACTTACTGCAGCCGAACAGGGAATGGAAATGAGCTGCTACAGCACATTTAAGGATAATGTAGAAAATATGCAGGAATATATTGCAGAGATTTCTCCATTTCATATCGAACCCTGTTTGAAAGAAGCGGATTTTGTAACTTGTGGAAAGT
>JANQOT010000107.1 GCA_028285655.1 Gammaproteobacteria bacterium
GTTAGTGATTGTGTGATTAGAAAAATTATATCCGGACCAGGCGCAATCGTAATTAAGAACGAGGCGACCAGGAAAACACTTAGTTGGGAAATATCGAACATGGCGTAATTACAATCTTACGCGGTTTGAGCGTTACAATTGCTCGATTTTTGCCAGTTGCTGCTGCAACTCGGTAAACTTTTGTTCCTGCGCCTTGAGTTGTTGCGCAACTTTGCTGACCACTTCCGGCGGCGCTTTGTCTTTAAAGTTCGGGTTGCTCAGTTTGCTGCTGGTGGCCTGAATATTTTTTTCCTGCTTGGTGATTTCTTTTCTTAATCGCTGCAGTTCCGCATCTTTGTCGATCAGTCCGGCCAGCGGAATCAAAATTCTCATTTCACCTACCAGCGCCAAGGCCGCTTCCGGTGCCTGTTCTTTATCCAGTACAGTAATGCTTTCCAGTTTGGCTAATTTATTCAGCGCGTCGCGATGCAATTCGAGGCGTTGTAAATCCTGCGCGCTGCAGTGCTGCAATAAAACCGGTAACGTCTTGCCGGGAGGAATATCCATCTCGGAGCGAATTTTGCGTACGCCGATAATAAATTCCTTCAGCCAATCGATGTCGCTCAGCGCTGCGACGTCGACATAATTGTTGTCACTAAGCGGGTAGGGTTGCAACATAATCGTTGCTTCTTTGATGTTTAGCTTGGGTGCAACAGTCTGCCAGATTTCTTCAGTAATAAATGGAATTATCGGGTGCAGTAAACGAAGTAAGGTTTCCAGCACTTCCAGCAACACGCGACGCGTTTGTGCTTTTTGTGCTTCGTCGTCGGCAAACAATACCGGCTTGATCAGTTCCAGGTACCAGTCGCAGAATTCATTCCAGGTAAATTCGTACAATGCTTTGGCGGCGAGATCGAAACGGTAATTCTGTATATCGCGGTGAACCAGGTCGATCAGTTCCTGTTGACGTCCCAGAATCCAGCGGTCGGTGGTGGATAGATCGGCAAAATCGATCTGACCGGCAATGTCGCCCTGTTCGCAGTTCATTAATACAAAGCGTGCGGCGTTCCAGAGTTTGTTGCAAAAATTGCGGTACCCCTCTATGCGGTGTAAATCGAATTTTACGTCGCGTCCGGTGGACGCCAGCGCGGCAAAGGTGAAGCGTAGCGCGTCGGTACCAAAGGCGGGGATG
Source organism: Gammaproteobacteria bacterium (assembly GCA_028285655.1). Taxonomy (GTDB): domain Bacteria; phylum Pseudomonadota; class Gammaproteobacteria; order UBA4575; family UBA4575; genus JANQOT01. The sequence goes on from JANQOT010000107.1 coordinate 1,172, forward strand.
CCGTCCGGGTATTGTTTGCGTGTGGCCTTTTCGATTTTGGCCGCCATCTGCGGTTGCATCAGGCCTTGCGTGCGTTTCTGTACCAGTGCTTCCAGCGTAATGCCGTCGATTAAATCGATCGGATCCAGCACATTGCCTTTTGACTTTGACATTTTCTGCCCGTCTGAATCGCGTACCAGGCCATGGATATAAATATCGCGAAAGGGAATGTCGCCCATAAATTTCATTCCCATCATAATCATGCGCGCCACCCAGAAAAATATAATGTCAAAACCGGTGACCAGCACCGAGGTGGGATAAAAAGATTTTAATTCCGGCGTTTGTTCGGGCCATCCCAGCGTCGAGAACGGCCACAGCGCCGACGAAAACCAGGTATCGAGTACATCCTCGTCCTGGCGCAATTCAATTTCGGCATCCAGCTGATGCTTGTCGCGCACTTCTTCTTCGCTGCGCCCTACATATATATTGTTGTCCTGGTCGTACCAGGCGGGAATACGATGCCCCCACCACAATTGACGGCTGATACACCAGTCCTGAATATTGCGCATCCACTCAAAGTAAGTATTACTCCAGTTTTCCGGAATAAAACGAATGCTGCCGTCTTCCACAGCCTGAATAGCCGGTTTTGCCAGCGGCTCGATTTTCACATACCACTGATCGGTCAAGAAGGGTTCCACCACCGCGCCGGAGCGATCGCCGCGCGGCACCATTAATTTATGCTCGTCGATTTTTTCCAGTAAATCCAGCTGCTGTAAATCCGCGACGATTTTTTTGCGTGCATCGTAACGGTCAAGTTCCTGGAACTCCGTTGGTGCATTTGCATTAATTTTTGCGTCCACGGTAAATATATTAATCATCGGCAAATCGTGACGCTTGCCCATGTCGTAGTCGTTAAAATCATGCGCCGGGGTAATTTTTACGCAACCGGAACCGAATTCCGGGTCTACATAGTCATCGGCAATGACGGGAATTTCGCGCTTGCACAGCGGCAGCGTGACGGTTTGCCCGATATATTTTTTATAGCGTTCGTCATCGGGGTGTACGGCCACGGCCGTATCTCCCAGCATGGTTTCCGGCCGTGTGGTTGCAACGACTAAATAACCGTCGCCATTCGATAAGGGATAGCGCATGTGCCAAAGATGGCCGTTTTCTTCTTCGGAAATGACTTCCA
>JANQOT010000122.1 GCA_028285655.1 Gammaproteobacteria bacterium
CTTTTATTTAATAACCTAATGTATAGCAATAGGTTTACATACTACCGTATTACAAATTGTGATCAAGATCACTAAATGTAACAAACTGTAACGTACTCACGTGATTAATGGGAATAACGTACTGAATTTTAGTTCAATAAAATGTAAAACCCGCAAGATTACTGAAAATTATTTTTTTCTTATGTAATCAATTGCACCGCAACACTTTCTCTTAACTCAATGAATCGACTAAAGTGTATGCGTTTTGTATTTTTATGTTTTGCATGTGGTTTTTACGCTCAAGGTTGGACTATGGACCAACCCTTAGCGTCCAGGCAAACTATCGAAGTAGGCCGCTTCTCGTCGATGCAAATAAACGATTGGCGGGAAAAATCCTTTTTCGGCAATACTCAATACAAATTTATTAAAGTAAAAAATAGATACGTGCTACAGGCGACCGCGCAAAAATCTGCCTCGGCACTTTATAAACCCGTTGATATTAATCTGCAAAACACACCGTACTTAAACTGGTCGTGGTCTATTATTTCCGCCCTGCCTTCGCTGAACGAACAAAGCAAACCGGGAGACGACTATGCTGCGCGCATATACGTAGTGGTTAAAACCGGATTGGCTCCCTGGGACAAACGAGCACTTAATTATGTCTGGTCGAGCAATGAAGCACCGCTGGAATCCTGGCCAAACGTTTTTACTGACAAAGCCGTCATGATTCCGCTACGCGCCGGAAAAGACTCGGCGGGTGTCTGGCAAATGGAAAAAGTGAATGTACTAGAAGATATAAAAAAGTATTTGCGATTAGACGTTCGGAAAATTGAAGGCATTGCGATTATGACTGATACCGACAATTCCGGAAGTTTTAGCGTCGCGCACTACGGCGATTTATATTTTTCCAGTCACTAGTTCCTTGAATTAGATCGATGCCTCGTCAGAAAGCAATGTCAACGCCGCCAGTTCTTTGATTGATTGAATGCGATGCACATCGCCCACATCAATGTCGAATAGCGATGCCATCTCCAGAAAGTAGTGAGCAATATGACCGATTAATGGAATAAAGTCCTGCATTGCAATACTCATATGCTGTTGCATCAGACCCGCCGTTGCCTGAAAGTCCTGACGTCCTTCGTCTACCAGAATACAATCAGCCAAAAAACCGGAAAGATATATACACTTTTGCGCGATCACATCCTGCTCATCGTTGGCCGAACAACTGGCGGCATGACTCATGCCGACCAATAACGTGACTTCGGCAGGAATCTGCCAGGTATTGAGCAACCAGCCACCGATTGCGGCATGGTCGTTTTTTGCATGTTTGCGCTCAAGTTGTTGCAGAAAATCATGATCCTGCTGCTGGTCTGCGATGCCCGCATATATTCCCGGAATTGCACGATCCAGCGCCAGCATACCGATATCCTGCAACAGGCCGGGTAAAAACAATAACTCTTCGTTATGGAAATTGGCGACCTGGCCCAGAGCACGAGCCGCAGTGGCCGAAGCCAGTGACCGCTTCCAGAAATAATCATAATCGATACCCGCAGACAAGGTCCCTCGAATCGAACCCACTACGGCAAAACTTAAGGCGATATTAAGGGTTCCAGTCCAGCCAAACATGGCAACAGCCTGTTGAATGGAATCCGCTTCAATACGGCGCATATATAATGAAGAATTGGCGATGCTCAGAATTTTAGCGCTTAATGCCGGATCCATTGCCACGATTTTGGCGAGTGTATCCACATCGCTACTGGCTTTTCCGCTGAGTTCAATAATTTTTGTGGCTACGGCCGGCGGTGTAGGCAAATCCTTGCATTGCTTGAGTTGAATCAACAATGATTCATCGATCATTTCTTCCATGAAAGTATTTAGCCGTAATTGTACTTATCGATTCATAAGTTATCGGCTGAGTTATCGATGCCTTAGCCTTGGAAGCACCGCACAGGAGTAAAACCTGTGACTTTATCTATTGAAAAACTTAATTCTGTTCCAGCTCGGCCCAACGCTCCATGGCGGCATCGAGTTCTTTTTGCTTATCCGCCAGTGCTTGTAGTTCTTCGCTGGTCACCGCGTAGGGTTGGTCGTAAAAATCCGGGTCGGCAATTTGATTTTGTAATGCTGCAATTTCCTGTTCGAGCTTTTCGATTACAGTCGGCAAAGCATCCAGTTCGCGCTGCAGTATGTAGCTCAATTTTCTGGATTTGGTTTTGTCCCGTAGTTGATTGTTTTCTCGCGATCGGGTTTTATCGATCTCGTCGGGTACGTCGGTTTCAGCCAAATGTTGACCACGACGCGCCCAATCACTATATCCCCCGACATATTCTTTTATGTTTTCGTTGTCTTCAAACACCAATACGCTGGTGACTACATTGTCGAGAAAATTACGATCGTGACTGACGAGAATAAGAGTACCCGTATATTCCACCAGGCGCGATTCCAGCACTTCCAGCATTTCTACATCCAGATCGTTGGTCGGTTCATCCAGTACCAGCAAATTGGCAGGTGAAGTAAACAGCTTGGCCAACGCCACGCGATTGCGTTCACCGCCGGAAAGCGCTTTTACCGGTGTCATTGCACGTTTGGGCGCAAATAAAAAATTTTTCAGGTAGCCGACTACATGACGTTGCTTGCCGTCCAGCTGAATGTACTCTTTGCCGTTACCGACATTTTGCGCAATGGTTTTTTCTTCTTCCAGGTCACGTTTCACCTGGTCAAAATAAGCCACTTCCAGATTGGTTCCCAATTTTACCGTACCGGTGTCTGGCCTTAAGCGGCCAAGTAAAATTTTCAGTAGTGTACTTTTCCCGACACCGTTATTGCCGATCAGGCCAATACGATCGCCCCGCATTACCCGCAGGTTGAAATTTTTTATCAGTGTTTGACCGGCATATCCATGGCTGATGTTCCGCGCAGTAATGACTTTACGCCCGGATCGTTCACCCATTTCGATATGAATTTTTGCTTTCCCGTCACGCTTGACCCGCTTGGAACGTTCCTCGCGCATTGCCATGAGTGTGCGCACCCGGCCTTCGTTTCTGGTTCGCCTTGCTTTTATTCCCTGACGAATCCACTGCTCTTCCTGCGCCAGCTTTTTGTCAAACAAAGCTTGTTGGCTGGCTTCGTCCTGCAAAGACTTTTCTTTAAGCTGTAAAAATTTTTGATAATCCCCCGGCCAACTGCTTAATTTCCCCAGGTCGATTTCTACGATACGAGTCGCGAGTTTTTGCAAAAAAATCCGGTCGTGAGTGATAAAAATTACACTGCCTGCATATCCACGAACTTTATGTTCCAGCCATTCAATCGTACTAATGTCCAGGTGGTTCGTCGGTTCGTCCAGCAATAATAAATCCGGACTTGAAACCAGCGCTTTGCCCAGCGCCACGCGACGACGCCATCCTCCAGACAGTTCATCCATGGCTCTATTTGCCGGCAAATTCAACTGGGTGATAATTGTGTCGACCTGCTGATCAATATTCCATATTCCACTGGCGTCAATTTGATGCTGCAATTCTTCCAGTTGCGTAATTTGCCGGGAATCCAGTTTTGAATTAGATAATTGATGGTACCGGTCCAACAAGCATTGCTGCTCTGCCATGCCCTGCTTGACGACATCGCGCACGCTTTCCCGGGAGGACCGCATTAATGATTGTTCCAACTGGCTAACCCGCAGGTGTCGTTTTTTGTGTATCTCGCCATGATCGGCATTGTATTCCCCGGTAATCAATTTAAGCATCGAAGATTTACCGGCGCCATTTCGCCCGATCAGGCAAACACGTTCTTTGTCCTCGATAGAAAAGTTTGCCTGTTTCAAAATCGGCACGTGGCCAAATTCCAGCGAAACTTCGTCGAAACGTAACAAATGCACGGTAATGTTCTCGAATCTAAAGCGATTGATTAATGATAAGTTCGACCCTGGTACTCAATCCATCCGGCCGCATGAATTCCTCTGGGGTCTTTATGTGTCCAGTGTACGACGCCGCCTTTTTCATTCCATTCGTACTGGCCGAATATTTTTATCGGTTGATACTTCTTTAGCGGTACGCGTGGTGCTAAATCGATATTGTGGGCAACCAGTACGGTATGCGATGACGGCAACACTACTATAAATCGCTGATGCCGGCTGCCTTTATTGTCGTCGGGTAAGATTCTGCTCACGTCGCCCTCGAACAGCACCATTTCACCCGATACTTGATTTTCATAAAGCGCCTCGATACTGCCGGATTCAACTAAGGGGACGGGACGCTCGAAAATTCCTGGCTGCATCCATCCATAGGCAAGCGCAGCCAAAACGAATAGAATCGTAGCTATTGATTTTGTATTTTTGATATTCATGTAACTTGAATTTATCACGCAAGCAAACAAACTCTCTACATCCCAAATGAGCACAAGCAGTTCAAACAATACTTCTGAGCGTTTCATACCATTTCGACGCAGCGACATCATTAGCATGTGTATGCAAGACGGCGGCCTGAAAGGCGAACAGGTAGCTGCGTTTAAATCTTTTTGCGATCTGCTATGCGGTATTTTTCATTACCGAATGCACAAAAGCCTGGAAACACTCAAAGATTGTTATGCACCTTTTAATCCCGACATAGAAACTACTCACATTCGATCAATAAGCGACAAACAGAAAAT
>JANQOT010000132.1 GCA_028285655.1 Gammaproteobacteria bacterium
ATTTTCTGCATAAAAATTACACTATTTAAATCGAAATTTTGTAAAAACAACTGTCATAAAAAATTCACATATTTGCGATTTATTGTGCATTAGTAAGAAGTCACATGAATAAACCGGCTCAAGGAATTCAAAAATTGAACAATAATATTCATAAATTTTTGCCACTAAAATGACAAATTCGTCGTAATTGATTAGTACGGAATTAGCGACATAACATTCAAGAAAATAAGTATTGAATGTTATTCGCGAGTTCAATACAGTGCCGATTGAATGCTTGAAGTTCTATCCAAAACTGTTAATCAACGGTAGGTATTAACTAAAGTATGCCTAGTCAAATTAGTGCGATTCGCGGACCGGTTCTTACCTACACCGACGAACCGTACAGCGATAACGAGCCCTCAAGTATCGGCTACGTACCGGATGCGATTATCATGCTGGTAGACGGGCATATTTCTGAAGTCGGCCCCGCCGATTCCCTGAAAGACAAAATCCCGACCGGCTCGGCCATCGAGCAATCCACAAATTGCCGGTTTATTAAAATTTCGACCCATCAGCCCTAGTGCCGCGGGTAAAAAGCTGCCGTTCCTCGGCTAAGTGGTCAAATCTATTGAAATTTATCCCTGTTGCCCCCATGTAACATGCATACTTAATCCATATTTTGTGTAGTGAATATGGCAAAGTTTAGCGTGGTTTTATACACTTTTAGTTAACTAATTTTTGGAGATTAAAGAGGTTCATTTATGGATAATTATCAGCCTTCAATCGCTGCATCGTCGGCACTAAGTGTTAACAAGGTATTGCGCAATACCTACATGCTATTGTCGATTACGTTAATTTTCAGTGCTTTAACCGCAGCGTTGTCCATGGTGATGCAAGTGAGTCCCGGCGTGTCTCTGGCTTGCTCATTTGGCGCGCTGGCCCTGATCTGGTTCGTGCTGCCCCGTACCGCACAGTCTGCGGCAGGTATCGGAGTAGTGTTTGCCATTACCGGCTTACTGGGATTTGGGCTAGGTCCGGTACTCAATCATTATCTTTCGCTGTCTAACGGCTCGGAACTGGTCGCCACGTCTTTGGGTGGAACCGGAATCATATTCCTGGCGCTATCGGGTTATGTGTTAACGACCCGTCGGGACTTCAGTTTCATGGGTGGCTTTTTAATCGTCGGGCTGATCATTGCGATCCTGGCGGCAGTCGCCAATATATTTCTTGGGATCCCGGCTTTATCCCTGGCCATTTCGGCCGCCATCATTCTGGTCATGAGTGGTTTTATTTTGTATGAAACCAGCCAGGTCGTGCACGGCGGTGAAACCAATTACGTCATGGCAACTGTTTCCCTGTATCTAAGTTTGTACAATATTTTCACAAGTTTATTGCACATTCTGGGAATATTCGGAGACGAATAAACGAAGAAACATCATCTTCAGAAATACTGATCAAGCCCATTAAGTTCACTTGATGGGCTTTTTTAATTCAGACGGAATATTTTTATGGACTGGTTAAAAATAAGTACAGCGATTTTTTTAATCTTGTTACTCGTATTTTTATTGCCCAGAGCCAAACATATGCTTTCCAATAGCCCCAAGGCCGAAAAAGGAGACTGGCAGGCTGTGTTGTTACCCCTGATCGGCGTAGTCGGGTTTATTGTGTTGCTGGTTTGGATGGTCAGCAAATAGCGTTAATCCCGAAAGTTATCGAATTGCAACGGCACACCTAATTTTTGTTCGCGCAATAATTGCATCACGTTTTGTAAATCGTCTCGCTTCTTGCCGGTAACGCGCACTTTTTCACCCTGGATTTGCGCCTGCACTTTCATTTTGCTTTCTTTGATCGCCTTGGTAATTTTTTTTGCCGTCTCGGCATTAATTCCCTGCTTGATAATTAGATCCTGGGTCGCGCGATTATTGGCTTCGTGCATTTTGCCTTTTTCGATACAGTCCAGATCTATGCCCCGCTTTGCCATTCTTTGACCGACAATTTCATACATTTGCCTGACCTGAAATTCGACCTGCGCTTCCATGGTGACTACGCCATCTTTTTCTGTCACCTTGGCATCGGTTCCTTTAAAATCATAACGGTTGCCGATTTCGCGATTTGCCTGGTCGATGGCGTTGGTTAATTCGTGCGTATCTACTTCGGAGACAACATCAAACGAGGGCACTATACTTTCTCCTTAAATCAAAATCAGAATTACCATGCGTCCCAATGTAATCATATCCGTAGGCAGTTTCAATGCCGCTGTTGCCATTGTTCTAGGAGCATTTGCGGCGCACGGACTGGAGCAACATCTGGATGCTCACTATCTACAAACATTTAAAACCGCGTGTGATTTTCATTTCTGGCATGCGCTGGGACTCATTTTAATTGGCCTGATCGCACGCACACAATCAAACTCCACATGTTCGAATATTGCCTGGCTGTTGCTGGCGGGAATACTCCTGTTTTGCGGCAGCCTGTATTTGTTAAGTACCAGCGGTGTACGCTGGCTTGGCTGGATTACGCCGTTTGGAGGCCTGGCATTTATCGGAGCCTGGCTTTGGCTGGGCATCGTAACTTTATTCCATACCGAGCCGGACTAGCGCTGATACCTTAAGTGGGATATACCACCTGAACCGAATCCCCAATTGCAATGCGCCCGCTACCCTCGACCTTAGCGGTCAGTCCGCCGTGACCGCGTAATGCGTTGAAGACTCCGTAGCCCAGTTGCTGCTCGATCTTGCCGCAGGGATGGCAAAAACCTGTTACTTGCAAAATGGCATCACCGATTTGAATACGCTGATCTTTGAGCGCATTCAAATTAATTCCGGACACGCCAAGATTTCTGCGCAGACCGGCGATGTCGAATTCGGAATCTGGCAATAATGATTGAACAAGCGGTAGATATTCGAATTGGATCAGCGTCACCTGCCGTTTACCGCCTGGTCGCTGACCGGCTTTGTCGCCCTCCAGGCCACGATCTTTACGCGCTTCAACTGCTTCTAGTTCCTCAACCAAAAGCCCTTTCCCAGGCCGAATTCCGATCCATTCCACTTTTCCCGGCTGCGGAAAGTGTCGCTTTAATTGTTCGACTTTTTGCATAGTTGATTACGAATTTGGATCGGATAAAGCGCCAAAATAATGTCTAGGACAACAAATTTATATTCACAAAATGTATATTTGTTATTTTGAACTATTTAGTTAAATTACAATGTTTTACATTTACTTTTGAACTCATTCTCTTGTCTTTTTGTCCAACATCTATTACATTCGCGGTTTCATTGGTCGATACGATCAATACTGTAATGAGTCCCCAAAAACTCGTGCGCAAGTGCGGGTTCAAAGCCTGCGTGCCCCAACCCGCGCAGGCTTTTTTATTGCCTGAAAATTAATCGGTTTGCGGCCGTAGTTCCTTTACGCCGTTCATATAACCGCGTAATGCCTCGGGAATTTGTACGGTTCCGTCGTCACATTGATAGTTTTCCAGAATGGCGACCAGCGTGCGCCCGACAGCCAGTGCTGAGCCGTTCAGGCTGTGCATCAATTGAGGTTTTTCTTCCTTTGCACGCCAGCGCGCTTTCATTCTGCGCGCCTGAAAATCCAGAAAATTACTACAGGAAGAAATTTCCCGATAACAATTCTGCGCGGGTAACCACACTTCGAGATCATAGGTCTTAGCCGCTGAAAATCCCAAATCCCCGCCGCATAAGGTCACAACTCGATACGGCAAATGCAGCGCCTGCAATACTGCTTCTGCATGCCCGGTAAGTTCTTCCAATGCTTCCCAGGATTTTTCAGGGTGCACCAACTGTACCAGTTCAACTTTTTCAAACTGGTGCTGTCGAATCATGCCGCGAGTGTCTTTACCGTAAGACCCTGCTTCGGAACGAAAGCATGGCGTATGACAAACATACTTTAGCGGTAATTGTTCTGCGTCGGCGATTTTATCGCGCCACAAATTGGTTACCGGAACTTCCGCCGTTGGAATTAAAAAGTATTCCGACTCAATATCGAGTTGAAACAAATCTTCCTTAAACTTCGGCAACTGGCCGGTGCCATGCAAACTGTCACTATTGACTATGTATGGCACATAGACTTCTTGATAACCGTGCGCACGCGTATGCATATCCAGCATGAACTGAATTAAAGCTCGATGCAGTCTAGCGACATCGTGATGCATCACGGTAAAACGCGAGCCGGTTATTTTTGCCGCTGTTTCAAAATCGAGCTGTTCAAGTTCTTCCCCGATAGCAACATGATCGCGCGGTTCGAATTTAAATTCCGGTGGCTCGCCCCAGGAACGGACAAACACATTGTCGTCTTCATCATTACCCGGTGGAACGGTCTCATCCGGTATATTTGGAATTCCCTGCAGCCAATTGTTTAAATCGGACTGGATTTGCTGCAAGCGCTGTTCTTTGTCTTTTAGATCTTTGGCCAGATCATCCATGGCTCGCTTTAACGGCGCAATATCTTCTCCGCGGGACTTGGCAATACCTATTTCTTTCGACCGTTGATTGCGTACATTCTGTAACTCCTGCGTCTCTACCTGCAATGTCTTGCGCTGTTGTTCCAGCTTGGAAAAATATTCCTGGTCCAATGCAAACCCGCGACGCTGCAACTGCTGAGCAACGCCGGCAATATCTGTGCGTAATAATTTGGGGTCTAACATAAATTGTTTATAGACAAATGGTTAAAAAGATTTGGCGACATACAGCCCTGCTCCGGCGGCCATGATACAGAGTAAAACACTTAATACAATATGCAATACAACTGCCAGATACTCTCCGCGGAGAAACAAATGCAAGGTATCGTGTGAAAATGCCGAAAATGTTGTAAATCCTCCAAGCAATCCGGCCAGAACGGCAATTCGATGTTGCTCAGCGATTTGAATATGATTGGTCAGCGACCACGCCAGCAATCCCATTAAAAACGATCCGATAATATTCACTACCAGTATGCCTACCGGAAATGAATACGCATGCATTTGGTCTATGCGGGTATATAACACGTATCGCAATACAGACCCGATACCGCCTCCCAGTGCAATCCAGGCAAGGATCATAGTACAAGCACTCCTCGAATATTTGTTGTATTCTGATCCAAATTCATCCGGTTCCCGTAATTTGCAGGTACGCTCATGAACCCGTCATCCGATATTTTCGCCATTTTTGAAAATTGCTTGCCCAGCGCCAATATTCTCGCCACTGTAGAAAAATTGCGACCCTATGAATGTGATGCCTTTACTGCTTATAAATCATTACCACTCGCGGTTTTACTGCCGGAAAGCAGACAGCAAGTCATCAATATTGTAAAGCGCTGTCAGCGCGAAAATATTCCGATCGTAACCCGCGGAGCCGGTACTGGGCTGTCGGGTGGCGCACATCCCATCACCAACGGAATTTTGCTTAATCTATCGAAATTAAACGAGATTTACGAGCTAAATCCCACATTGCGGTATGCCCGCGTGGGTCCGGGTGTACGTAATCTGGCCATTTCGGATGCGGCCGAAGAATTCGGATTGTATTACGCGCCCGATCCATCCTCTCAAATTGCCTGTACTATCGGCGGAAACATCGCCGAGAATTCCGGCGGCGTACACTGCCTGAAATATGGCCTGACCGTGCATAATCTGCTGGAAGTTACGTTTATTTCCGCGCATGGCGAAGAAATCACGATTGGTAATCACTGTTACGATTATCCCGGGTACGACCTGCCGGCATTAATGACAGGCTCCGAGGGCATGCTGGGCATTATCGTTGAAGCCAAAGTACGCCTATTGCCGATTCCGCAAAATAAGGAAATTATTTTGGCGGCATTTAACAGCGTGGAAGATGCCGGCGCGGCGGTAAGTTCAATCATCGCCAGTGGCGTTATTCCCGCCGGGCTGGAAATGATGGATAACGCCGTCATTAAAGCGACCGAAAATTTTTGTCACCCCGGTTATCCGGTCGATGCCGCCGCGATTCTACTGTGCGAGCTAGACGGCTATGAACAGGAGTTGCAGTGGGAAGTCGAGCAGATCGAGCAGAATTGCCGCCGTCACAAAGCGACTTCGGTAAGCAAGGCCAAAAACAAGTCTGAGCAAGAGTTATTCTGGAAAGGCCGCAAATCCGCGTTTCCCGCCATCGGACAGTTGGCGCCCGACTATCTGTGCATGGACGGTACTATTCCGCGCAAGCACCTGGCCCATGTTTTAAGTCAAATCAGCGAACTTTCGCAACAGTACGAGTTACCGGTTGCAAATGTCTTTCATGCCGGCGATGGAAATTTGCATCCACTGATTCTGTACGATGCCAACCAGGAAAACGATCTGGCTCGGGCCGAACAACTGGGCGGAAAAATTCTGGAGTTATGTGTCGAAGTCGGTGGCACCATCACCGGTGAACATGGCGTCGGCATCGAAAAACTTAACCAGATGTGCGTACAATTCGAACGCACCGAACTCGATCAGTTTGAACGTGTTAAAACAGCATTCGATTCAAACCGTCTATTGAATCCGGACAAAGTAATTCCAACCTTGCAACGCTGCGCTGAATTCGGCGCCATGCATGTGCACAAGGGAGAACTGCCATTTAAAGATCTGCCAAGGTTTTAAGCACATGCTCGACCAGGACCATACTGACTCGATTAGTACAGCAATCGAGAACGCTATCGAAACAAAAACTGCAGTGCATATTACAGCAGGGAACTCCAAGAGTTTTTATGGAAATAGCTGCGATGCAAAACCATTAGATGTTTCGCAACATCGCGGAATCATTGATTACGAACCATCGGAACTTTTTATCACAGCTCGTTGCGGAACTCCGTTAAAGGAAATCGAATCGGTGCTGCGGGAACAACAGCAAATGTTGCAATTTGAACCGCCGCATTTCGGAGAAAACTCCACCATCGGCGGAACGGTTGCCTGCGGTTTATCCGGCCCGCGCAGGCCTTATAACGGTTCAGTGCGTGACAGCGTTTTGGGTGCCCACATCGTAAACGGTTTGGGAGACTATCTTCGTTTTGGCGGTCAGGTCATGAAAAATGTCGCTGGTTATGATGTCGCCCGCCTTATGAGTGGCGCATTGGGAACACTGGGAATTATCATGCAAGTTTCTTTAAAGGTAATTCCTATGCCGGCCGCCGAAAAAACATTGTGTTTTGAATGCAGCCGGACGGAAGCACTGCAAAAAATGAATCGCTGGACACAAATGGATGTCCCGATCACAGCAACTTATTTTGAACAGAATATGTTATATGTTCGAGTCGCAGGTATTGAATCGACTTTACATAGTCTTAAACAAACTCTGGGAGGCGAGGAGTTAGTCGACGACAACGATATCTGGACTGAAGTCAGAGAACAACAGCGTGCATTTTTTAATGACCCTGCACCGCTATGGCGTATAAGCATTCCAGAGGACACAAACCATGCCGCCCTATTCGACAACTGTGTGATTGAATGGAATGGCGGACTTCGCTGGGTCAAATCCAATACATCCGATAACGAAATTTTTTCTGTCGCCGGCGCAGCCGGCGGTCATGCCACGCTTTTCAGGGCAGAGCATAAAAAAACCAATTGTTTTCAACCATTACCGCCGTCACTTGCAAAGTTACACACAGACATCAAGCGAGCGTTTGATCCGCATAATTTTCTTAATCCGGGAAAAATGTACTCATAAATACTCACTATGCAGACAAATTTCAGTAAAGAATTTTTGGCCGATCGGCAGGGACAACGCGTCAATGAAATTCTACGCAAATGTGTACATTGCGGATTCTGTAACGCCACTTGTCCGACTCATCAAGTCACCGGCGACGAGCTAGACGGACCACGTGGGCGCATATACCTGTTAAAACAAATGTTTGAGGAAAATGAAGTTTCACGTACAACCTTACATCACCTGGACGGATGCCTGGGCTGTCTTAATTGCGAAACGACTTGTCCTTCCGGCGTAGAATTTGGCGAACTGGCAGAAGCGGGCAAACATGCGCTAGACGACAAAGGCCTTCGCAGCTGGCACTCCAGAATTAAACGCTGGGGAATTCGACAGATTTTTCCTTATCCGCGAAGATTTGCGCCCTTATACCGATTAGGAAAGTGGCTGAATCTGACTCCGGAACAAAACACGCTTGCGGTAAAACGCCCTGGGAATGCGGCAGTTAATAGTAACGGCGAATCTGTTTTGTTGTTACACGGCTGCGTACAGTCAGTCACCTCTCCGCACATTAATCAAGGTCTCGCACAACTGCTTGATACCCTTGGGTACGAGACACATGCTGACGACCGCGTAAAGTGTTGCGGAGCTATTCACCATCATAACGGCGCACCCGAACATGCATTAAAAATTATCAAACAAAATATCGATGCCTGGTGGCCGGCGGTTGAGCGAGGTTGTAGCGCAATTGTCATGACCGCCAGCGGTTGCGGCAGTATGGTGAAAGATTACCAGCGAATATTGGGCGACGATCCCGAATATGCAGACAAAGCGCGACGCGTTTCGAAACTCACCGAAGATGCCAGCGAATTTCTTGCCGCGCGATCTTTTAAAAAGAACACAAGCGACATTGAAACAGTTGCTTTCCATCCTCCGTGTACGCTGCAGCATGATCAGCAAATAACTGGAGTAGTAGAAGGAATTCTGCGCAATAGCGGTTATCGAGTCGTAGATTTTAAAGAAAAACATCTGTGTTGCGGTTCGGCCGGTACTTACTCGCTATTACAACCACAAATGGCGGCAAGCCTGCGTAAAAACAAGCTGGCTGCAATCGAACAGCAGCAACCGGACATAATCGCAACTGCAAACATCGGCTGTCTGTTACATTTACAGCAAGGCAGCACAACCCCGGTTAGACACTGGCTGGAGTTAATATCGAATTCGCCATGAGCCACACTGACGAAATAATTTTTACAATATTCATAATATTCAGCGGTGCGGCCATATTTGCGACGCTGGCTTTGTATGCGCGTCAAACCCTGCTAATCGCGTATATAGTTTTAGGCATAATGCTCGGCCCTTCGGTACTAGGTGTTGTTGAAAATCATGAATTTATTCAACAGGTTTCCGATATCGGCATTATGTTCCTGTTGTTTTTACTCGGTCTCAGCCTAAACCCGAACAAACTGGTGTTGCTGATCAAGGACGCAACGATTGTGACTATCGGCAGCGGGCTGGTGTTTGCAATTGCAGGTTATCTCGTCGCCAGAAGTTTCGGCTTTACGACAATCGAGTGCCTGGTCGTTGCAGGCAGCATGGTGTTCTCCAGCACCATCATAGGTCTTAAATTATTACCGACTACTGTTCTGCATCATCGCCATACCGGCGAAATCATAATCAGTATTTTACTTTTACAGGATATTATCGCGATATTGATGTTGCTGCTGCTGCACTCGCAAACCAATGAAAATGCGGGCTGGAAAGATCTGGCGTTTTTGATCGTGTCTTTTCCCGCATTGTTGATATTTTCATATCTGTTTGAAAAATATGTTCTGTCTTATTTGTTTCGCAAATTCGATAAAATACTGGAGTATGTTTTTTTGGTCGCGATCGGCTGGTGTCTGGGAATTGCCGAGCTGGCCGCGTGGCTGGGTCTGTCGCACGAGATCGGCGCGTTCATCGCCGGTGTTTCCATCGCAACCGGCCCTATTTCCTTATTTATTGCCGAAAGTCTAAAACCGCTACGCGATTTTTTTCTGATTATCTTTTTCTTTGCCATCGGCGCCAGCTTTCAACTCGAAACATTGGCAGAAGTGATCGTTCCGGCAATCGTACTGGCGGCTGTGGCCTTGGCAATAAAACCTTATGTGTTTGCATTTATCCTGAAGAGATTCGGGAAAGAGGAAACCGGCGTTGCCGCCGAAGTCGGATTTCGTGTAGGCCAGCTCAGCGAATTTTCTATTCTCCTTGGTGCATTGGCCCTGAATGTCGGAGTGATCGGACATAAAGCGGCCTATCTTATTCACGTGGCCACTATTATCACCTTTGTGATTTCTTCCTACCTGGTGGTATTACGCTATCCATCTCCGATTGCGGTATCCGACCGCTTGCGCCGGGATTAGAAGTAACGCGAGATATGGTTTGTAACATCTTGTTATCCATAAAAAAAGCCGCTTTACTGCGGCTTTTTTTTCGAACATTCCGTAAGCTCAGAACAGAAATCTATCCAGCACCGCATAACCGATAATAAACAACGGTATCTGCATAATAATTACGGTGATAATGGTTTTAATCGCTTCTTCGTCCATAATTCATCCTCTTACCCGGTTTAAATTCGATTGCAAAATTATACTGACGAATTCAACGAGTTCAATCACTTATGGGCAAATAGCCCTCTATTACGAACACGACGGCGCCTTTCTAATCGGATTCGACCACCAAAACGGTGCCGTCGACGGCGGTTACCCGCACCCGCGAACCCGCATCGGTATCGCTACCGCGAATTTTCCACATGGTGTCATCGACGCGAAGTTTGCCATAGTTATTCACAATACCCTCGTCCAGGGTAAAAACCCTGCCGATTAAATCCTCACCGCGTTTGTTCAGCGTGGAATATTTATTATCCGCCGGTGGATGTTTTTTGGCGTAACCGCGCCAGGCCAGTAAGGAACCTACCGATAACACTGAAAACAGAATCAACTGAAGTTGCCAGGCCATTCCGGGAATCAGCAGAAACAGGACTCCGACAACACCCGCAGCCACTCCGAACCACAAGAGTACCGCTGTTGGCGCCAGCATCTCGATGATGATCAACAGCAGCGCCAGTACCAGCCAGTGCCAATAATCCAGATTACTCAGAAAACTCATCATGCTCGATTTCCTTCTGTGGTACTGATCGTCGACTTGGCGATATCCGCGATACCGCTGATCGAGCCGATTAAACTGGAAGCCTCCAGCGGGAGCATGACAATTTTCTGATTATCTGCCGCACCGATTGCGGTCAGCGCATCTACATATTTTGTCGCGACGAAATAGTTAACCGCCTGAATATCGCCTTTGGCAATAGCGTCTGAAACCACAGTGGTCGCACTCGCTTCCGCCTTGGCCAACGCCACCCGCGCGGCCGCATCTCTGCGCGCAGCTTCCAGGCGGCCGTCCGCTTCCAGAATTGCCGATTGCTTTTCGCCTTCGGCTTTTAGAATTTCGGCCTGCTTGAATCCTTCGGCGGTTAGAATTTCGGCCCGCTTGTCACGTTCGGCTTTCATTTGCCGAGCCATTGAATCCACAAGGTCTTGCGGAGGCGCGATATCTTTAATTTCGATACGCGTGACTTTTACTCCCCAGGGAGACGTCGCTTCATCCACGACTTGTAATAATTCCGCGTTAATCTTGTCGCGCTTGGATAGAGACTCGTCCAGATCCATCGAACCCAATACGGTTCGAATGTTGGTCATCGTTAAATTCAGTGTTGCGCGTTGAAGATTATTCACATTATAGGAAGACTTAACCGGATCGAGCACCTGATAAAACACGACGCCATCGACACGAACGACCGCGTTGTCTTTGGTGATCACTTCCTGTGACGGCACATCGAGTACACGCTCTTTCATATTGACTTTATTACTGACGCGATCAAAGTACGGCACAATAAACGCCAATCCCGGCGGTAGCGTTCGTCGGTATTTACCAAACCGCTCCACGGTGTACTCAAAACCCTGCGGTACTACTTTTACCGATTTAAATACTGTGAATACTGCAAACGCCAGTACCGCAAATACCAGAATATTTCCGTCTAACATAAGGCACCCCCCCAGGTTTGATCTTTAGGCTAATCGTGTATTAGTGCTTATTAAGGTAGATATTGGGCCATTTTCTTAAATTTCAAGGACTTGTATAAAATATATTCGGCATTCATGTCGGCTGAAAAATTACACAGTAATGTTTTCAGATTATTCCGCAATTTTATCCACCATAGTCATATTGCCATCCTGATGTTTCCAGATGATCGAGTTTGCATCGATGGATATAATTTCATCGCACACTTTGGCACCGATCGGAATGATTTTCGGGTTAGAGCTTTTAGTCGTCGTGGAGCAGCTTATATTCCCGATGATCTCCACAGTTCCCTCAATCTCCCAACTTTGCCCGGTATCCGGATTGACTCCCCAGGCGTGTACGGTGCCGTCCGCAAAATATTCTTCGTAACCCCAGTAACTGGAATCGTCTTTTTGCAAATAGCCCCATTTACCCACCAGCAAATTCATATAGTCAATATCTTCCGCATATACACTGGTCGTCAATACCATGAACGTTAACAAAAAATACCGCACAAATTTTTTACTCTTGTTTTCAGCTATCGCCCGGCTTCCAGATTCCAAATGCCTGCCCCGGCGGCGCTACCGGTACAGATTGTTGAGGCCGGGAAACATCCTGAAACACATGATGCATAAACGAACACAGCTCATCGATAATCTCTTTTTTATCTTGATCCTGAATAGCAGAGCTTCCGACCATATATCCAATCACGGCCGCCAGGTATTGGCTGGCAATAAATGGATCTTTGGCGCGACTATCTGCGTTAATCACCACACTTGCGATATTGTCGATTAGACTTTTTGAAAGTTTTAGTTCCTCGGACATACTTATTCTCTTTTTATTAACTCAATTGGTATTACGTAATCTTTGTAACATTTCTTTTATTTTTATTTCCAGGCCGCGATCCTGGGGATCGTAGTATCTGGTCCCACTTAGCTCGACCGGAAAGTAATTCTCTCCTGCCGCGTAGGCACTCGCTTCATTGTGCGCATAGCGATAGTCTTTGCCGTAGTCCAGTTCTTTCATTAACTGCGTGGGCGCGTTACGCAAATGTAAAGGAACTTCCAGCGTACCTTTTTGTTTCGCGTCTTTCATCGCATTATTATAGGCCATATAGACGGCATTGCTCTTTGGCGCACAGGCCAGGTAGACAATGGCTTGCGCAATCGCCAGCTCTCCTTCGGGACTACCCAGGCGGGTAAAAGTATCCCAGGCATTCAATGCAATTTGCAATCCGCGCGGATCGGCGTTACCGATATCTTCGGATGCAATACGCACTACCCTGCGTGCGATATACAATGGATCGCAACCGCCATCAAGCATGCGGCAAAACCAGTACAGCGATGCATCCGGGTCAGTTCCACGCACCGACTTGTGCAGGGCTGATATCAAATCGTAGAAATATTCGCCTTTGTTGTCGAACCGGCGCAAACTCCCCTGCGTAACCTGCTCCAGCACAGATTCATCCAGGATACGTTTTCCGTTTTTTGTTTCCGCCAGATCACTGCCGACTTCCAACATGGTTAACGCACGCCGCGCATCACCGTCGGCCGCTTGCGCCAGCAAATCAATAATGTTTTGCTCGACAAGCAGATTATATTCTCCCAGCCCGCGCTGTTTATCGCTAAGGGCTTCTGTAATGCATTTTGCAATTGCATCGTCATCCAGGCGTTTCAACACATAAGTGCGCACTCTGGAAAGCAAAGCATTATTCAATTCAAATGATGGATTTTCAGTCGTCGCGCCGATAAAACAAATAGTCCCGTTTTCAATATGCGGTAAAAACGCATCTTGTTGGGATTTGTTAAAGCGATGCACTTCGTCGACAAATAAAACCGTTGTCGAATACTGTCCGGCCTGATTCTGTTTGGCCTGTTCGATCGCAGCGCGAATTTCTTTTACTCCGCTCAGTACCGCCGAGATGGATAAAAACGGCACCTGGCAATGAATCGATATTAGTTTTGCAATCGTGGTTTTACCGGTACCCGGCGGCCCCCACAAGACCATGGAATGCGGATGACCGGAATCAATTGCTTTACGTAGCGGCGAGTTTTGGTTTAACAGATGCTCCTGACCGACGAATTCTTCGATGCGACGCGGTCGCATACGGTCGGCCAAGGGCCGGTAGTGTTCGTTCTGATCGGCAAATAAATCGGAAGGCGCGGACATTCCGTTACGTTAACGCGGTGTGCCGATGACATCAACTCCGTCGGGAATATTGAACTTGAAACGGTCGTCGGGGATTTTCTGATTCTTTTGCAACTTGGAAAATCGAATAATGGTTTGCTGGTCAAAATGATCGTACAACTTCATTTCCACCACTGCGTCTCCATCCATTCCCATTTCTATGCGAAAAAATTCAGTGTCCTGAATTCGTGGGACGAGTGCGACCCATGTCAGGCCGAATTCATCGGGCATTGCTTTGATTTCAAAGTCTTCTTTTAGCGGTCGAATTGCGGTAAGTAAAACAATAGGCGCGGCACCCAGCGCTTGCTCCAATGGCTGCACGGTAGCCTGCGCCAGTTCCAGATCCAGCATCCATAAATTCTCGCCATCCGAAATAATATGCTGCGAATAAGGGGCTCCATATTGCCAGCGAAATTTGCCTGGTTTTTTGAGTTCAAACGTGCCGGTTGCTTCCTGTAACACCTGGCCGCCCGCATCAAGCACTTGCTGATAAAAATTGGCTTGCAGGCTACCGATAGTGCGTAAAATATTGTACAGCGATTGTTCAGCCGACGGCTGTGCAAAACTCTCACCGGCAAACAATGCAATTACAATGAACAGGCGAATCATTACCCGCATGCGTGAATCCTCGGTTAATAGTGGTTTGATCGACGCCGGGCAGATAGGTTCTGCTATTTACCGGGCTTATTGCGGTGGCGGAGGTGCGAGAACTTCCCGAGTTCCATTGGATTGAACCGCAGAAACGACACCGCTGCTTTCCATTTCCTCGACCATACGCGCGGCACGATTGTAGCCAATCTTGAGACGTCTTTGTATGTAGGAAATGGACGCCTTGCGGGTTTCGGTCACTATGGCGACCGCTTGATCGTACAGAGGATCGAAATCACTGTCTTTTTGCAACGGTTCCAGACCGGGAATGGCATCGCCACCGGATACCGGCTCCTGCACTACTTCTTCCAGATAATTCGGCTCGCCTTTATCGCGCAGAAAATCACAGACATTATGTACTTCCTGGTCGGATACGAATGCACCGTGCACGCGTTCCGGAATCGAAGTTCCCGGCGGCAGGTATAGCATATCGCCGTGACCCAGCAATTGTTCCGCCCCCATTTGATCCAAAATAGTTCTCGAATCCACTTTTGAGGAAACCTGAAACGCAATGCGCGAAGGAATATTGGCCTTGATCAAACCGGTTATCACATCCACCGAAGGACGCTGAGTTGCCAATACCAGGTGTATCCCTGCGGCACGAGCCTTTTGCGCCAGGCGTGCAATCAGTTCTTCCACTTTTTTGCCCACCACCATCATCATGTCGGCGAATTCATCCACCACAATGACAATTACCGGCAGTTTACTTAATTCCTGCGCCTGTGCATCGGGCGACAATTGATCGTCGGCTACGAACAGCGGGTCTAGTATCGGTGTTCCATTTTTCTCGGCTTCTTCGATTTTGCTGTTATAACCGCCGATATTACGTACTCCCAGGGCCGACATTAACTGATAGCGACGTTCCATCTCGGCGACACACCAGCGCAAGGCATTGGACGCTTCTTTCATGTCGGTGACAACCGGCGTAAGCAGGTGCGGAATACCTTCATAAACGCTTAATTCCAGCATTTTGGGATCGATCAAAATCAGTCGAACATCCTGCGGCGATGCCTTGTACAACAAGCTTAATAACATTGCATTGACCGCCACCGATTTTCCGGACCCCGTGGTTCCGGCCACCAGCAAATGCGGCATGGAAGCCAGATTGACCACCACTGGTTGCCCGCTGATATCTTTACCCAGGCCCAAGGTCAATGGTGAGTGCGACTGATCGTATTCGGTCGATTGCAGAATCTGGCTGAGACTGACCATCTCCCGGCTTTCGTTGGGAATTTCCAGCCCGACCGAAGGCTTACCCGGAATGACTTCTACGATGCGTACACTGATTACCGCCAGCGCTCGCGCCAGATCTTTGGCCAGTGCCGATACTTTGCTGACTTTTATCCCCGGTGCCAGCATTAACTCGAATCGCGTCACGATCGGCCCCGGATGGACTTCGTTAACTTCCGCTTCGATACCGAAATCCAGCAGCTTTAACTCCACTTGACGCGACAATGCGTCCAGCGCTTTATCGGAATAACCTGCTTCCTCTTGCGGCGGCTCATCCAGCATTGCCAGTGGCGGTAAATCACCACTGTGTTTTCCCTCGAACAGGGGAATCTGTTTTTCACGTTGCACACGCTCGCTGGGTAGCGCTTTTTCGATCGTCGGTTCGATGCGCACTTTGCGCCGTACTTTGGGTTCCTGCCGCTGTGGCCGCGGCGCACGCGCCGCCTTGATTTCGGTTTGGTCTTTTCGTTGCCGATACAACGCAATTAAAAGCTGTGACTGGCGAACCAAGTACTCAAATAACAACACACTGACTTTACCGGTGCTGTCGACCACCCGCAGCCAGGACAAGCTCGAGAAAATGGTGATTCCGGCCAGAAATAAGGCCAGTAATAATAAAGTAGTGCCGACATAACTAAACGCCAGCACGAATGCGCTTCCAATCAGATTACCGAGAACGCCACCGGCATCTGAAGGTAAAAATCCCGGGTCAAAATGCAAGGAGGCCAGTCCGCAACCGGCGCATAAGGTCAGTAAGAACCCACCCCAGCGTATGCCCAGCACGTGGTAGTCGAATTGCCCTCGATCATCGATGCCTCGATACACCAGCCAGCCGCTGTAGGCCACCATAAATGGTGCCATATAGGCTAAATAACCAAACAGAAACAGGAATAAATCGGCAAAAAAAGCACCGGCCGAGCCACCCAGATTTTGTACCACTCCGTCGACCCCGCTAACAGACCAGCCGGGATCGGCTCTATCATAGGTCACCAGCGCCAGAAACAGATACACGCCGACCGCCACCAGTATTACCAGGGCACTCTCGCGGATTCCGCGACCTAAATGCACTCGATAATTTGAGCGGGAAACGCGTTTTGCTTTTTTTAGGGTAGCTTGGGCCAACTTGTGAAAGTTTTACTCAACAAAAGAATGTAAATCATTGATTTTTTATTCATTCTTGTCAAGTAGAAATTTCGAGATTCGACCTATTGGAACGCATGCAAAGGTGGACTTGTAAATGCGAGGATTTGCCCCAACTTTCCTAGCTACGTAAGATGCTTGCCCATCGGATCATGCGAAGGACTGCGCCAATTCTGTGATCATGTGACTGATTTTTCGGTCTTTTAGGCGTTTCGAACCGACCCTTACTTATGTATAACCACTAAATTTTGGAGATCTGCGAGCGATGAGCGACACCCAACACCATAAACTGATTATTCTAGGTTCCGGACCGGCTGGCTACACAGCGGGTGTCTATGCGGCGCGAGCCAACTTAAACCCGGTCATCATTACCGGCCTGGAACAGGGCGGTCAATTAATGACCACTACCGACGTGGATAACTGGCCGGGCGACGTGGAAGGACTGCAGGGTCCGGATTTGATGCAACGCATGCTGGCGCATGTGGAGCGCTACGGCACCAAAGTGGTGTTTGATCATATTCACACCATCAAGTTGGGTCAGCGACCGTTTCATTTAAGCGGCGATATGGGCGAATACACCTGCGATGCACTGATTATCGCCACCGGAGCGTCCGCCATGTATCTGGGGCTCGAATCCGAAGAAGCATTCAAGGGCAAAGGGGTGTCTGCATGCGCGACCTGCGACGGATTCTTTTATAAGGGCGAAAAAGTTGCGGTAATCGGTGGCGGAAATACTGCCGTCGAAGAAGCTTTATACCTGTCGAATATTGCCGAACACGTGACTCTGGTACACCGTCGCGATGCGCTGCGCGCGGAAAAAATATTGCAGGACAAGCTTTTTGAACGGGAAAAAGAAGGCAAAATCACCATAGCATGGAACCATGTGCTGGAAGAAGTGCTGGGCGATGACTCGGGTGTGACGGGTATGCGTATCAAAAGTACATTGGACGACAGCAGCCAGGATATCGAGTTAAAGGGTGTCTTTATCGCGATCGGGCATCGACCCAACACCGATATTTTTGCCGATCAGTTAAATATGGAAGGCGGTTATATTCAGGTGAATAGCGGAATCAGCGGAAATGCGACGGCAACCAGCGTGGCTGGTGTGTTTGCCGCGGGTGACGTAATGGATCATGTGTACCGGCAGGCCATCACCTCTGCCGGCAGTGGCTGTATGGCGGCTCTGGACGCAGAAAAATATCTGGATCAACTTGCTTCGCAATAGTCTGTAATTCGGTGCGCGGTGTCTGATCCGGAAGAGCAAACGCTAGAGGTACGCTTTCACCAATCGATAGCAGAAATAGATGCACGGGAATGGAACCGACTGACCGGCACATCGGATCCGTTTACTCGCTATGAATTTCTTCACGCCTTGGAGCAACACCAATGCGTGGGCGAATCCTTTGGCTGGTTGCCGTATCACATCACTATTCGTGATACGACGAATAAACTGGTCGGCTTTAGTCCGCTTTATATTAAAACAAATTCCTATGGTGAATTTGTTTTCGATTGGTCGTGGGCTTCTGCGTATGAACAGGCCGGCATTCCCTACTACCCGAAACTAGTTTGTTCAGTTCCCTACAATCCGGTCACCGGAGCACGTCTGTTCGCAGAAAATGATCTCGTCAAAAAATTACTGATCCAACAAACCGTCGACGTTGCAAAAAAATTACAGATGAGTGGTGCGCACTGGTTATTTACCGACGAGGCGGATACCGATGTGTTTAAACGCGATCAATTTATGTTGCGACTGGGATGTCAATATCATTGGAAAAATTACGATTTCAGTGATTTCGACGAATTTCTGCAAATGTTTGTTTCACGTAAACGCAAAAAAGTAAATCGCGAACGCCGCATGGTGCAGGAACAAAATATAAAAATAGAAATCATTCATGGGAATGAGGCCAGTGAAGAACTGATCGAGCTTGCGCATTCGTTTTATACCAGCACATTTGATCGCAAATCCGGTATTCCGACACTGAGCGCAGGTTTTTTTAAACAAATTTGCGCTTCCATGGGTAGTCAGGTCGTATTTATATTCGCTGTTCTTGAAAAATCCTATATCGCGTGCGCAATTTGCATGCGCAGCGAAGATGCTCTGTTTGGTAGATTTTGGGGTAGTCGGCAGGAATTTCACAGCCTGCATTTTGAGACTTGTTTCTATCAAGGCATAGAGTATTGTATAAATAATAAATTAAAGCGTTTTGAACCCGGCGCTCAGGGTGAACACAAAATCACCCGCGGTTTTTTGCCCACTAAAACGTGGTCGGCTCACTGGATTGCAAATGAACGATTTCGGACTGTGTTAAACTCTTTCTGTCAGCGCGAGCAGGAAGCCATGCAATTACAATGCATCGAACTCGGTAGTCTTTCTCCGTTTCGAAGTGAACCATGAAAGAAGTTAACTTAACCTGGCTGGACCCTTCTGACGCCAATGCACCGTTTCCGTCGCCGGAGGCTGCGTTGGTTTATCCGGAAGGACTGGACGCCGCCGGCGGCGACCTAAATCATGTGCGCTTGCTACGCGCTTACCGCGAAGGAATTTTTCCATGGTATGAGCGACAGCAACCGATCTTATGGTGGTCACCCGATCCGCGTGGAGTTTTGTATCCACGCGATTTTGTCGTTCACCGCAGTTTAAAAAAAACACTATTCAAAACCGACTGGCGAATTACCTATGACCAGACATTCGATAAGGTGATTGAGGCCTGTGCAGAACCACGCAGTTACACTCGCAGCACCTGGATTACACCGGACATGCACGACGCCTATTGCCATTTACACCAACTACAGCATGCACATTCGGTAGAAGTATGGGATAAAAACAATTTGGTGGGCGGCATTTACGGTATTGCCATGGGCCGTATTTTTTTTGGTGAATCCATGTTCAGTCGTGTCAACGACGCTTCTAAAATTGCGCTGATGTTCTTGTCTGCTTACCTGGATAGCTGGAATTATGAAGTTATCGATACACAATTGCCTTCTGCACATCTCGGCAGTCTGGGTGGAACCGAGATTTCGCGCACCGACTATTTACAACTATTAAGAAAACTCATTGACGACCAGGCTGCCGATACGGCATGGAAACCTGAACAAACGATCGACTTTAAACAGTGGATTGACCAACTGGCAAGTGACTAGTTCGCCGACACTACTTCTATCGAATAGCCCTGCTTTTTTAACAAGGCATCAATACCGTTTTTTCCCCAAAAATGCCCTGCTCCGATGGCAAAGAAAAATGTTTGATCCGGATTTTGTTTTACCAACGATAAAATGGTTTCAGTCATTTTAATATTGCGTTCATCCATTAATTTATATAACAAGCGTTCATAGAACGGCTCGTCTTTCATATACGATGTTAGATAACGCATCAAACGATCAAGATCACCTTTTAAATAAGCATTGACGGACTGTTCTGCAACACTGGTCTCATCCAACCGTGCCTGCTGCATAAATTCAATAGTGTCATCCAGTAAACGTAATTGCTCACTTTCGGACATACTTTCAAAAATATCCATTTGTTCGTGAATTGTTTCCAGCCCGCCGGTTATCTTCCCCTGCTTGGAAGATTTTTCGTATAACACAATATCCAACGGCGGTTGACCGGGATATTTTAATTGTTGTTCCAGCAAAGTAAGCGTAACCGCCAGCGCCCATACTTTTTGATTGGAAAACATTTCCAGATTTATTTCCGGATTAATTCCGGCCAATAATTCACGCACATTCGCCTGCGTTGGTTCAGGCAGAATATCAAATAACGTTTTTCCTTGCGGCAACCACATTAGCTGTGCGATTTCTACAATATTGGATTCACTTAAATCCAGTTCTGCATAAAATGCAGTCGACGCCTGCAAAGCATGTTCGACTTCTGTCGGTAAGTTAGTAATTCGCGGATCGGGTAAATGAATCGTTCCCAACATATAAAATGAATGTTCTCCCGTTGCCTTCCATAAAAATGGATGCGCACTTGCAGAAGAAATACATATTATTAATAACAGCCATATACTGATTGCTGATTTAACAAATTGTCGATAATAAATTTTCATAAATGCAGACGAGCCGCGCAGCGGATATTTGAATTACGGCATATTGGATAAAATTGCGTTTTTGACATCATCCAGATTTGCGTCAATAGTTATCATTTTACTGGTGGCCTGTTTAATTGCAGTATCGGGATCTTTCAATCCATGACCGGTCAATGTGCAAACAACGGAACTGCCGGCAGGAATTTTACCGTTTTCAACATCACGCAGCGCACCGGCAACCGAAGTTGCCGAAGCAGGTTCGCAGAAAACCCCCTCTTCGTTCGCCAATAAACGCTGAGCGGCTAAAATTTCTTCGTCAGTGCACTCGTCGAACCAGCCGCCCGACTCCTTGGATACGCACCAGGCATTATCCCAACTCTGCGGGTGCCCGATACGAATGGCGGTAGCTACGGTCTCCGGGTTATCGACCATCGCGCCACGCAAAAATGGTGCGCTTCCGGCCGCCTGGTATCCGAGCATTTTCGGCCGACTGCTGGATTTTGCCACATGATTGAAATTGCAATTTCCCGCGCACAAATTGCAGGCCTGCGTCTGTAATGCGCCGTTTTCACTTGCATACTCGGTGTATCCGATCCAGTGCGCGGTAATGTTACCGGCGTTACCAACAGGTAAACAATGAAAATCCGGCGCGTGGCCCAATTCATCCACAATTTCAAATGAAGCTGTTTTCTGTCCTTGCAAGCGATAAGGATTAATACTATTGACAATATCCACCGGTGCGTGCTGCGCAACTTCCTTCACCAGGCGCATGCCGTCGTCAAAATTGCCGCGAATCTGAATGACAACCGCTCCGTGAATCATGGCTTGCGCTAATTTACCCATCGCAATTTTGCCATCCGGAATTAAAACAAATGCGGCAATGCCGGCTCTGGATGCGTACGCTGCAGCCGATGCAGAAGTATTGCCTGTCGATGCACAAATTATCGCTTTACTGCCTTCTTGCACCGCCTTGGTAACGGCCACTGTCATACCACGATCCTTAAACGAGCCGGTCGGGTTCAGCCCTTCGAATTTTACATACAACTTAATATTTTTCTCTTGAACAATATTAATATTGTTACACTGGATTAATGGTGTATGACCCTCGCCCAGACTGATTATTTTACCGTTAGGATCAATCGGCAATCGATTTAGATAGTTTTTAATCAACCCGGTATAACGGGTCGATGTGACGGATTCGTTCATTCAGCTAACCTAGAGTTTCGAGTCGAATTTTAACTATTTTGCCGCTTACTGTTGCCAGACTTTCAATTTTCTCAATTGCCACGGCCATACTGGATTCCACTACTTTATGCGACAACATGACTAAAGGTACACAACCGGTTTCATCCTGTTCTTCTTTTTGCACAATCGCTTCGATGCTAATCCCCTGATCTGCGAAGATACTGGTAATGTCTGCCAGCACACCGGCCTGATCCTGTACTTGCATGCGCAGATAAAATGCAGTCTCTACTTCATCTATCGCCAACACCGGAATATCCTGTATGGCGTCCGGTTGAAACGCCAGGTGTGGAACTCGATTCTCCGGATCGGAAGTAAGTGCTCGAACGACATCCACCAGATCGGCCACCACTGCCGAAGCCGTGGGCTCCGCTCCGGCACCCGGACCATAGTATAAGGTCGGACCCACTGCATCGGCGCGAATCAATACTGCATTCATGACACCATCTACATTTGCAATCAGGCGTCGATGCGGAATTAACGTCGGATGCACGCGTAACTCAAGTCCGTTTTCATTTCGACGCGCAATGCCCAGATGTTTAATGCGATAACCTAGTTCACCGGCATACTCTACATCCACCTTTTCGATCGTCGAAATCCCCTCGGTATAGACTTTTTCAAACTGCAATGGCACACCAAATGCAATCGAAGCCAGAATAGTCAATTTATGCGCCGCATCGATGCCTTCTACATCAAATGTAGGATCAGCCTCGGCATATCCCAGCGCCTGCGCTTCCGACAATACATCTGCAAAATCGCGGCCTTTATCACGCATTTCGGTCAAAATAAAATTACCGGTGCCGTTTATAATGCCCGCCAACCACTGAATTTTATTGCCCGCCAAGCCCTCGCGAATAGCTTTTATAATCGGAATACCGCCTGCGACCGCAGATTCAAATGCAACGGTAACGCCTTTACGTTGCGCGGCCGAAAAAATTTCGTTTCCATGCAACGCGATTAGCGCTTTGTTTGCGGTAACGACGTGTTTGCCATTTTCGATGGCTCGCAGCACTAATTTACACGCGTCTTCCGTACCGCCGATTAATTCCAGCACGATATCAATATCCGGGTTATCGACAATTTCCTCGGAATCGAGTGTTAGCTGCACATTTTTTAGTACCGGGCTGCGTTTTTTGTTTAAATCACGAACACTGGCCGCAACAATTTTTATTGCGCGACCGGCACGACGCGAAATTTCTTCGCTATTGCGCTGCAACACTTCAGCGGTTCCACCACCGACTGTACCCAAACCCAGCAATCCAATATTTACCGGGCGCCTGAGAATCGCACTATTGATATCGTTATCACTCATGTTTATTCCGCTTGACGTAACATTTTTTTAATTCCACGCAGTGCCTGGCGAGTTCGGTGCTCGTTCTCGATCAGGCTGAATCGAACATGATCGTCACCGTACTGGCCAAAACCGACACCGGGAGAGACGGCTACTTTTGCCTGCTCAAGCATTTGCATTGAAAAATCCAGCGATCCCTGCTCGGCAAATGCAGAGGGAATCTTCGCCCAAACAAACATAGTAGCTTTGGGGGGCTCAACTTTCCATCCCATATTATTTAATCCATCCACCAAAACGTCGCGACGCGATTTATACATTTGCCGAATAGACTCAACGCAATCCTGAGGACCGTCAAGTGCCGCAATTGCGGCCACCTGTATCGGTGTAAACATGCCATAGTCCAGATACGATTTTAATCGAGCAAGCGCATCGACGAGAACTTTATTGCCGCACATGAATCCTACTCGCCAGCCGGGCATATTGTAGGTCTTGGACAGCGAATAAAATTCCACCGCAATATCTTTTGCGCCTGCTACCTGTAAAATGGATGGCGGCTCATAACCGTCAAAGGTTATTTCGGCATAAGCAATATCGTTTACCACCCATATATTATGTTCTTTGGCCATCGCCACCACTTGTTCGTAAAAGTCCAACTCGACACATTGAGTGGTAGGATTGCCCGGAAAATTTAAAATCAGTACTTTTGGCTTGGGCCAGGAATCGCGAATTGCTTTCTCCAGCTCGGAAAAAAAATCGGTTTCTCCCGTTAGCGGCACATAAATAACTTCGGCCCCCGCAATAACACAGCCATAGGGGTGAATCGGATAGGCAGGATTGGGTACCAGCACGGCATCGCCGGGGCTGAGAATCGCAAGCGCCAAATGGGCCAGTCCTTCTTTCGATCCGATGGTGACGATGGCCTCTTCTTCGGGGTCGAGCTCGACATTAAATTTTCTTGAATACCAGTCGCAAATGGATTTTCTTAGTCTCGGAATACCTCTGGACAAGGAGTATCGGTGAGTGTCTTCGCGCTGCGCAGCCTCGACCAGCTTGTCGATAATATGATCCGGTGCCGCCTGATCGGGATTTCCCATACCAAAATCGACGATATCCTCGCCGGCGGCGCGAAACGTTGCCTTGCGCTGATTGACGATATTGAATACATACGGGGGCAGACGCTTTATTCTTGGAAAGTCTTCCATGGGTGTGCAATTCCAGATCTTAAAGTACTATGATACGTGAACTATATATATAAGTATGCGAATAATAATGTATGCACTTTAGTGAAGATACACCCAGCGGTAATTTTATCCTGAACAGCTATGCGCCGGATTCTATCACTATCAATAACCAGGAATACGGCCGCACAATCTATGTATCGCCTGCCAGGATTATTGACGATATTCCTTTACGGCGCAGCGATCAGCTCGATATCGATTCTGTACAATTTATTATCGATTTAAAGCCTGAGTTACTTCTGCTGGGCACCGGTCACCGGTTGAAATTCCCGTCCGCCGATATTATTGCCAGGTTCGCACAGTTAAATATTGGTTTCGAAGCCATGAATCATGCAGCTGCCTGTCGTACTTATGCCGTATTGGCTGCCGAACAACGCAATGTAGGCGCGTTGTTTTTAATCGATCGTTAACGCGGTAAATATTTAAGCGGATTCACCGGAT
>JANQOT010000111.1 GCA_028285655.1 Gammaproteobacteria bacterium
CGGGTGTCTCCTGACCGACAAACATTTTTAACATGGTGGATTTGCCCGCGCCGTTACCGCCAATGACGCCGACTATTGCACCGCGCGGAATACTAAAAGAAACATTCTCAAACAAAATACGGTCATCAAATCGTTTGGCGATGTTATCCGCTTCAATGACCACATCACCCAGACGCTCTCCCGCCGGAATAAATATTTCGTTGGTTTCGGCACGTTTTTGATATTCCTGCGAACTGAGTTCTTCAAAACGTTTCAGACGTGCCTTGCTTTTCGCCTGGCGCGCTTTGGGATTGGCGCGTACCCATTCAAGTTCGGCGGCGATTGTTTTTTTGCGGGCTGCCTGTTGTTTTTCTTCCTGAGCCAGGCGCTTCTCTTTTTGATCCAGCCAGCTACTGTAGTTACCTTCCCATGGAATGCCGTAGCCACGGTCAAGTTCCAGTATCCAGCCGGCGACGTTGTCAAGAAAGTAACGATCGTGCGTAACGGCAACCACCGTGCCGGAGTATTCTTTTAAAAACTGCTCCAGCCATGCGACGGAGTCGGCATCCAGGTGGTTGGTGGGTTCGTCCAGTATCAGCATGTCCGGGTTGGACAACAACAATTGGCAAATGGCCACGCGCCGGCGTTCGCCGCCGGAAAGGTGTTCGATTCTGGCGTCCCAGGGCGGCAGGCGTAATGCATCGGCCGCTACTTCCAGTTGTCGTTCCAGATTCCAGCCGTCGGCGGCTTCGATTTGATCCTGTAATTTGGCCTGTTGTTCCAGTGCGGCATTCATTTCCTCGTCGCTCATCGGCTCGGCAAACTTCATACTGATTTCATTAAATGCGTCCAGCGCTTGCTTCACTTCGGCAATGCCCAGTTCCACGTTGCCACGCACATCCAGACTTGAATCAAGTTGCGGCTCCTGCGGCAAATAACCGATTTTGGTTTTTGCCAGCGGACGCGCCTCACCGTGAAAGTCTTTGTCGACCCCGGCCATAATGCGTAGCAGGGTGGATTTTCCGGCACCGTTATACCCCAGCACACCAATTTTGGCGCCGGGAAAAAAATGCAGCGAAATATCTTTGAGAATTTCTTTTTTGGGCGGTACGACTTTGCCGACGCCACTCATGGAAAAAATATACTGGGCCATAAAATTCTTGTATGGGTAATGAATTAAGTGGATAAGGGTTTTCTCGAGCCCGGGCATAATTCCAGACTTCAGATCGTTAGTCCAGATTGCAGGCTAAGCCTATGAATTTTAGCCGGCATTGTGGCGCAAGCGTTGGTTGATCCACTAACTTTTGAGGTATAATCCGCCAATTATGGATTAAAAACACCTTATTATTGGGAGAATTTGCATGTTTTCAGCCGAAATGACCATCAACGGATTTGACCAGGAGTTATCGGATGCGATTCAAAGTGAAATTCGTCGTCAGGAAGAACACATTGAATTAATCGCTTCCGAAAATTACGCCAGCCCGCGCGTGATGGAAGCACAGGGATCTGTTCTTACCAACAAATACGCAGAAGGGTATCCGGCCAAGCGTTACTACGGCGGTTGCGAACACGTGGACAAAGTGGAACAACTTGCAATCGACCGGCTAAAAAAATTGTACGGTGCCGATTATGCCAACGTGCAGCCGCACTCGGGTTCGCAAGCGAACGCCGCAGTATACCTGGCATTGTTGCAACCGCACGATACGATATTAGGCATGGCGCTTGCGCATGGCGGTCACCTGACACATGGTTGCCCGGTTAACTTTTCCGGTAAATTTTATAATGCGGTTCAGTATGGATTGAACCCCGATACCGGCGAAGTGGACTACGATGAAGTAGAAAAACTTGCAAAAGAACACAAGCCGAAAATGGTCATCGCCGGATTCTCGGCGTATTCGCGCGTAATGGACTGGCAACGTTTCAGAGATATTGCCGACAGTGTCGGTGCATATTTAATGGTGGATATGGCGCATGTATCCGGATTGATTGCGGCAGGACTGTATCCGAATCCGGTACCGATTGCCGACATCGTAACGTCGACTACTCATAAAACCTTACGTGGTCCGCGAGGCGGCATTATTATCGCGCGCAAAAACGATGAAATTACCAAAAAATTAAATTCCATGGTCTTTCCGGGCATGCAGGGCGGGCCGTTAATGCACGTGATTGCAGCCAAGGCGGTTGCCTTTGAAGAAGCGTTGCAACCGGAATTTAAATCTTATCAGCAACAGGTGATGAACAACGCACAGGCAATGGCCGAGCAATTCATAAAACGTGGTTACGATATTGTTTCCGGCGGTACCGACGACCATTTATTCCTGGTGGACTTCATCAAGAAAGGCTTGACCGGTAAAGCAGTCGATGCTGCATTGGGTAATGCCAATATCACCGTGAACAAAAACACCGTGCCAAATGATCCACAGTCACCGTTTGTTACCAGCGGCATTCGTGTAGGCTCGCCCGCGATTACCACGCGCGGTTTCAAAGAAACCGAATGCGTAGAACTGGTTAACTGGATGTGCGATGTCATCGACGATATCGAAAACCAGGAAGTGATTAATCGTGTCAAGCAGCAGGTGCTTGATTTATGCAAACGCTTTCCGGTATATCGTTCATCCGCGGAAGGCCAGGCGGTGGCATAACGGTTTTAAAAACGGGCACTAAGGCGTAACAATGCGTTGTCCATTTTGTGGTGCGACTGATACACGGGTGATTGATTCACGACTGGCCGGTGACGGCAGTCAGGTCAGGCGTCGACGGGAATGTTCCAACTGCAAGGAACGTTACACGACGTTTGAGTCCGCAGAACTGGATTTACCCCGAATTGTAAAGCGTGACGGTCGGCGCGAGCCTTTCGAAATCGATAAACTTCGAACCGGCATACTGCACGCACTGGAAAAACGTCCGGTGGCGACCGATCAGGTGGATATGACGGTCGACCATATCCGGCGCCTGTGCCTTGCCTACGGGGAACGTGAAATTCCCGCCAATCAAATCGGCGAGTGGGTGATGCACCAACTGCGTGACATCGACCAGGTGGCCTATGTTCGATTTGCTTCGGTGTATAGATCGTTTGCCGATGTTCAGGAGTTTCGCGAGATCATCGATCATGTCGAAAATGATCTTTCACCGGAAATGCGTAAAAGTCAGTTATCTCTGATTTCCGATAACTAATACTTGTTATGGTCGATCAACGTGATGTCGAGTGCATGGCGCATGCGCTTCGGCTGGCCAGACGAGGTCGTTTTACCGCCCGCCCGAATCCCTGTGTAGGTTGTGTAATTGTCGATGCAAACGATGACATTGTGGCAGCGGAATACCATCATAAAGCAGGGGATGCGCATGCTGAAATTCTTGCCCTGCAACAAGCCGGAGACAGGGCGCGTGGAGCGACGTTATACGTATCGCTGGAACCGTGCTGTCACGAAGGCAAAACCGGGCCCTGCACGCAAGCGTTAATCGCGGCTGAAGTAAAACGCGTCGTGGTTGCGATGCAGGATCCGAATCCACAAGTAGCAGGCAAAGGTATTCAGCAACTGGAGCAACATGGCATACAAGTCGATTGCGGTGTATTGACTCCACAGGCGCAGGAGTTGAATGCCGGCTTTATAAAAAGAATGCAATCGGGAATTCCTTACGTCACGGTAAAAAGCGCCATTAGCATCGATGGTAAAACGGCGCTGCACAATGGTACTTCCAAATGGATTACCGATACTGCCGCACGTAACGATGTGCAGCGACTGCGTGCGCAATCCGATGCGGTCATGACCGGTATCGGTACTGTATTGGCGGATGATCCGGCCTTAAACGTACGACTGACGTCGAGCCAGCTGGGTTTGGATGAAGAGGTGATGCAGCCTGCGCGTATTGTAATCGATCCGCAGTTGCAGATTCCGGCACAGGCAAAAATGTTTTCATTACCGGGGCAAACGATTGTGTTTACCGGGCAAGAATCGGCAAACCGGGCACAGAAAAATTTAACCAACTGCGAAGTTATTATGCTGGAGCAACATCAAGGCCAGCTGGATTTACACCAGGTATTGCAACAACTGGCGCAGCGGGAGATTAATTCCGTGCTGGTCGAAGCCGGTTCAAATCTGGTAGGTAATTTAATCGCGCAGCACCTGGTGGATGAAATGATAGTGTATGTCGCACCTAAATTATTCGGGTCGGCGGCAAAAGGAATGGCGGAAATTGGCGCAATCGATATTATGGATGAACACATTTCTCTGGAGTACAAAGACGTGCGCCGGGTCGGTAATGATTTAAGAATAACCGCTTTAATAACACATTAGTTAATATGTCTACTATTGTCGCAATTGAAAAAAACGGAAAAGCCTGCATCGCTGCAGATTCGTTAACGACTTTTGGCGATATTCGTCAAAGCAACGAATATGACCGGACCAGCGAAAAAATACTGCAGCACGAAGACAGCTACATCGGAATTGTGGGTTGTGCTGCGCATCATCTGGTCATGAAGCATGTGCTTGAACGCGAAGATTCTGACATCGCGCTGAATTCGGCATTTGATGTTTATAAAACATTTCTTGCCTTACATCCGGTTTTAAAACAGGAATACTATCTGAATCCCAAAGATGACGATGAAGACGCCTACGAGTCTACACGCATCGATGCGTTAATCCTGAACAAGCAAGGAATTTTCGGCGTGTATTCTTTGCGCGAAGTTTTTGAATACAAAAAATTCTGGGCTATTGGTGCGGGAGCCGAAATCGCATTGGGTGCTTTATATGCAATGTACGATCGTACAGACGATGTTGAGTTGATGGCGCAAACTGCCATCGAGGCTAGCGCCGAATTTCACACCAGCAGCGCCTTGCCGCTGACTAAATATTGTATGCAACTAGAGCAGTAAGTCATGTTTACCGGCATCGTGCAAGCAGTGGGCACTATCGACGACATTGTCGAAAAAAGTAACGATGTCCGTATTGGAATAAGTACGCCCGAACCGTTTCTGGAGAATACTGCAATCGGCGACAGTATATGCGTGCAAGGTGTGTGTCTGACCGTCGTGACAATTCACGCAAATGTTTTTTCTGTGGATGTCTCGAATGAGACATTGCAATGTACGACATTGAGCGCTAAAAAAGCGGGGCAACAAGTGAATCTGGAGGCAGCCCTGACCTTGTCTACCCGGCTGGGAGGTCATTTGGTCAGCGGTCATGTCGACGGTGTCGGCAGGGTAAAAGACATGAATCACGTCGGCGACTCGATCAGGCTTACTGTGCAATCACCGCAGGAACTTGCCAGGTATATCGCACGCAAGGGTTCGATTTGCATAGATGGCGTAAGTCTGACCGTAAATGAAGTAGAGAATAATGAATTCGAGGTCAATGTTATTCCGCATACTTTTCAGAACACGACAATAAAAGAATGTGCGGTAAATTCTGAAATAAATCTGGAAGTCGACTTGCTGGCACGCTATATCGAGCGCTTGCAATCTTACTCAACAAATCAACTCAAATGAAATTTAATACTACCGAAGAAATTGTCGAAGACCTCGCCGCAGGTCGAATGGTCATCATTGTAGACGACGAGAATCGCGAGAATGAAGGCGATTTACTAATGGCAGCTTCGATGGTAAAACCCGAAGATATTAACTTCATGGCTAAATATGGCCGCGGGTTGATTTGTCTTACGTTAACCAAGGAACGCTGCACACAGTTAAATCTGCCCTTAATGGTCGATGTCACCGACTCTAGTCACAAAACCAATTTCACTATTTCTATAGAGGCAAGCAGTGGAGTCACTACGGGAATTTCTGCCTACGATCGTGCTCACACCGTTCGCACCGCAGTGGCGCCCAATGCCGTACCGGGCGATATTACGCAACCCGGTCATATATTTCCGTTAATGGCGCAGCCTGGAGGGGTGTTGACACGGGCGGGACATACCGAAGCGGGTTGCGATTTTATGCGCATTGCACAACTTGAACCCGCTGCCGTCATTGTGGAAATAATGGATGAAGACGGAACGATGGCGCGCCGACCGCAGCTGGAAAAATTTGCGCAGGAACATGCGCTGAAAATCGGTACCATCGAAGATCTGATTCGCTATCGAATTCATCACGAACGGACGGTACATCGAATTGATTCGCAACCGTTTGCAACCGATTTTGGTCTGTTTACCTTGTTTACCTATCAGGATTCCATTAATAAAGAAATTCACTTTGCACTAGTCAAAGGTGAAATCGATCCCGCTACCCCGGTATTAACCCGAGTGCATCTGGAAAATACCCTGTGTGACACCTTGCTGGGTAGCGATACAAGTTGCGGCTGGCCGTTACGGGATGCAATTGAACGCATCGCTTCGGAAGACTGCGGTGTGGCGGTGGTGCTGCGAATTGCCAACGATGCCGCCAGTTTGCGTCAACGCATTGATAAGATAAGTGCCGACAAGAAGCTGGACACAAAACACGATTCTTCCCACCCGGTAGATCGGCGCACTCTGGGAATCGGCGGGCAAATACTGTTCGATATCGGCGTGAAAAAAATGCGTTTGCTTAGCGCGCCGCAGATTTTTCATGGTTTAGGCGGTTTCGGACTGGAAATTACGGAATACGTAAGCGGGAACTAGACAAAATGAAAATAGGATCTATGGAAACCGGAGATATACAAGCAGGCGATGCCAGATTTGCCATTATTGCCTGCCGATTCAATGGTGAAATCGTAAACAGATTGTTACAGGGCGCGACCGGCACGCTGCTGAATCACGGTGTGGCGGAACAGGCAATCGATACCATACACGTGCCGGGCGCATTTGAATTACCACTTACTGCATTGCAATTGGCCGAAACCAAAAAGTACGCTGCTATTATTGCATTGGGTTGTGTGATTCGCGGGGATACTCCGCATTTCGATTACGTAGCGGGCGAGTGCGCGCGCGGTATTATGGACGTCGGTTTGAAAACGGGGATACCCGTGGTATTTGGTGTCCTGACTACCGATACGCTTGAGCAGGCGAATCTGCGCTCGCAGTTAAATGGCGACAACAAAGGCGTCGACGCGGCCTTGTGTGCGCTGGAAATGAAAAATACAGTTAAATCCATTCACGCGACCGATTAAAGCGATTTCTTGTGAACCAGACGAGCGAACGATCACTGCATCATGCCAGGCAATGTGCTCGCAGGTTGGGTTTACAGGCATTGTACCAGTGGCATTTTAATCAAAACTCTGTCAATGAACTGGTCGAACAATATCGGACGGATGAGTATTGGCAAAAATCCGATCACGATTATTTTTCCACAGTGGTGGGCGGTGTACTAACAGAACACACTCAACTGGACGAACACATCAATAGTGCGTCCGAATATAATGTCGAACAAATTGACCCGATTGAACTGGCCAGTCTGCGCATGGCAACCTACGAGTTGGTTCACTTGCCGGAAGTTCCGAGCAAGGTCATTATTGCCGAGGCCATTCGTTTGTGTAAAAAATTCGGATCGAACGAAGGTTTTAAGCTGGTGAATGTTATTCTGGATAATCTTGCCAGCCGAATTCGTACAGCCTGAGTTCGCAACATTGAATGAACAAGAAATAATTCAGCGTTTTTTCATTCAACCGCTGGATGATCCTGCGGTTACCCTCGGAATCGGTGATGATGCCGCGATCATCGCGCCGCCTGCGAATCATGAATTGGTGATTACCACCGATGCCATGGTGGAAGGTTCTCATTTCACGGCAGAAACTCCGCCCATGGACCTGGGCTATAAAGTAATGGCGGTAAACTTAAGCGACCTGGCCGCCATGGGAGCCGAACCGAAATGGGCGACATTAAACATTACTTTAACCAGCCTGGATGAATCCTGGTTACAGGCGTTTTCGCAAGGTTTCTTGCAGTGCGCGAAAAAGTACAAGGTTGCATTAATCGGCGGTGATCTGACGAAAGGAACACAAGTGAATGTTTCTGTCCAGCTCACGGGCATCGTACCCACCGGCGCCGCGTTAACGCGAGGCGGTGCGCGCGCAGAAGATAAAATCTTTGTCACCGGTACGATTGGTGCGGCTGCCAAAGCATTGCAGGTTTTAAAAGTACATCATTACGCACACGAGCAATTATCTGCAGAACTTCATCAGGCGCTGTACCGACCCCAGCCACGTATCGAGCTTGGTATGGCGTTACGTTCATTGGCCAACTGTGCCATCGATATCTCGGACGGCTTGTTACACGAACTGAAATTGTTATGCGATGCGAGTCATGTCGGTGCCAGGTTGCAGCTCGATCAATTACCGTGCGCGGAACTTGCTGACCCGCAGACCGGACTAACAGGCGGAGAGGACTATGAATTGCTTTTTACTGCGCCTGCCGACCGCTGTGAAAAAATTCAGCAGTTGAGCGACGAACTTGACTGTCGTATTAGCGCTATCGGCGAAATCGTCACCGGCAATGCCGTTGAAATTCGGCAGCAGAATCGTCCTGTCGCGGCTCCCGAATATTCGGGGTTTGATCACTTTGAAAAGCGTTAAATAATGGCTAGACACCCGACGGTAAAGCAGGTTTTAACACATCCGGTGCACTTTCTGGCCTTTGGTTTCGGCAGCGGACTGTCACCGGTGGCGCCCGGAACGGTCGGTACTATTGCGGCAGTTCCAATTTATCTTTTATTAAATACATTCAGTCAATTCGCCTATTTCGCTGCAGTGGTGCTTATTTCATTATTGGGTGTGTTAATTGCGGGAAAATCCGCACAGTTGCTGCAAGTGCACGACCATGGAGGGATCGTAATCGATGAAATTTGCGGGTATCTGCTCACTATGCTGCTGGCGCCGCCAGGCTGGTGGTGGGTGATTACCGGATTTATTTTATTTCGTATCTTCGACATCGTTAAACCCT
The DNA here is from genome assembly GCA_028285655.1 of Gammaproteobacteria bacterium. Lineage (GTDB taxonomy): Bacteria > Pseudomonadota > Gammaproteobacteria > UBA4575 > UBA4575 > JANQOT01. Next base: position 8,830 of record JANQOT010000111.1, read on the forward strand.
GGCCGATTCACTACCTGGATCAACGCCTTAAAGGGGGGCTCGGCATCGTGGTAGACGACCTCATGGCAGGTATATATGCCTTATTGTCGCTTCAGCTGGTGGTTTTGGCAGTTCAATAATGTGAAAACGAGTAATCTTGCGTTACTATATTCACGTAAGTTAATGTTTTTTAGTAATATTTTGGATATAAAATATCCGGCTCAGGGACTACAGTCAGCTACAGACAGCACCGCATAAGAATATATGGGAATCATCGACAGCTTTAGATCGGATGGCTTGATCGCGCAGATCACGCAAAGCAGTTCGCTTGCGGATCCGGCTGCGCAAAAAGCGCTGGAAAAACTCAAGAAGAAACCGAAATCGGCGATTCCAAAGCTGGCGCAACATCTGCAAACCACCAACAAAAAAGAGAATCAATTATTGATCGAGGTGTTGTCCGATCTCGCCAGTCCCAACACACTGGATGCGTATATCCCGCTGCTGGGCGACGATGCGGAATTAATTCGCCAGGGCGTTGCCGACGCATTGGCAAAAGCTGAATCCATCGATCCCAATCCTCTGGTTGAAAAACTGGCCGACCCGAATTTATCCAAGCCGGCATTAATGTCGATATTGACCGCGCACAAAGAAAAACTCAAGGCGGGGAATCTGATTCGTTTTGTTTATAAAGTCGACCATGCGGAACAAGTCGCGTTGTTTAAAATTATCGATAATGTTGCGACCGATACCGTTATCACCGAATTGATTAATCGTCTGGATTCAAAAGATGCATTCATTCGCTGCAACTTTGCCAAAATATTAAGCAAATTTGATAAGTCCAATGTACACCAGGCGCTAAGCACTTTATTGGATGACAGCAACAAAACCGTGCGTCTGGCGGCACTGGATGGTTTGGGCAGAATGCAGGGTGAAATGGATGTCGATCGTTTGTGTAAATTAATCGACGACGGAGATTTTGCAGTTCAGAACAAAGCCGTCGAAACGATTGTCAGTATTCAACATCCTGATACCGTAGCACACCTGGTACCGCATTTACGTAGTGAATCCGAATACACTCGTCGTGCGGCTGTTGAAGTGTTAAACGAAATCGCCAGTCCCTCGTCGATACGAGATTTATTCCGCGTATTAAAAGACGAGGATTGGTGGGTACGTTCGCGCGCGGCAGATGCGCTGGGCAAGATCGGTGGCAAGAAAGTTGTGCAGGCGGTCATGATACTGCTGAAAGACAAGGACGAATTTATTCGTCGGTCTGCCATTGAAATCATCAACGCAACCGAAGATGAAAGCACTTACGACGCCTTAGTGGAAGCGTTGGAAGATTCCGACTGGTGGGTACGCGAACGCGCAGTCGACGGTCTGGCAAATATCGGTAACCGGCAAGCAGTACCAATGCTGATTAAACTGCTGCAACGCAATGTCGATAATCCGGACGACAAGAATATCGAATCCATGGCGGTGATATTACTGCAGGCATTGGGGAATAACAATAACACCAATGAAACACCACTCAACAGAGTAACTGTTTCTGTATTTAGCGAAAGGAAAAACCCGTCTTAAAAAGTACGTCGCTTCGACTACTAACGAAAACGAAAAGAAGTGGGATTTTTCTCTCTCTAGTTATAATACCTTTTTTCTCTCTAGTTATAATACGTAAGTTTAGTACTCACATAAATGAAGTAAGCAGAAAGACAAGTCAACAAATCGGATTGTTTGGAAGACTTAGAATTACAATTATACAAAGCGGCTATCTTACCTCATTTGACATACTGTGGTAGAGTATGGCATTTTTGTAGAGCTTCAGACAAATGTTAAGTTAAACGACTACAGGAGAAAGCTTTAAGAATTGTATTCAATAGTAAGACGGACTCATACAAGAATTTACTGACACGAGCTCATCTTACTACCCATCACAACAGAAGGCTGCAGGATATGGCTATAATGATGTCTAAACCCAAAAATAATGTCTTGCTGGGGAATGACCTTTTTATAACACAGGTAGAGGAAAAAAAAAGGCTTATACACTGAGGAATTCGGACTTCCTCTTGCCTCGTTTTAATTCTGTACATATTGGGAAATATCCCTTGGAATATCTGGGCCCTCTTTTGTGGTCCAAGCTAACTAAAGAAGAACATGACAAAAACAGTTTGAGCACTTTCAAAAGCATTATAAGGAAAAGAGA
>JANQOT010000158.1 GCA_028285655.1 Gammaproteobacteria bacterium
TAACCCTCATGGGAATTCCGATTTTGTTATCCAGATCGGGGGTTACTCACATGGGATTGGAACTGGCGCGCGACCTGGGCGTAACCATGATTGCACGCGCCAAAGGTAAATCTTTTTTGGTGTATAACGGCAAGGAAAATATTATTTACGATCAACCGCCGAAAAAACCGCCGAGCTAATTCAAGTCAGCGGCCAGGGAAGCACGCATGTTTTCAGAAAGCGCATCTATCGTTACCGAGTATCGTTCGTGATCGATGCCGGCACTTATGTCGGCACCTGCTTTGATCGCTTTTATCATTTCTGCAGTTAATTCGAATCGCATAAAGTGCACCGAGGAAGTTTTTTCTTCGGTTTCGCGATCAAGATCTTCATTACATATTGGATGTACGCGATCGAAGCCTGCAACAGCAACCCAGACGTTATTTTCAATACCAATTAATTCGGACAAGCGTTGCTTGCGAATATTTTCATCATCGTATTCCAGCATAAACGTCGCTTTCCAGTTCGACCCGTTCGGAATAAGGGGGTTGTACGCATCCAGCTCTTCCTGAATGCCATCTGCTTCGAATATTTTTTCCGCGCGCAGCATTTCCTGAATCTGATATTGCATCAGCAGACGGTCTTCGAAATGCAAAGTCGCATGCTCGCCCAGCCGCAATACCCGGTTTTTTTTATGCGCGATCATTTTCTGGCGAAACTCCGCACGCATGGCGGAATATTCTTCCAGCGAATAAAGATCTTCTTTTGTTAACTGTTCCATTGCTATAACCCGTATGCCATTCTCAATAAAGTCATTGGATGCGTCGGCGTGGAATCGTCGTCCATGCCATTTGCAATCTGATGCCCGGCCATCGGGCAATCGCTACTGTAATAATTTGCTTCCGCCTTTTTCAACTTGTTCACTACCGGGCGACAGATTTTCATCGAAATTTTATGGTACTCGGATTTCACCGCGTAAGTACCGTCATGACCGGAGCAACGCTCCAGCACTTCCAGCTCGGTATTCGGAATCAGGTTCAGTACGTCGCGGGTTTTCAAGCCAATGTTTTGCACGCGCAAATGGCAGGCCGCATGGTAAAACACTTTGCCAAGTTCGCTCTTGAAGTCCGTTTTAAAATCGCCGTTTTTATGTCGACTGTAAAGATATTCAAACGGATCATAAATATGCTGTTTGACTTTCTGCACATCGGGATCATTCGGGAACATCAACGGCAGCTCTTGTTTGAACATCAACACACAGGATGGGACCGGTGCGACGATGTCCCAACCCGCGTTAATCCACTCCACCATAGTGGGTATATTGGCGTTTTTTAGTTTTTCCACTGCCGCTAAATCGCCTAGTTCCAGTTTAGGCATTCCGCAACACTGTTCTTTTTCCAAAATCGAAACCGTAATTTGGTTGTGCGAAAAAACTTTCACCAAATCTTCGGCAATATCAGGTTCGTTAAAATTGTTGTAACAAGTAACAAACAATGCAACTTTATTTTCGGCAGAAGTGTTTTTTGCCACAGCGTGCTTGCTTAATATTTTTCGGCCGGTATTGTGATGATAGTTCGGCACTTTAGCGTCGGGATGTACGCCCAGCGTTTTTTCCATTAATTTTCGACCGGTTGAATTGCCAGTAACGGCATTTACCACTTGAACAACCACGGGAATACCCGCCAGTTTGCCAACCGCGTCGGTACTGCTTAATACTTTATCGCGAAATTTGGTCTTACCGTTGCGAAATTTAACGGCTTTGGCACGCAGCATTAAGTGCGGAAAATCGACATTCCACTCATGCGGCGGAACGTACGGACATTTCGTGAGATAACACAAGTCACACAAATAACATTGATCGACCACTTTTACGTAGTCGCTCTGATCGACTCCGTCCACTTCCATGGTGTCGGAGTCGTCAACTAAATCGAACAAGGTCGGAAACGAATTACATAGACTTACGCAGCGCCGGCAACCGTGGCATATATCAAACACGCGTTCGAGTTCGGCGTTCAATGCCTGTTCATTATAAAATTCGGGATTGGTCCAATCGATCGGATGTCGAGTCGGAGCCTCCAGGCTTCCCTCGCGCGCACCACTGCCTTGTGTAGCCACTGCGTAGTTTCCCTTTAAGTGTAAGAATGTTAGGGCGCGAAACGTTGGGTTACCTGGGTAACCCAACGAGCGCCTACTGAATTAGCCGTCTAATGTATCCAGGGCTTTTTGAAAACGATTTGCATGTGAACGCTCGGCCTTGGCCAGCGTTTCGAACCAGTCTGCGATTTCTTCAAAATTTTCGTCGCGTGCGGACTTGGCCATACCGGGATACATATCCGTGTACTCATGAGTTTCGCCGGCAATTGCCGTTTTCAGATTGTCGCCGGTTGCACCAAAGGGCATGCCGGTCGCCGGATCGCCACACTCTTCCAGATACTCCAGATGTCCATGTGCGTGACCTGTCTCGCCTTCGGCAGTAGATCTGAATACTGCTGCAACATCGTTGTAACCCTCGACGTCTGCTTTTGCTGCGAAGTATAAGTAGCGGCGATTCGCCTGTGATTCGCCGGCAAATGCTGCCTTTAGATTTTCTTCTGTTTTGGTACCTTTTAGAGACATTAGCGTAACCTCCAGTTAATATTATTGGTCTAGATGAGAACCGTTCTGATTTAGAATCATTCTAAAAAATGAGACGCAAGGTTAGAAAAAGTCCAAATACTTGTCAATAGGTTTTGCCTGTTTACCCTGTACCGCAACACAATGAGTAAAACCAAACGGAGAGAGAAACGTGCCCAGAAAAAAAGCGGCCCCGAAGATAGATTTTGAAAAATCACTGGCAAAGTTAGAAGAAGTCGTTGAAAAACTGGAGGCCGGCGATCAGCCGCTGGAAGAAGCATTAAAACTATTTGAGCAGGGTGTGCAATTAACCCGCGGTTGCCAACAGGCCTTGCAACAGGCGGAGGAAAAAATCACTCTTCTCACCCAGCAAAATGCCGACTGGTTACCGCAGGGCGAGGAAGCTATTGGAGACTTACTTGACGGAACTAAGTAACTTTCTCAACGCCAGTAGTCAACGCGTAGAAACATTCCTCGACCGCCATCTTCCAGCCGCTCAGCAAAACCCGCAAGATTTACATAGCGCGATGCGCTATGCATCGCTGGGCAACGGCAAACGAGTGCGACCGGCATTGGTCTATGCAACAGGAGAAGCTTTGCAAATCGATGCCGAACAACTCGATTGTATTGCCGCTGCAATCGAACTTATGCATTGCTATTCATTGATCCACGATGACTTGCCGGCAATGGACGATGACGATTTACGCCGAGGTAAACCAACCTGCCACCGCGCATTTGACGAAGCCACTGCGATCTTGGCGGGCGACGCCATGCAGGCATTGGCGTTTTCGTTTCTCACCGACTCCAGGATTCCGGGACCCGACGAAAAAATTCGCACACGCCTGTGTTTTTTGCTGGCATCGGCAGCCGGATCGCTGGGAATGGCCGGCGGTCAGGCAATGGATTTGGCGGCGGTTGACCGCGAAATCGATCTGCAACAACTGGAACAATTACACCGCAAAAAAACCGGTTGTCTAATCCAGGCTTGTATTCACATGGCGCAATTGTGCAAGCCGCAACTGTCAGATCAGGAACACGATAAGTTACTAAAATTCGGCGAACACCTGGGACTGGCCTTTCAGATCCGCGACGATATTCTGGATGTAATCAGTGAGACAGATGTGCTGGGAAAACCACAAGGATCCGACCTCGCTCAAAACAAACCTACCTATGTGAGTCTGCTGGGCATCGATGCAGCAGAAATTCGTTGTCGAGATTTATTGGCACAAGCTTTAGAATGTATACAGAAATTTGATATGCGCGCCGACACTCTGCGATTATTAGCGGATTATATTGTGTGTAGAAATAACTAAAACTATAAGGTAATTAAAACTACCACACTAAAAATATGGACAGTAACGAATACCCCCTGCTATGCAGCGTCGATACTCCGGAAGATCTGCGCAGTCTGTCGCAAAGTGAAATCCCTGCGGTCTGCGAGGAATTGCGTAACTATTTATTGGCTTCAGTAGCACAAAGCGGTGGTCACTTTGCAGCCGGCCTGGGCAGCATCGAACTCACGGTGGCACTGCATTATGTTTACGACACCCCCCGCGACAAACTGGTTTGGGATGTCGGGCATCAATGTTACCCGCACAAAATTCTAACCGGCCGCAAAAATGAGATTCAAAGCATTCGCCAACACGGCGGACTAGGTCCTTTTCCCTGCAGATTTGAAAGTGAATACGACAGTTTTGGCGTGGGGCACTCCAGCACTTCAATCGGCGCTGCGTTAGGGATGTCGATCAGTTTCGAGCTAGACCGTCGCGATCAGCACGCAATCGCCATTATCGGCGACGGTGGACTCTCGGCAGGCATGGCGTATGAAGCGCTTAATCATCTGGGCGATATTCGCGCCAATATGCTGATTATTCTAAACGACAATGAAATGTCCATTTCACCCAATGTCGGAGCCATGTCGAATTATCTAACCCGCATGTTTTCGGGCCGAATGTTTTCAACTGTGCGTGAAAGCAGCAAACGTTTGCTTAGACCGATGCCGCCGATGTGGGAACTGGCAAAACGAACTGAAGAACACGTTAAAGGCATGTTTGCTCCGGGCACATTATTTGAGGAAATGGGGGTTCGGTATTTTGGTCCTGTCGATGGCCACGATTGCGCTTCGTTGGTAAAAACTATACGCAACATTAAAAATATTCAGGGCCCCAAACTACTGCATGTCATAACCAAAAAAGGCAAGGGTTATACACAGGCGGAACAAGACCCGGTTGCGTATCACGCGGTTCCTACTTTTGATCCGCGTGTAGGCGTTCAGGCCAAGATCGCTCCGGTAAGCAAGAAAACATACACTCAAATTTTCAGCGACTGGATTTGCGATGCAGCCAATGCAGATTCAAGATTGGTAGCGATAACTCCTGCAATGCGTGAAGGTTCGGGTTTGGTTCAATTCGCAAAGCAATTCCCGCAACGTTATTTCGATGTTGCCATTGCAGAACAACATGCGGTAACAGTTGCCGCCGGGCTGGCGTGTGAAGGACATAGACCAGTAGTTGCAATTTACTCGACATTCTTACAGCGCGCCTACGATCAATTGATCCATGACGTTGCGGTACAAAATCTACCAGTATTATTCGCAATCGATCGCGCCGGCGTTGTCGGGCCCGACGGTAAAACCCACGCGGGTAGTTTTGACTTGAGTTTTTTACGTTGCATTCCCAATATGACCATTATGGCGCCGGCCAATGAAAACGAAACCTGTCAAATGTTGCAAACCGGCTACCAGATCGACGGCCCCTGTGCCGTGCGTTATCCGCGAGGAAACGGACCCGGAGTGGAAATACAAACACCCATTCAAGTACTGGAAATCGGCAAGGCACAGCACGTTCGTACAGGCCAGGCAATCGCTATTCTGTCGTTTGGCAGCATATTAGCCGTCGCCGAAGATGTCGCAGCGCAATTGAATGCCACTGTAATCAATATGCGTTTTATCAAGCCGATCGACGAAAATGCCATCCTCGACGCGGCAGAAAACCACGAATTAATAGTGACGCTGGAAGATAATGTTGTAATGGGCGGAGCCGGAAGTGCGGTCAATGAAGTATTGGCTCGCAATCAAATGCTGGTAAAAATATTGAACTTAGGATTACCAGACAAATTTCAGGAGCACGGAAGCCGCGAACAATTACTGCAAGAAGCAGGACTGGATACCGACACTGTGCTAAGCCGAATTCGTGAAATATATCCGCTGAGGGATTGCGAAGCCAAAAATGCTAACGTAGTATCGTGAAGTATTAGCCTACATCGTAAAATATTTGGCTTAACAATCAAGAGGTTATAGAAATGAGTGCCAGTGCTGGAGATATTCTGTCGACGATCCCCGATACCCAGAGTAAAGCAGATACCCGTCATATTCCTATCGACAAAGTCGGTATCAAGGGCATTAAACACCCGGTGCGCGTACTGGATCGTTCCGGCGGTGAGCAACATACCGTGGCGGAATTTAATATGTATGTAAATCTGCCGCATAATTTTAAAGGGACTCATATGTCGCGTTTCGTCGAAATTCTCAATGAGTACGAACGTGAAATTTCTGTAAAATCATTTAACGATATGCTGGAAAAAATGGCCGCACGACTGGAAGCGGATTCCGGCCACATCGAAATGACGTTCCCCTATTTTGTTAAAAAAGCGGCACCGGTGACCGGCGTTGAAAGCCTGCTTGATTACCAGGTGTGCTTTCAGGGCGAAATCCAAGACAATAAAGCACGCACAGATGTGTGCGTACTGGTACCGGTGACCAGCTTATGCCCTTGCTCCAAAAGCATTTCAGACTACGGAGCCCACAATCAACGCTCACACATTACGCTTTCGGTACGACTGGCGGACTTCGTTTGGGTGGAAGAACTAATTGAAATGGTCGAACAACAGGCCTCCTGCCAATTGTACGGATTATTGAAACGACCCGATGAAAAATTTGTGACTGAAGAGGCGTACAACAATCCAAAATTTGTGGAAGACCTGGTGCGCGATATCGCAACACAGCTTAATAACGACGACCGTATCGTTGCCTACACTATTGAATCAGAAAATTTTGAATCGATTCACAACCATTCTGCCTACGCGTACATCGAAAAAGATAAAAACGCGGACTGAGTTTTAACTGTAAAAAATTAACTTCAATAAAACACACTGTCGCAGACGCGTCGAATCTATACGCCGGTAGTACGGAATACTCTATACGCGCTTAGAATCTGATTCAAAATCAAGCGCGCGTCCTGTTCTGAAATCTTACTGGACTCGCCGTCGGGATAATGCACGGTAATAAGTGTTTGCGAACCCTGAGACAGTAAATGAACCTGGTACCTATTGCGTAACAAATAGGTGCCTTCCGGTAATTCAAGTTCGCTGGCGTCTACCAAGTACGTGCCCTTGTTCCTGTTTTGGTCGTATATCGGCAACCCCGCACGGTCCAGCGCAATCCCGGTTCGTCGCCATACACGGCTGTATTGATCGCCGACCAGCAATACCGGTATACCGTCGATATCCTGCAGATCGATAAACAGCCTTGGTCCTTTTGCATTTGCCACTTCAAACAATGCATCCTCACGCGACTTACCCATATGCTCCATCAGATTGACCAGCATTTCGGCTTCGTTTTCCGGATCGCTTGGCACAGTTGACCAGACACCACCCTGCTCCGTTATGGATTGCAATTCAGACTTGCGCTGACTAAGGAAAATATTGGTAACCGCGTTGGGTTCGCGTTCCACACGAATACGGTACTTACTGCGACTGGCTGCGAACTCACGCCCCTGGGTGATACCACTGTTGGTCGAATCGATTTCTTCGACCCAATCGGTTTCCATAATCCCCACCACCGGCTCATCGCGGTTTAACGCGACACCGCGATTCGCCCAAAACGATCTGAGCAAAGGCCATACGTTGACCGGATCAACTTCGGCCTCCAGCCAGCGCAGATCCCCTTCGCGACGTACCGACACATCGACAAATTCCGGCGCGACACTGGCATCCAGCGCCTTGCCATAGGTTTCCAGCGCGCTTACACGATCATTGGCGGTTTGTGGAATTTCCAGGCTTTCGTCCCATTCCGGCGTGACCAATTCGGGCGGGGCTTCCAGGCCACCGATGCTGCCGGCTTCGCCATATTTACTGCCGCCGAATTTTTGCACAAATGCACACGACTGCAGTGCGGCCAGAACAGCCGTCAGCAGAATAAGTTTTAGTGTAGTTCTAGTTTTCATTCACCTTCCGGGCAGGATTATAAACAGTCTGCCTTTCTTAATGCTGCTCGTAAAACATCATGATACTGTTCAGCCAGAGGCGTCAAAGGCAGACGAATTCCCGCGGGAATCAGCCCCATCTCACTTAGTGACCACTTTGCCGGAATCGGGTTCGATTCGATAAACAAGTCCCGGTGCAAATCTTCAATTTTATCGTTTAATTGCTTGGCATTTTCGGTATCGCCAGCCAGAGCCGCGCTGCACATTTCATGCATCAAGCGAGGTGCGACGTTCGCGGTTACCGAAATAACACCTTGCCCACCCGCTAAAATCGAGTCCATCGCCTGCGCATCTTCACCGCTTACCACCATAAACTCGGATCCGCAGGACTCCTTTATGGTCACTCCGCGAGTTAAATCACCCGAGGCTTCTTTTATACCGACGATATTTTTTATTTTTGCCAGTCGTGCAACAGTTTCCGGCAACATGTCGCACGCGGTACGACCCGGTACATTATATAAAATCTGAGGAACATCCACTTCCTCGGCAACTTTCTTATAATGTTGATAAAGACCCTCCTGAGTAGGCTTATTATAATAGGGCGTCACCAGCAAGCAGGCATCCACACCCGCTTCTGCGGCACATTGCGTTAACGATATCGCTTCCCAAGTCGAATTTGCGCCGGTTCCGCCAATTACAGGTACGCGCCCGCTGACTTGATCAACCACTCTTTTAATGACCTCGCAGTGTTCGCTATGATCCAGCGTCGCCGATTCTCCGGTAGTTCCGGCCGGAATGATCGCGTCGGTGCCGTTTTCCAAGTGAAAATCCACCAATGCAGCCAAGGCCGCATAATCTACAGTCCCGTCATCTTGCATCGGTGTCACAATCGCCACCATGCTACCTGTAAACATTTACCACTCCGCGAGGATCAATTGGAAAGCACCGCATAGTAATCGTGCACCCACACCTTTACAAGCATGCATGCTAGTTTTTGGTTACCGAATCTGAAGAATTTATATTGCGAATTATAAATTTCAATATTTACATTACAGAGCTTTTTAACGAAAAATTTGCAGATACAATAAACAATTTAACTATTCAGCCGCCGCAGTTTCTTCAGTGTTTTCCCAACGTGGCCAGGCATTGATCACCGCATTCACCAGGGTGGCCAGGGGAATGGCAAAAAATACACCCCATAACCCCCACAGTCCGCCAAAAAACAATACTGCGGCAATAATTGCTACCGGATGTAAATTTACGACTTCTGAAAACAACAGCGGTACGAGCACATTGCCGTCTAAAAACTGAATGATGGTATATGCAATCAGCACATAAAAAAATTCGCTAGACAATCCCCACTGGGCATAAGCAACAAAAGCAACTGGAATCGTGACGACCGCCGCACCCGCATAGGGAATAATTACAGATAGCCCCACCATTACCGAAAGCAATAACGCATACTGCAGCTCCAAAAAGGAAAATGTAACGTAGGTAAACGACATTACGATTAAAATTTCTACCACTTTCCCGCGTACATAGCTGGCGATTTTCTGATTAACTTCAAACCACACCTCGTTGGTAAGCGCACGGTCTTCCGGCAGAAACCCTTCCATCCAACGCAAAATAATGGCCTTGTCTTTGAGTAAAAAAAACACCAGCAAGGGAACCAAAATCAGATAAACAAGAATAGTAATTAATCCAACCACCGACGCTAACGGTCGAGTTATCAAATCTTGCCCAAATGCAATAACTTCACTACGGATCGTAGAAATTATTTCGCTGACCTGTTCTTCATTAATCAGGTTCGGAAACCGCTCGGGCAACTGCATTAGCAGTTGCTGGCCCTGGCCGATCATACTGGGAAGATCTTTAAAGAATTGTGTAATTTGTTTGGAGACCACAGGAATAAACACAAACAAGAGCAATAACAAAAGCGCCAGAAAGACCGAAAAAACGAGCGTAAGCGCGACAATGCGAGGACTACGGCTTTTTTCCAGTAACGTGACTGCGCCGTCCAGCAAATACGCAATCACTATACTTGCCAACAACGGTGCCAGAATTTGTCCGGCAAAGATGATAATAGCGAATCCGCCTAACAGAAAAAGGGATAATGTAACGGTCTGCGGATCTGAAAAATGACGCTGATACCAACTGCGCAAATACTCTAGCATAGAAACTAATTCAGGCTGTATGCGTAAAAGTTAAACCAAAATTGCACGTTCGCAAATGGCGCTCACATTACTTATTGTTGGCGTCACCGCAATAACTACGAGCAAAATCGAGTAATTTTTCCATTGCGCGTAAACGGAATTTTTGCCGTTGGCGGACAAACGAAAATGACCGTTCCAATGGAGGGTCAAGCTTGACCGCAACCAGTTTACTGAGTGCCAGTTCTTTTTCCAGGGTCGCGATCGACACAATTGAAATTCCCATTCCCGCTTCGACTGCTCCCTTGATGGATTCGGGGCTACCAAGCTCGAGAAAAATATTTAAGTTATTGCGATCTAATCCCAGGCTGGACATATGTTCCAATATCACGTCACGTGTTCCCGATCCTTCTTCGCGGCATACAAACGGATAATCGATTACCTCTTCCATCGTAATCGTTTGTTTGTCGGCAATAGGATGACCAGGGGGCACTACCGCCACCAGTTGATCGACACGACATACCTCAACCAATAAATTCTTATTCGCAACCGGACCCTCGACAACACCCAAATCGATCATGCTGTTTTCCACCATCGAAACAATGCCCTCGGTATTGGAAACTTTCAGCTTTAAATTGATATCGGGAAATTCCATTGTGAATCCGCGTAACAACGCCGGCAGCATGTATTCCGCAATCGTCGTACTGGCACCCAGCGTCAACGCACCGCTCACGTCTCCCGTCAATTCTTTTACGGTATTCTCCATTTCCGCATACAGCGTGAAGATTTCTTCCGCATACTCATAAGCTTTACGGCCGGCTTCAGTAAGCGCCACTCGGTTATGAGTTCGGTCAAACAGGCGAGTATTAAAATGATCTTCCAATTGGCGGACCTGAAACGTTACCGCCGGCTGTGTCATATGCAAAGTCTCGGCCGCTTTGGTAAAACTTAGCAAGCGAGCGACAGTATAAAAAACTTGTAAGCGGCGATCTGCCATAAAATTAAATTCTTTTTAGTGGATTATTTACTCGTTATTTGCCTTTAGTATATCACTGTCGCGGCGGCACTGGATGCTTGATATTTGGCCCGGAAGCGTTACTGAGCGTCTGTCGAACACTGCATTCGTCGCAGAATTGCTCGACCTTATCGCACATGCCCTCAAATCGTGAGACTCGCACATTTTGTTTATTTTTGTATCTGTTACACTTTCATTCTGAAGTATTTTTGGAGGCAAAAGCATGGCTAAGACGGGAATTTTTCTAGCAATTGTATCAGTATTGCTTTTCTCTGCCGTACACGCGGCTAGCACTGCATACAAGTGGGTCGATGCCAGCGGCAAAACGATTTACAGTCAGACGCCACCGCCGGTCGGAGTCCCCTACCAAATTGTAGAACAACCGGATGCGCATTCTTCCAGCCTGACCAATAATTCCGATTCCAGTTTAAAAGACCAGGTTGCCAAAGCCGATGAAGCCAGAGCACAAAAAAAAGAAGAGCAGCAACGCTTGGCCGAGAGCGACCAAATTAAAAAAGAAAATTGCGCGCAAGCCAATACCAATTTGACTGCGCTCACCAGTCGCGGGCAGGTAACTATTAAAGAGGGTGACCTGTACCGCAAACTTACCGAAGAAGAACGCCAGGCAAAAATAGCCGAAGCCAAGTCGCAAATCAGCGAATTCTGCAACTAAAATTCTTTAGACAAGCACAATCTTTGTCCATTGGATGCGCGCAAAACTTGCGTGCACATCAAAACTCGTATTTACTGAGTACGCTTTGCCGTACATAACGATGTGCTTGCAGTAAAATTTATGCGTGTTTCCCAGTTCCCACTACATACGTTAAAAGAAGTTCCCGCCGATGCGGAAATCGTCAGCCATCAATTGATGCTGCGTGCGGGCATGATTCGCAAACTTGCTTCCGGAATGTACACCTGGATGCCGCTGGGTTTGCGCACTTTGCATAAGGTAGAGGCTATCGTTCGTGAAGAGATGAATCGTGCAGGTGCACTTGAACTGCTAATGCCGTCTGTTCAGCCGGCCGAACTGTGGCAGGAATCGACACGTTGGGATCAATACGGCCCGGAGCTGCTGCGTTTCACCGACCGACACGAACGGTCATTCTGTTACGGCCCGACACACGAAGAAGTCATTACCGATTTGGTACGGCGCGAAGTTCGTTCGTATAAACAACTGCCGATAAATTTATACCAGATTCAAACCAAGTTTCGCGACGAAATTCGACCACGCTTCGGCGTCATGCGAGCGCGCGAATTTATCATGAAAGATGCTTACTCTTTTCATGAAACTCAGGAATGCCTGCAGAATACGTATGACAAAATGTATCAGGCATACACCAATATTTTCACTCGCCTGGGATTGCAATTTCGTGCCGTTGAGGCCGACACAGGCTCTATCGGCGGAAACGCTTCCCATGAATTTCATGTGTTGGCGGATTCAGGAGAGGACGCCATTGCATTTTCAGATCAAAGCGATTATGCCGCCAATGTCGAGTTGGCACCGGTCAAGTTGCAACACAAACAAACAGAGGCAAAACCGTTACCGATAGAAAAAGTAGCCACGCCTGACCAAAAATCAATTGAGCAGGTAAGCGAACATTTAAAAACTGACCCGGCACAATGCGTTAAATTATTGATGGTAAAGTCCAGCGACGATGGCGTTATAGCAATTGCGATACGTGGTGATCATGAATTAAACCCGGTCAAGGCTGAAAAAATTGAATCGGTAAAATCGCCGCTGGAATTTGCGGACGATAAAGAAATTAGCGATATCGCCGATAGCGCCGCCGGATTTATCGGGCCGATCAATTTACAGTGCCCGTTAATCGCCGACCATGCCGTAATCGATATGCAAAACTTTATTTGCGGCGCCAATGAGGCCGGGTTCCATTTTATAAATGCAAATTGGGAGCGAGATGCCACCACACCCGAGCATTTCGATTTGCGCAAGATCGAAGCAGGCGATGCCAGCCCGGACGGAAAAGGAAAAATTGAAATTCGACGCGGCATCGAAGTCGGACATATTTTCCAGCTTGGTAAAAAATACAGTGAGGCATTGAATGCGCAAGTTCTGGATCAGGGTGGCAAAGAAAAAACAGTCACCATGGGTTGTTACGGCATCGGCGTAACCCGCGTAATTGCTGCAACCATAGAGCAACACTACGATGAGCGCGGCATTCGCTGGCCGTTACCGCTATCTCCATTTCACATTTCACTGGTACCGATTAATCTTGATAAATCCGAAGCGGTAAAAGATTTCTGCGATACGCTTTATGCACAATTGACCGAATCGGGTTATGAAGTGTTATACGATGACCGTAACGCCCGCCCCGGCATGATGTTTGCCGACCACGACTTGATCGGCATTCCTCATCGTATCGTAGTTAGTGAGCGCGGCCTGAATGCCGGCACGGTTGAATACAAAGCACGTGTCGAGGACGACATTCAACACATAGAAGTCACCCAACTGCAAACCTATCTGCAAAGTACAATCACAAATATTTAAACCAACAAACGGCGTATTGACCGGCAACGTTTCGCTTTCCCGCACAGTACAAAAAATATTCGGCCTGGTTACGGTTTACAAGGGAATAAGTGCTTGCACTACATGAACTTAACTAACTTAACCATACAAAATATGTTGATAGACAGCAGGTGAATCACTTTTACAGCGCGCAGGTTTGGTTTGGGATGTGTTTTAATTATTTACTATTCTCTAATTTACTAATGCACTATTTTTACCGGTTGGAATTCACCGTAATTCCGAATAAACTGGCGCCAAGACGTAATTTGCGAAAGTAACTTACGCTCCCATTACCGCGTGTAGTCAAGCGGCTTCGCGCACTAATACTTAAATTACCAATAAACGTTATACAACTAGAACCTCTTTGACATTGGAGGAGGAGTAAAATATGAAGACGAGAGTAATGGTACTGGCAAGCGCACTGCTGTCGATGGTCGGCTTTAGCAGTGTAGTGAGCGCAGAAGAGACCATGT
>JANQOT010000185.1 GCA_028285655.1 Gammaproteobacteria bacterium
ATCGGGTTTGAAGGTCGACGATAAAATTTTACTGGGCCATATTCATGGCCTTTTTGGTGTAAAGGGCTGGATAAAAGTATTCTCGTATACACGCCCGCGATCGCAAATTCTGGATTATCCTGACTGGTTTGTGGGCGAAGCAAGTGAGCGCTCGATTCGGCTTGAGCAAGGCAAAGCTCACAAGGAAGGCGTAATTGCCAAGTTAGCCGGTATTGACGACCGCGACGCAGCGGTGGCCATGCTGCAGAAAAAAATTTGGATCAATGCCGGCGAATTACCTGCATTGGTCGACGATGAATATTATTGGCACCAGCTTATTGGCCTGCAGGTGGTCGATGCGTCCAGGCAGCCGTTGGGTAAGATTATCCAGCTATTCGAAACCGGTGCGAATGACGTTATGGTGGTGCAAAGTAAAAACGGTGCCGAGCATTTGGTTCCTTATGTTAAGGAACGGGTGGTTAAAGAGGTGGATCTGGACAACAACCTGATGGTGGTTGACTGGGACACCGATTACTGAAAATTGCCGGACTGAATTAACCGGATAATGACATGCACATAGATGTCATCACGCTATTTCCAGAGCTGGTCTCTGCGGTGAGTGAATATGGCGTGGTGGGGCGGGCGTTGCAACGGCAAACGGTAAGTCTGGGTTTAATTAACCCGCGTGACTATTCCGATTTACCGCATGACCGGGTTGATGATCGACCTTACGGCGGCGGACCCGGAATGGTGATGCAGTATGCACCGCTGCATGCGGCGATCGAGGATGCGCGTGCCTCTTCCCCCGGGAAGCAAGCAACGAAAGTAGTGTATTTAAGCCCGCAGGGCGAACGGCTGGATCAGACTGCGATACGCGAATTTGGTCGCAGCGCACACTTGGTATTATTATGCGGGCGCTACGAAGGAATAGATGAACGCCTGGTGCAGGCGGATGTCGATGAAGAGTGGTCGCTGGGCGACTATGTATTAAGTGGCGGCGAATTGGCCGCGATGGTGGTCATCGATGCGATAGTGCGGACTCTTCCGGGAGTGCTGGGAGATGAGCAATCGGCCTGGCAGGATTCCTTCGAGCAGGGCTTGCTGGACTATCCGCATTACACGCGTCCGGAATCGATTCAAGGTCTTGACGTGCCGCCGGTATTAATAAGCGGTGACCACGCTGAAATCGAGCGTTGGAGATTAAAACAGGCGCTGGGCAGAACTTACTTGCGTCGCCCTGACCTGATTGAAAAACGGCAACTTAGTGAACAGGAACAACAGTTGCTTGAGGAATTTTTAGCAGAACAAAGTAGCAGTATTTAAGAGATGAAGTCATGAAAAATATTATTCAAGAATTAGAGTCGGAGCAGCTGAAATCTGATTTGCCCGCATTTGCTGCGGGTGATTCGGTAGTTGTTCAAGTACGGGTAAAAGAAGGCAATCGCGAACGATTGCAGGCGTTCGAAGGTGTGGTCATCGCCAAACGCAATCGCGGATTGAATTCAGCATTCACGGTACGAAAAATTTCGCATGGCGAAGGCGTGGAACGCGTGTTTCAATTGCATAGTCCGCTTTTACACAGTATTAAAGTCAAGCGTCGCGGTGATGTGCGACGGGCCAAGCTGTACTATCTGCGCGGACGGACTGGTAAAGCTGCGAGAATTAAAGAAAAACTCTAGCCGGAAATCTGATAGCAGAATTTGGTCATTAAACGCCTCAAGTTTCGAGGCGTTTTTTATTTGAAAAAAATAAATTGATTAAAAATCCGATTACATTTGATTATGTGTTTTCCACACCGGTGGGAAATGTCGGTTTGAAATCCGGCGACCGCGGAATTCGAGTACTGTCTTACACCGCAGCCGGGCTCACTCGTAAAAAACCGAACGACGATCTGGCGGCAAAAGTG
Source organism: Gammaproteobacteria bacterium (assembly GCA_028285655.1). GTDB lineage: Bacteria > Pseudomonadota > Gammaproteobacteria > UBA4575 > UBA4575 > JANQOT01. The sequence goes on from JANQOT010000185.1 coordinate 1,886, forward strand.
TATCGGCAGCTGATGGAATATTTTGATTCGCGCCGAACTCGCTTTGAACTGCCATTGGACGCTGAAGGAACTGAATATCAAAAGTCAGTCTGGCGGCAGTTGGCCAAAATTCCCTACGGCAAGTCACTGACCTACGGCGATATTGCAACAAAACTAAAAAGCGGGCCACGGGCTGTAGGCAACGCGTGCCGCGATAATCCCATTTCGATCATTGTCCCTTGTCATCGTGTTTTAAGTAAATCCGGATTGGGCGGGTATTCCGGTTGTGTAAGCGGAGATCCGATTGCACGCAAACAATGGCTGCTGCAACACGAAGGCATTGTGTAAGTCCGGTTGGTCTAACTAAAAAATAAAAACAGGTATAGGAGTATTTATGACCATCAATCGAATTACTTGGCAAGGTGTAGTAATCCGATTTATCGTGGCGCTGATATTGGTATTTTGTACCTACAACCCGTATGAAAAGTCGTATTTTCACTGGTTGCAATCCTATTTGAATCCTACTGCCGAATCCGGCGCCAGCTTGCCCTTGCTGGTATTTGCCGGCATCGTGCTGTTGATCGGATGGACCGTATACTTGCGTGCCACCATGCGCTCTTTGGGAATTTTCGGCCTGGGTCTGGCGGTTGCATTTTTTGGCGCCTTGCTATGGCTGGCGATTGATTTCCAGATTGTGTCGCTGGACAACACCAGGCTGGTCGTCACCTTGATATTGATAATATTTGCCGGTGTGATCGCGACCGGCATTACCTGGTCGCATATTCGGCGGCGTATTACCGGGCAAACGGATGTCGATGACGTCGACTGAAAGCTGATTGCGCGGGCAGGTATGTTTTTCATGGATATGTCCGTGTGTCGAAACAGGGGATTGAATTTTTCATAGAGAGACGCCATGTAGAACGGCAGGCATTTGTATTGGAGTTGTAGTTGGTATGAGTGAGCAAGCAAATAAAGAAACCCTGAAATTCGAATCTGAAGTCAGCCAGATTCTGCATTTAATGATTCATTCCCTGTATTCAAACAAGGAAATATTCTTGCGTGAGTTGATCTCCAATGCTGCGGATGCTTGCGACAAATACAGATTTGAATCGTTATCAAGTGCAGATTTGGTGACCGACGATGCCGAATTAAAAATACAGGTCGAATACGATAAAGACGCCAAAACCGTAACAGTGCGCGACAATGGTATCGGCATGACGCGCGAGGAAGTCATTAATCATATCGGAACAATTGCAAAGTCCGGAACCAAGGAATTTCTGCAAAGCCTGACCGGCGACCAGGCCAAAGATTCGAATTTGATCGGCCAGTTTGGAGTCGGTTTTTATTCTGCATTTATTGTTGCAAAAAAGGTGGAACTGAAATCCCGCAGTGCCACGGTAGAGATCGAGCAGGGCGTGCACTGGGAGTCTGAGGGAACGGGCGAATACGCAATCGAAGAAACAAGTATCAACAAGCGCGGAACCGAAGTAATTTTGCACCTCAAAGACGAAGAGGAAGAATTGCTTTCAGGCTGGCGCTTGCGATCGATTATAAGTAAATATTCAGACCACGTTCCGCTGCCGATTGAAATGCGCGAAGAAAACGACCAGGGCGAACCAACGGCCAAGTGGGAAGTGGTTAACAAGGCCTCGGCTTTATGGACGCGTCCCAAGTCCGAGATCAGTGAAGACGAGTACAAGGAATTTTACAAACATGTCGGCCATGATTTTACCGATCCGCTTGCCTGGACGCATAACCGCGTAGAAGGAAAAACCGAATACATTTCTCTTTTGTATATTCCGGCAAAAGCGCCATTCGATTTGTTCGAGCCAAACCAAACTCATGGTTTGAAATTGTATGTGCAGCGTGTGTTCATTATGGAAGACGCGGAAAAATTGTTACCACGGTATTTGCGGTTTGCGCGCGGCGTTATCGATTCCAGTGATTTGCCGTTAAATGTTTCGCGGGAAATTCTGCAAAGCAACAAAGTGATCGATTCTATTCGATCAGGTTCAGTCAAAAAAATTCTCGGCCTGCTAGAGCAAATGGCGAATAAGGAACCGGAAAAATACCAGAACTTCTGGCAGGAATTCGGCAAAGTGATCAAAGAAGGGCCGGGAGAGGACTTTGCCAATAAAGAACAAATCGCCAAATTATTGCGGTTTTCCACCACCCACGACGACCAGGAACAACAGAAAACTTCTTTAGCCGATTATATCGGTCGTATGCGTGAGGAGCAGGATTCGATTTACTACATTACTGCCGACAATTTTAATGCCGCTAAAAACAGTCCGCATCTGGAAATTTTCCGGAAGAAAGGCATCGAAGTGTTACTAATGTACGACCGTGTTGACGAGTGGCTAATGGGATCGTTGACCGAGTTCGACAGTAAAAATTTTATATCGGTGGCAAAAGGCGAACTCGATCTGGATAAATTATCCGACCAGGACGAAAAGCAGCAACAAAAAGAAGTCGAAGAAAGCGCAAAGGCTATTGTCACGAAAATCAAAGACAGCCTGAGCGAGCGAGTGGAAGATGTGCGGGTATCCCATCGTTTAACCAGTTCGCCAGCCTGCATTGTTTTAAACGAACATGAAATGGCCTTGTATATGCAGCATTTGCTTAAACAGGCAGGTCAGCAGTTGCCCGATACAAAACCGGTGCTGGAAATAAACCCGGGTCATCCGGTTTTGCAGAAGATGCAAAGCGAGCAAAGTGAAGAGCAACTGCAAGAGTGGTCGTTGTTATTGTTTGAGCAGGCGATACTTGCCGAAGGCGGACAGTTGGAAAATCCGGCGGATTTTGTCGCCCGTCTAAACAAGCTAATGCTTGATATCGCAAGCTGAGTTCAATGTCGCAAGACTGGCTGGATAAACCTTTGCATGAACTGAGTGTCGAGCAGTGGGAAGCTCTGTGCGATGGTTGCGGTAAATGCTGCATGGCAAAACTGCAAGACGCGGAAACAGACAAAATCTATTACACGAATATTGCATGCGAGTTATTCGATGCCGATCGTTGCAAGTGTACCGATTACTCCCATCGCACCCAGAAAGTCGCAGGTTGCGTTTCGCTGTCATTGGAGCGGCCGCAGGAGTTCGACTGGCTTCCCTCGACCTGCGCGTATCGTCTGCGCCTGAACGGGAAGCCGTTACCGGACTGGCATCCTTTGATTTCCAAAGATACTGAAAGCGTTCACGCCGCAGGAATATCGATGCGCGGCAAATCGGTTCGTTTTGAGCAGGCCGGTCCGATCGAGCATCATATAATCGACTTGAAATAGCGACCGAACGCAAACGGCAAAATCCGGATTTCTATCGAAAATCCTAAATTCCGCGTAATTTTGGCTGATTTTACTCAGTAATTGGTCATTAAAATCGGAAAATCATGCAAATTTTCTGGCAAATCCGTAAAGGTTTGCCTATAGTACGCCCAGCTACAGATTTTGTTATTGGCGGTTATAGTTGTTCCCTTCGTGTTACCTCTTGAATTTCCTGTTTCATTAGCTGTACGCAACAATCTTTTTTTTAATTTATTAGGTAGATAATTTTATGGCTACAGGTACAGTTAAATGGTTTAACGAAGCCAAGGGATTTGGTTTCATTTCTCAGGACGACGGCGGTGCGGATGTATTTGTACATTTCAGCGCAATTCAGGGTACGGGTTTTAAAACCCTAGGAGAAGGACAAGCAGTGACTTTTGAAGTGGAAAATGGGCCCAAAGGTCCGCAAGCGACCAGCGTTACTGCCACCTAGTCTGGATTCTTTCTAAATCATTTAAATTCAGAACCCCGCTTTCGGCGGGGTTCTTTATTTTGTTTGGTCATCCAGCTGCGTCAATAAAGGAAAAAAAGTGAAAAAATTATTTATCGGCAATTTGCCCGCATCAACCAGCGAACAAGATTTGGAGACTTTGTTTTCCCAGTTTGGCAGAGTGAGATCGACCCGTTTGGTTACAGATGTTTTTTCCGGACAATGTAAGGGATTTGGATTCATAGAAATGGAAGGTCATGAAGCACGGGCGGCAATCGCCGGTCTTAACGGAAAAGACTTCAACGGGCAATCATTAAAAGTAAACTTTGAAGCGCCTGGCAAGGGTGGCCGTCGACGCAGATAGCTTGATTTGCCGGTTGCTTAATGCTGGATAAGGGGGGATTTGTTTATTAGTTTTTCCACCAGATTCCCGACTCCAGTGATCATCGCAATTTCTTTGTGAGAATACTTTCTAGCTCGAGTGTCCACCAAGCATAGCGAACCTATGTTTTCCCCAGACACTGATTGAATAACATAGCTGATATAAGAACAGGCGTTGGGTTTGCCGGTTACCAGCGGATTGTCTTGAAAGCGTGCATCTTTTGTCAGATCGTAAATTTCGTAAATTCGCTCCTCGGGGACCGTAGAATTTATTTCGCATATTGCGTGAGCGCATACAGAAATATGTCGTGGTATTTCTGAAATAGCGACGCCGCACCCCGCTTTAAACCACTGGCGGTCGGAGTCGATTAGTGTAATTAGTGCGATTGGCACCTGAAATTCTCTTACCAGGTGATTAATTATTAGGTCGAATCTAAGCTCGGGAGGCGAGTCAAGTATTTGTAACGAATGCAGGGCTGCCAGACGCAGGTGTTCATTTTCCGGAATCGGACAAGAAATCATTTTAAATCAAACTAGTAAGTTAGGGTGAATGCAAAGCAATGGATCGCGAATTTTATTTTTTAAATATATGCGAAATAACTATTTTATATGACAATATCAAGCATATATAGTATATCTGATTGACAATATCAATTTATGTTATTAATTTTAACTATAGAGGGGGGCTACTTAGGCTGGAATATTAAGCCGCACCTAAAACCCGTGTTGCTTAAACTAATCTGGAGTGGTTCTCCTCGCCTTGGAGGATCAATTATTATGGTGCGTAATTTTTGATTGCGGCCAGAATTCTTTTCGTTAATCGTTTGCCTTCAGTACTGATTTCAATATTTATCACTCTTCGGTCTTTACTATTGCGTTTACAGGCGACAAAGTTTTTATTGCTAAGAACTTTTAATTTTCTGGAAACAATAGCAGATTCTATACATAGTCCCTTGCGAATGTCGGCCGGGGTTGCGTCTGGTTTATCCAGCACAAATTTTAATATTTCCAGTTCATTAAATGAAACTTTATGTTTTCTTGCAATTTGTAAACAGGTTTTACGCAGCTTGCGCGCTTTAATTGCTGTTTTAAAAATTTGATCAGAGTTCATGCAATATCCTCGACGTAACGAGTTTTACGCAAATTCAAAAAAAATCCTAAGCAGCCGCGAATATGTTGGATGCAGCGGTGTCAGATATTGTGTAATTAATAAGCTCTGTGCGTTCTACGAATTCCGGGTAGACAAGAGCCTGATATAATAGAAATGGTTTAGGTCTTAAACCACAATCAGCGGATATCTCGGATCATTTTGGAGAAAGATTGCTGATATGCATTATTTACTACAGTTTTGGTATTCATTCAATGCTTGTTATCCGAGCCGCGATCGTTTTTTCGGGAAATATATTTGTGGAAGAATCGCTTCGAATAGATAAATGGCTTTGGGCCGCACGATTTTACAAGACTCGCAGGTTGGCGACGAATGCGGTGGAAGGAGGGCGTGTGCATGTGAATGGCCAACGTATTAAAGCATCCCATCGGATAAAAATTTCGGATGTGGTGGCCCTGAGCAAGCAAGGCTATAAACAGGAAGTGGTAGTCTGCGGTATCAACAAACAGCGACGGCCTGCGAGCGAAGCGCAAAAATTGTATCGGGAAAGCGAGGAAAGTGTTGCGCAACGAGAATTGCTCGCTGCGCAAAGAAAGATTCTAAATCAAGGGTTGCCGCGAACGGCACGTAAACCCAACAAAAATGAGCGAAAAGAAATCAGAAAGATTATGGGTAAGTCGAACGGATAAGCTACGACTCACTCATCTCCAGTTTTAATTTATTCAGAAATCTTTTCTTTTCTGCGTCACTGAGAATATTAATCTGATCAGAGCTTGGCTGAACTTTGATTACGTTTTCCGTGGCGTTATCGTCCGTTTTTTTAATAAACGGATTCACGCGTTGCTGAGTTGCGTATTCAGGAAGTTCTTCTACTGTCTCTTCGATATTCTGCGAAGTAAGGCGCGGGGTCAGTTGCATCGCGACACGGGGATCACGCTGCCAGTGTTCGTACATTTCCTCGATAATCGTATTTGAACGAATTAGATCTTCCAGGCTGGTGGTCAATTGGCGTTTTACCAATGCCGCTTTTTCTTTTTCCAAGCGACCCAGTGTTGAAAGTTCCTCGATGCGTTCCAGGATCGGCAACGACTTCAAGATAAGTTTTAACTGCTCGCTCAGATACTGATTGTGTGAAGGAAGAACTTGCATCCATACACCGTAAAGCAGTTCTTTCATTTTCTCCAGAATCTGACTTTCACCTTGAAGTTCAATCGCTTTTTCGATTCCGGAATCCAGCGCCATAATCGTTAACGGCTCTGGTTCTTCGATGTGTTCCAGAGTGGCAAAGCAGTTGTAAAGCTGCTGTACGCTTTCTAATATCGAAGCGACTTTTTTGGGTGTGTCTTTAGTGTTCTCATCGGGCAAAATCAAAATAGAAATAGTTTCGTCATCAGTATCGAGTACTCGAATTTCTTCATGCCCCAATGCAATTACGCGTTGAAAATATTGCAGACTTGCGCGCAATCGTCGCAAGTTGCTGAATACACTTTTTAGCAAGTCGGGATGATCCGTCGAAATGAGCTTGGGCCAGTTTTTTGGATCGTTCAAATGATGCAGGTCAAGCATCTTGAGTACTTCTTTTTCAGCATCAGTCAATTTGCTCATTTTTATTGAGAATTGATTTAATGCTGCTAATAGATCACCAACGTTAGGTACTTTTTTGCCGGGTTTACGTAACGCAACAATTCGTACGTGGAGTCGTTCCAGCAGTTCGCTGTCTGTTATGGCTTGTTGGATCCGTGAGATGGTCTCAATTAATTGTTTTCTGCGCATAGTCGTTCACTTCGCGGTTAGGCTCTTGCGAGCGTAGTTTCTCCTTAAATCTTGCCAACCAATACTATGCATCTCGACGCATTAAGCCCGTGATGAATTTCATAAAACGCATGGAAATATACCGTCAGTCGGCGTTTTTGCTACCAAAATCCGCTGCTTAGGTGTTGTGGAGGAAATCTTCACAGCACTGTATTGGATTCAAATGCACCAAATTGCGAGCCAGTTCACGCTGCATCGCGGCTATCTCTTTTGCGCTGAGTACAGGTCGTAAGTATAGGTAAACCTGAGCTCGCAAAGTAGCCCGAGGGTAAAAAAATTTTGCGAGAACTAATTACAAAGGACGGCTGGGAACGCCGTATCAGGAAATGTCAAAACGAACGACAAACTCTTTTTCGACGTTGGTGGGTTTGCCCAGGCTAAGTATACCTGAGCCGCTTAAAACAACTTCGTCGCGGCAAATGTGAGTGCTGCGGCCATCATCGAAATCTATATAGGTGCCGTTAAAGCTGTGATCGCAGAAATAAAATCGGCCATTACGCCATTCCATACGGCCATGACGGCGGGATGCGAAGCGATTGAGCAGCACCAAGTCACAACTTTGGTCGCGTCCCAGGCTACAGCGGGTCTCCTGTGCAGATAGCTTGATATTCCATTTTTGAAAACTCAGCTGCATGCTTTCATCCTTGCCGGTTCGCGGCTGGACTGTCTGGGCGGGCGCATTGGTCATCTCGTTTTCACGCAGAATGGCGGGCAATTCGGGGGCCGTGTCGACGCCGTCCAGTTGCTCGTTTTCCAGGACCGGAATTTCCGCACTGGAGCTGTCTTCATCTTCCCTGATTTCAATAGAACGGCGCCGGTTTTTCGTAACCAGCACGCCATTGCTATCCACGAACGGGTAGGTAGGGCGTTTTCCCCACTTACGTCGCTCTACAGGTGGTTGTGATTGCTTTGCCGATTTTTGTGACATCGCCAAAGTATGTCGCAAGCTAATTAAATGTGCATGACCAAATGGCGAAAAAGCCGAGGGACGGCTGGATGTAGCCGATAAATATCAGCCATAAAATCAGTATCTAGCGTGGGTTAATTATTTAGCCGATAAAATAGTGAATTACATCACTATCGGCATGCTCAAAAGGCACTCCGAGACTGATGATTCCGCTTCCGCGCACCAGCACCTGCTCTTTGGTGACGAATACTTCTCCGTCGTCGTTTTTCACGTACGTCCCGTTGGTGCTGTTATCGATCAAATAATAGGCACCATCCTGGTAGCATAACTTCGCATGCAGCCTGGATACGAAACGGCTGCTGAACTTGGCCATACTGGTCGCAGAGCGGCCCAGCCAGAATCCATCTTCCTGGCGTTGAACTTCGCGAATTTCGTCGTTGTACCAGATGAACAGGCGCTTATCGCCCAATTCCTGATCAATTTGCAGATTTGGGCCTTCCAGGTTTGGATCTTCCACGTAGATATTACTAATACGTCGATCCGGAGTGTGTCGGCGGTCCTGGCGAACTAACGTATCTTCGGAGTCGAAAAACGGAAACAGAGGCGGTGGTGCCATTCCCCTGCGGTCTGCAATTTTGCGTCGATCTTGCGTTATCGCTGTGGACACATTTCCTACCTTAGTGAGTTAGTTAACAAACGCTAAGTAAACTAAATTATCGTGACACTTTCAATTTGCGGTAACCAAATTATAAACAGCGCAAACGCATAGGTGGCCAAGCCTAAAATTAGCCATAACGCGAATAGAACCGATAAGGAAATTTGGTGTACTGAAAGGCCAGACTCGACTTTGCTAGCAAAAATTTCCATGTATATGTATAGATGTAAGTTTCTCTGAATAATTGCATTTTGGATACTAACACAGTCG
>JANQOT010000202.1 GCA_028285655.1 Gammaproteobacteria bacterium
CGCCTGATTTGAATGGATCAGATTAAAGTAACCCACCAGAGTTGCCGAATCGTCGCTGAAGCTATGATGTGAAAACGGATGCCGTAGATATTCTGCGCCCGCCCACACCGATAAGCGTAATTCATCGCTTAATGAATCGAGAATCGATTGGGGAGTGGTGCTCTCTTGCATGGCGGGTGAGAAACGAAGCTGATAATGATATGGGAAGTCTAGGCGTGTCGGCCGCGCGATGCCAGTATTTAAGCGGCGTGTTTATCGAAAGATTCGGTAAAAATCTCTTGTATTTCCTGTGCGGTTTCGCAGTTGCGTAAATTTTCGCGATTACTGGGTTTGGATAAAAACTCGGCCAGGCTGGCCAGCATCTGTAAATGTTCTTCAGTGGCTTCATTGGGTACTACCAGTGCACATATGATTGAAACATCGTTACCGTCGGGAGCGTCGAAGTCGACTGGATGATCGAGCTTGATTATGGCGCAACGAATCTGGTCGATGTTTTCCAGGCGGCAGTGCGGAATGGCCACACCCTCGCCCAATGCCGTGGTACCCAGTCTTTCGCGTGCCTGTAATTCAGCAGTGACATGTGCAGCTTGCACATTTTCGAGATCTTCCGCCAATGTTTCGCCCAGCAATTCGAACACGCGCTTTTTGCTGCTGATTTCAGTCAGCAGCAAAATTCGGCGTTGATCCAAATAGCGAGTTAACGAGATGTTTTCCATAACACTGGCTGGCATACGGGACTACACCAGATTTCTATGCGCACCTTCACTGTTGTGGTGGTCTTTTAGTTTTTCTTTATGCTTTACGATCTGGCGGTCTAGTTTATCAATTAAGTCGTCGATTGCCACATACATATTTTCAGCAGTGGCGTCGGCGAAAATTCTGTTACGGCTGACTAATAAAGAAGCTTCTGCATGATGACGTAGTTTTTCAACTTTCAAAACTACGTGAGAATTAATTACATGATCAAAATGTCTTTCCAGACGTTTGAACTTGTCGTTCACGAAATTGCGTAAGGCGGGGGTGATTTCGACGTGGTGACCAGTAAGCTCTATCTGCATTCCGCTCTCCTTGTAATTATGGGTTAGATCGTGGTGAAGCTCAGTTTCTCTGTGATAATAATAGCGCATGGTAGTGCCAATATGTGTGTTTGATTTCGATTATTTTCGAGCACGGAAAAAGCCTGATAATACTGGTTGAATTGAACGTTTTACGAGCAATTACAGTTGTTTGCGCTCATTAGATGGCGGGATGGCTAAAGCTTCACGGTACTTGGCGACTGTTCTGCGCGCAACGTTAATACCTTTTTCCGCCAGCAGGGTGGCAAGCTTGCTGTCGCTTAACGGTTTGGCGGTATTTTCTTCTTCGATAAGCTTTTTGATCATGGCGCGAATGGCGGTGGCCGAGCATACACCGCCGTCGGCGGTTCCGACGTGACTGGAAAAGAAATATTTAAATTCGAAAATACCTCTGGGGGTATGCATGTACTTGTTGTTGGTGACGCGTGAAACAGTGGATTCGTGGAGCTCCAGTTGTTCGGCAATATCGCGCAGCACCAGCGGCTTCATCGCTTCCGGACCATACTCCAGAAACCTGCGTTGGTGTTCTACGATTGCAGTTGCAACCCGTAGCAGGGTTTCGTTTCTGCTTTGCAGGCTTTTAATAAACCAGCGCGCTTCCTGTAACTGCGTGCGCATATAATTATTGTCGCTACTGTCGTCGGCACGTTTTACCAGACTTGCATAGGTGGCGTTTATGCGCAATTTGGGGGCGGTTTCATGATTCAATTCGACGCGCCAACTGTTGCCGCGCTTGACCACCGATACATCGGGAATAATGTATTCGGGCTTGCTGTTGGAAATTTGTGCGCCGGGACGCGGATTCAGCGACTGAATCAAGGTGATTATTTCATGCAGCTCTGCTTCCGAGACGTCCAGCTTTCTGCGCAGCAATCGAATATTGCGAGAGCCCAGCGCGTCGATGTATTGCTGCACCGTCAGCCTTGCGGCTGCAAGAAAAGGCGTTTCCGGCGGCAGGGTTTGCAATTGAATATCCAGACATTCGCCGAGGTCGCGGGCGCCGGTCCCGATCGGGTCCAGGTGCTGAATCAAATGCAATACTGCAATGACTTCGTCCAGCTCCAGCTCGGGAAAGGATTCCAGTAGATTCTGGTAAATGTTCTCCAGCGAATCGGTCAAATAGCCGTCGTTATCGATCTCATCGATTAACGTCATACCGATGACTCGATCGACATCGCTTAAATTGATTAAATCGAGTTGTCCCTGCAGGTGGTCCTGTAAAGAATTACCGGCCCCGCTTTCATTCTCATAAACATCGCGAGCCGGTTCATGCGGTGTTTCGCTGTAAATACTAGACGCCTGGTAGACATCTTCCCAATCGCTGTCCACCGGTAAATCGTCAGAAATTTGTTCCTTTTGAGCGTCAATTTCTTGTTCCACGGTAGATTCTGACGACTCCTGTGCAGACTTGTCTGCTCCATTTAATGGCTGCTCCTGCTCTGTCGTAGGGTTTTCTTCCTCTTTTTCCAGCATCGGGTTGGATTCAAATATTTGTTGAATTTCACCCTGTAACTCCAATGAGGATAGCTGCAGCAGGCGAATTGCTTGCTGCAGTTGCGGCGTCATTGACAATGATTGGCCAACACGCAAATTTAGAGCAGGTTTTAACATGTAAAAATTGGCTTAATTCTTGCTTTCATATTACATAAAAATACGAACTTGGGAAGCTTGTATTTAATACTTGTATAAGGTTTGCCCGACTAACTGCGTCGCTTTACGATTGAGTGGAATTACGGGCTGAAAAACGTGAGGTTTGTCGATAGAAAAAATGCGGCAACGTTTGCCCGTGGGTTACAGTTTCTAAAGTTGAAATTCCGACCCCAGGTAGACATCGCGTACTTGTTGATCGTTTAGTAAATCATCCGGCGTTCCATCCTTGATAATCTCGCCCTGGTTTAGAATATATGCGCGTGAACAAATTCCCAGCGTTTCACGAACATTATGGTCGGTAATCAGCAGGCCTATACCGCGCTCGATTAATTGTTTGAGCATATTTTGAATATCCATTACCGAAATCGGATCCACTCCGGCAAATGGCTCATCCAATAAGATAAATCTTGGTTGTATGGCCAATGCGCGGGCAATCTCTACGCGTCGTCGTTCACCACCGGATAAACTGTATCCTTTGCTTTTACGAATGTGTTCGATCTGCAAATCCTGCAACAGGCTTTCGCAAATATCGTGTTGCTTTTCTTTTGGCAGGTCTTTGCGCAATTGCAGTACCGCAAGAATATTGTCTTCAACCGATAAACCGCGAAATACGGAAGCTTCCTGTGGTAAATATCCGACACCGCGTTGCGCGCGCGCATGCATAGGTAAATTGGTTAGATCCTGGTCGTTTAGCTTGATGCTTCCCTGATCCGATTTGATCAAACCTACAATCATGTAGAAAGTAGTGGTTTTGCCCGCCCCGTTCGGGCCCAGCAGGCCAACGATTTCACCGCTTTCGACGTGCAAACTTACATTGTTGACGACCTGCCGTTTTTTATACTTCTTTGCCAGGTCTTCGGCCCATAGACGGTTATTCGCTGTCATATTTTATCGTTTCTTTTTGTTTTTCTATTCAAATGCCGGCTCTTCTGTAACTTCCGGTTTTTCTTTATCTTCTTTGTCGAAAATTTCCGAGTCGGGCAGAATCGTGATGTTCACTCGGTCTTTAGGCGTACCCGCGTCAATAAGTTCTTCTTCTATAAAATAAACAATATGTTCGCTGCGAAACACATTGTCTTGTTGCGTGACTTTTCCTCGCCGAAATAACTCAATTTTGTTTTCTATTCGGTTGTATACCATCTCTTCGGCTTCCGCGTAGACTACGTGGCCGTCGGTTGTGGTTTCCTGGTAGGTTGCCAAATTTCCAACTGAAATTACTTTGTTTACTTTTTTATCGGGCGAGTGAATCGTAATAACGTCGCCGGTTAAAATTGTAGTGCCCTGTACCATCTCAACATCGCCGCGGTAAATACTTATCCCGGTTTTATCATTAAGCTCTGCAGTGTCGGCGGTAATATGAATGGGTTTGTCGCGATCATCAGGACGTGCCTGAGCAAGCGTGCCGAATAATGTCAACAGCACAATAATAAATAATACGACTGATTTATTGTTCATAAAATCCATGTACTTTGTCTAAAAAATTAACCTGCTTTTTTTCAAGATCCAGTTTCAGGCCGGTTCCGTCCATACGACTTTTACCGTAATAAATACGCGCCGGTGCAGATGTGGTCGCGACTTGAACAGTATTGTCGAATTTCAGTATTTCGGTTGTCATGCGCAATGGCTTGTTGCTGTCGCTGTCCATTGAAACATCAACATTATTATGCAGAGTTGTAATATTCGTCTTATGATCAACTATCGCTGATTCAGCCGAAATTTTAACAGGAGTGTTTTGTTTGCGATATACCAGCATGGTCGGAGATTCCAAATGTGTTTTCTGTTCGCTTACGATATAGCGCGTGCTGGGAGATACCAATTGCGATTCGATGGCACCGGTTTCGTCGGTATTGCTAAGCGTAAACTGATTGAATATGTGGAACGCTTCCGCGTGTTCCGAACCCTGTAATACCTGCTGCATAAATTCGACTTCGACATTGCGTAGATATTGAGTCATCCACGCGACTGCCGCAATCACTATAAAAACGCTAAAGATTATTTTTATCATTACAAATTATATTGTAGTGCCTCATCCAGTAGACCTTTGGCATCCAGTATGAGTTCACATACTTCCCTCACTGCGCCGTGTCCTCCCGCATGCTGCGTAATAATATCGGCCCGTTCTTTCACCCAGGGATGTGCGTCGGCAACAGCAAAAGAAAGTGCAGCCATCTGCATTGCCTGCACATCGACGATGTCATCGCCGACATAGGCGACGTGCTCTTTGTTTGCTGATTTGCTGCTAAGCAATTCATTAAACGCGGCGCGTTTGTCGATATGTCCTTGTAAAACATCCTGTACACCAAGTTCCTGCATGCGAATTTCGACCGCGTGCGACTTGCGTCCGGATAATACTGCGACGTCAACGCCGTAGTGCAATAAAAGTTTTACGCCATGACCATCGCGCACATTGAAGGACTTTGATTCGTTGCCGGAAGTGTCGATCCAGATACGGCCATCGGTAAACACACCGTCAACGTCAAACACAACTAACTCTATTTTTGCGGCAGACTTTATTAGCGATGGTTGCATGCTTATCAAGGAGAGTTTTTACAAGACGCCCGCTTTCAGCAAGTCGTGCATGTTGAGTGCGCCGATAATTTCTTTGTTTTCATTTACTACCGGTAGTGAATTAATTCGTTCCTGTTGCATGAGCTTCAGGATTTCCGCCGCCAGTTGGTCGGCTTGAGCGGTGCGGCAATTTGCGGTCATTACGTCTGTCATAGCCGTTTCGTTTACATCCAGGCCTTTGTCTAAGGCGCGACGTAAATCCCCGTCGGTGAATACGCCGATTACGCGTCGATGATCGTCAATGATTGCAGTCATGCCTAAACCTTTACTGCTGACTTCCAGCAAACCCTGTTTTAAATTCATGTCGGCATGTACCGTCGGAATATTTTCGCCGGTGTGCATGATATCGGCGACTTTGATAAGTAGCTGCTTGCCGAGTTTACCCCCGGGATGTGAACGGGCAAAATCGTCTTTATTAAATCCTTTTGCGTCGAGTAACGCGACCGCCAGTGCATCTCCCATGGCCAGCATTGCGGTTGTGCTGGTGGTGGGTGCCAGGCCCAGCGGACAGGCTTCCTGCTGTACCGAGACATCGATATGAACATCGGCGTTCCTGGCCAGGGTAGAGCCAGATTTGCCGGTAAGCACGATTACCGGTGTGGCCAACCTTTTCAGATGGGGCAGTAACGCAGTCAGTTCTTCAGACTCGCCTGAATTGGATAACATTAAAATCACATCTCCGCTTGCGACCATACCCAGATCGCCATGGTGGGCTTCGGCGGCGCTGACAAAAAATGCCGGGCTGCCGGTACTGGCCAATGTGGCGGCAATTTTGCGGCCGATATGTCCCGATTTGCCGATACCAAGGACCACAATGCGTCCGCCTGGATCGCCCAGTAATTTGCACGCGCTGAAAAAACTATCGTCTATGCGCTCAGCCAAGGCATGCACCGCTTGAGCCTCGTTAATGATCACCGCTTTTCCAAGTTCTTTTACTTTGTTGGGATCAAAAGTATTCATAATAACTATGCACCCACTGACTGGAGGTATAGGGTAACCTGAAATGCAATAAAACAAACCAATAATAATGTGCCGATACCTCGGTGCAGACCCCTGGATTTGCAGGTAACAAGCGCCACGACGACCAATAACAAAGTGAGTGCCAGCATGATCGGCAAATCCCGGTTGAGAATTTCTTCCGGAACCGCATAACTGTGCACCAAGCCAGGTATGCCAATGACGCCCAGCGTATTGAATATGTTTGATCCCACGACATTGCCGACGGCAAGGTCCGAATGGTGTTTGAGCGCGCCGGTAATCGAGGCGGCGAGTTCCGGCAGACTGGTTCCGATCGCGACAATCGTGAGACCGATAATGACATCGGATACGCCGAAGTACACAGCCAGATCGATGCTGTTGATGACCAGAATTCTGGAACTGACGAGTAATAATATCAGGCCGACCACGGTCCAGATTAAAGCTTTGGGAACGGTGTAATCCGGAATTTCTTCCGAAATGGCTTCGGTGTTATTCTGTTTTGATCGCAACGCGGTAATGGTCAAATATCCCAGAGCAAGCAGTAGCCCGATTATCAACAAGGCGCCATCGATGCCTGAAAGCAGTGAATCGCTGAGTAAAAACCAGGCCAGGATGGTGGCTAAAAGTAACACTGGAAATTCTCGCTTGAGAACACTGGAGGAAATAGCGATCGGCGTAAGTAAAGCGGTGGCACCCAGAATCAAGGCAATATTGGCAATATTAGAACCGATTGCATTACCGATGGCCAAGCCGCTGTTTCCCCGCCACGCGGCAATGGAGGAAATCAATAATTCCGGTGCGGAAGTTCCAAAACCGATTACGACGATGCCGATCACGATGACTGGAATTCCGAATTGATGAGAAAGCGCGACGGCGCCCGCAACAAAACGATCCGCGCTCCAGATCAGCAGCGCCAGACCTGCGGCAAGCCATAGCAGGGTTAAAAACATAAAGTATCCATCGGCAAAGCGGCGATTATACATGGGTGGCCGGATCGCGGATTTGTTATTTGAACCTGAATTGAATTCATTCGATTCACTAATGTAGAAAGAAAACGTATGATTGCCGGCAAAAAATTATTAATCGAACATAAATATGCCTAATCCGGATGCAGAACCCCTAGTAGAAATTCGCGACTTGTATTTTTCGCGAGGCGCGAATTCGATATTCAAAGGATTAAGCCTGGATATTCGACGCGGTCAAATTACCGGTTTCATGGGTCCCAGCGGCACCGGTAAAACAACCTTACTGAAATTAATCGGCGGGCAGTTATTTCCCAGTCGAGGTACGGTGTTTGTCGAAGGCCACAATGTTCATGCATTGTCCAGAGGACCCCTGTATGCACTGCGCAAGCGTATGGGAATGTTATTTCAGAGCGGCGCATTGTTAACCGATATTAATGTGTTTGAGAACGTGGCTTTTCCGTTGCGTGAGCATACTAAATTACCCGAACAAATTATTCGCGACTTGGTTTTGATTAAATTGGAAGCGGTCGGTTTGCGCGGCGCACGCAAATTAATGCCCAGCCAGCTTTCGGGCGGCATGGCGCGTCGAGTTGCGCTGGCACGGGCGATTGTACTTGACCCCATGATGATCATGTACGACGAACCCTTTACCGGACTGGACCCGATTACCAAGGGGACGATTGTTACGCTGATTAAGCAATTGAATAATGCATTGGGGTTAACCAGTATTCTTGTTTCCCACGATGTCGAGGAAACCATGTCCATCTCTGATTACATTTATGTGATATCAGATGGTGAAGTGGTCGAGTCGGGAACACCCAGCAGCCTCAAACAAAGCAGTTCGGAGTGGGTACAGCAGTTTTTGAACGGCTATCCGGATGGTCCGGCACCGTTTCATTACCCGGCGCCGGAATATATCGAAGATTTATTACTGGGACGCTGATGATGAACTGGCTGCAAAACCTGGGTCGCAAAGGCCTGTTATTGTTTGAAGGTTTGGGCCGTGCCGCAATATTTTTTGTCGGTATGGTGGGCGGATTAGGTGTTGCCCTGCTGCGGTTTCGTCTTACCTTAAGGGAAATATACTCGGTAGGCGTATTGTCGCTGGTAATCATTGTCGTGTCCGGACTGTTTGTCGGCATGGTGCTGGGTCTGCAAGGTTACGTAAACTTTGCCAAGTTCAATGCTGAGGAATCGCTGGGTATATTTGTCGCACTGTCGCTGGTACGGGAGTTGGGTCCGGTCGTAACCGGATTATTGTATGCGGGTCGTGCCGGTTCTGCGTTAACCGCCGAAATTGGTTTAATGAAAACCACCGAGCAACTGGCGGCAATGGAGATGATGGCGGTGGACCCCATGCGCCGCGTATTCGCGCCGCGATTTCTCGCGGGTATTATTTCCATGCCCCTGCTGGCGGCCATATTCAGCGCCGTCGGGGTGCTGGGCGGATATTTCGTAGGCGTTGGCTTACTGGGCGTGGATGCCGGATCCTACTGGTCGCAAATGCAGGCCAGCGTGGATTTTTCCGAAGATATTGTAAATGGAGTAATCAAAAGTGCAGTGTTTGGTGTAGCATGTAATTGGATAGCGCTTTACGAGGGGTACGACGCGGTACCGACGGCCGAAGGCGTAAGCCGTGCTACCACCAAAACCGTAGTGCGTTCCGCATTGGCCGTGCTTGGACTGGACTTTATTCTTACCGCGTTGATGTTTGGTGATATCTAGAAAATTTAGAAAATGAGAGCAAGCGTATGACGACAAGATTTATAGAAATAATGGTAGGTGCGTTTGTCGCAGTCGGGTGCGCCGCATTATTTATGTTGGCCATGAAAGTAAGTAATTTAAGTACGCTTTCATCCGCAGAGGGCTACCATTTAACTGCGTACTTTGAAAATATCGGCGGATTAAAAGTACGGTCGCCGATTACGGTTTCAGGCGTAAAAGTGGGGCAGGTGACCGGTATTGTATTTGATCCGGACCGGCTGCAGGCCAAGGTTACCTTGTTGCTGGAAATGGACCATGATTATTTTTCCACCGACACCGCCGCCAGCATATATACCGCTGGATTGCTGGGTGAACAGTATATTGCGCTGGAACCCGGCGCCGAGGACGAGACTCTAAAAGACGGTGATACTGTGGAATTTACCCAATCGGCACTGGTCTTAGAAGAAATCGTCAGTAAATTTATTTCCAACGTTGCGTCTAGTTAAATCTAAGGAAACGCTATGAAAAAATTAATTTTTGTGTTGTCGACTGTATTATTTGCCAGTGGTTTTGCGTGGCTGAACGCCGAAGAAAAAACACCCGAGCAAATTGTCGAAGATACCTCTACCGAAGTGTTGCGCGTAGTCAACGAAGAAGCGCAGCGAATTAAAAGTGAACCTGGCTATGTTAATCAAGTAATCGACGAATTAATTTTACCCATTGTCGACTTGCAGGCGATGGGCAAACTGATTCTGGGAAAACACTGGAAAACAGCCAGTGAAGAACAGCGTGCAAAATTTATAGAAGAATTCAAATCCATGCTGATTCGCACTTATGCAAAATCTATCGCCGACTACGGACATGCGAAAATATCTGTGCTTTCTCCCAAAGCCAAAAATCAGGGCAAGTACTACACGGTAAATACCGAACTGGATCTCGGCAGCGGGGTTCCGTTGAATGTCGCCTATGTGTTTCGAAAAAACAGTGACACCTGGAAAGTGTTTGACCTGTCGGTCGACGGCTTGAGTCTGATTAAAAATTTCCGCACCAGTTTTTCGCAGGAAATCAGTGAAACTTCACTGGATGCACTAATCGAACGTCTGGCCAACACCAACGCTGAAAAAGCTGAACCCGTAACCTGATAGTATGAGCGAGTTACAGAGTCTGGGTAATGGCGTATTTCGCGTCGGCAGCGAACTGACGACCGAATCTGCTCCGGCTCTGTGGGCGCAATCGCGCAAGCTTTTTCCCCCTACCGAAGCCAGTGCGATTAAAATTGATGTAAACAATGTTTTGCAGGTGGATAGCGGTGGCCTGGCATTGTTAGTGGCATGGTCGCGCTGGGCCAATTTTCGCGAAAAACAGTTTTCTCTTCATGGTGCTTCCAAGCAGTTGGTAACCTTGATTGAAAATAATCATTTAGAAAAACTGTTGTATTTCTCTGATTAAATTCAATACATAATTACAACAATGGCCCGGTAGATTTATGCTGCCGCTAAGTTTCTTTTTACGGTATTGATCCATGGAAAAATTACTCATTTCCGGCGGTAAGCCGCTGCACGGAAAAGTCAGAGTTTCCGGCTCCAAGAATGCTGTGCTGCCGATACTGGCTGCGTCGCTGTTGGCGGATTCACCGATGACGATCGGCAATGTGCCGCACTTGCGCGACGTCACGACCACTATGGGTTTGCTGGGTGAGATGGGGGTTTCGTTAACCGTCGACGAGCGCATGAACATTGAATCGGATGCGCGCACCATTCAACAGCTGACCGCGCCCTATGAAATGGTCAAAACCATGCGCGCATCGATTCTGGTGCTGGGTCCGCTGGTGGCAAGATTCGGCGAAGCGGAAGTTTCCTTACCCGGCGGTTGTGCGATCGGCACGCGACCGGTGAATTTGCATATCGAGGGTTTACGCGCGATGGGTGCCGATGTTTCGGTTGAAAACGGCTACATCCACGCCACCGCAAAACGTCTGCAGGGAACCCGTATTGTGCTTGATTCGGTGACTGTTACCGGCACTGAAAATCTGATGATGGCAGCGACGCTGGCGGAAGGAACGACCACGATTGAAAATGCCGCACGCGAACCGGAAGTGACCGATCTGGCGAATTGCCTAATCACGATGGGGGCGCAGATTGAAGGGGTGGGTACCGACAACCTGGTCATCCATGGCGTATCGCGCTTGCAGGGATGCAACTACTCGGTCTTATCCGATCGCATTGAGACCGGTACCTTTCTGGTCGCCGGTGCAATTTCCCAGGG
>JANQOT010000207.1 GCA_028285655.1 Gammaproteobacteria bacterium
AATCAAGCGATGAGCCATATATCCGAACTGCGCCTGGTAAAAGGATTTACGCAGGAAATATACGACATAGTAAGTCCCTATTTGACCGCTTTGCCGTCTACTACCGCGATTAATATCAATACGGCGCAAGACGTGGTGATTGCGTCATTGTCGCCGGAAATTTCCATCGACAGCGCGCAATCCATAATCGACGAACGCGATGAAGACGAGTTTAATTCATTGCAGGAATTTATTATTCACCCGCTATTGCGTGAAAAAGGCATCAACACTCAGGCACTGTCGGTACAAAGCAGTTATTTTAATTTGAAGTCCAATGTGAAAATCGGTAACAGTTTTATCCGAACCATTAGTACGCTGCATCGAATTGACAAAAACAATATCAGCGTGATCGCCAGGACCCCGGAAATATAGCCATGGAAATTTTATTCCTGCGATTTTTATCCTACAACGAACAGCGTGTCATCGACGAAGACACCACGGTTCGCTGGGTGCTGCTAACCAACGACGATGAAACCGCCAATCATGGCAACATCAAGTTGTCCAATGTCGCCTCGCTGATTCAGGACAGAAAAGTCGTCATTTTATTACCGATCGAAGACTTGTTTATCACCACGGCAAACGTTCAGACCAAAAACCGCAAACAACTGGAGAAAGCGATTCCGTATGCGCTGGAAGATGATCTGGCGGAAGATATCGAGGATTTACACTTTGCCATCGGGCAACGTAATGCCGACGGCGACATTCCGGTAGTGGTTATTTCAAAAGCGAAACTGGATCATCTTATCGACATTCTAAATAACGTAAACATTCTGCCTGACTTTATCACCGCCGATGTCTTCGGATTAAACTGGACCGACAAACAATGGATTGCCTGCGTAGAAGATCAACATGTGATTGCCCGCACCGGCCAGTGGAATGGCTTCGCCTGCGAGGCCGGTGATTTTAAAGAATTTATTCAAATTGCCAGCGAAGACCGAAGCGTTGTTCCGGAAATTATCGAAGTCTTTCGTCACCCGGACGAAGACATGCTGGAAATTACACGCGTTCCGAATGTGTACGTGCACGATACCTGGGAGCCTACTGCTTATATTCAGGGATTCCAGGAAGATAAATGCATTAATCTGTTACAAGGCGCGTACGCAAAAGCGGATAAAACCCATAAAACCATACGGCCGTGGAAAATTGCCGCTGCCCTGGCTGCCGTTTGGGTGGGCTTATCCATGGCGCAGGTCAGTATCGAATACTGGAAGTTAAACCGCGTCAATGAAAAATTAAACGCCGATATCGAACAAGTGTTTCGGCGCACTTTTCCCGAAGTAAAAAATGTCGTCAATGCTCGCGTACAAATGGAGCAACGTATTAAGGAACTGACCAGCACCGGCGACAGTTCGAAAGGTTCCGATTTTCTCAAACTATTGCACCACAGCGGCTATGAACTGAATAAAGATAAAAACACCTCGATCAAGGCGGTGCAATACAACGGCAAGGAACTTTCGCTGGACCTGAACGCCGGCGATGTGCAGGTTCTGGAAAACGTCAAAACCAAACTGCAATCGAAAAAAATCAATGCCGAGCTGAAATCGGCCGATTCGGTTGACGATAAAATACATGCGCGCATGCTGGTTTCGGAGTAAATAATGAAAGACTGGTGGGAAAACTTACAAAGCCGGGAACAAAATTTTGTATTGATCGCATCCGTTGTGGTCGTATTGTTCCTGCTGTATTTGCTGGCCTGGTCGCCGCTGGTCGAAGCCAGAGACAATAAACGCATTCAGGTGGAAAGTAATCAGCAATTACTGGCCTGGATGACCACCAAAAGCAACGAAGTCAAACAACTCAAGCTGACCAATCCGAATCTGCTCAAGTCTGGCTCCAAACGTTCTTTGCTGGCGACAGTGGACGGCCTGGCAAAACAGCTGGGATTGCGCACCGCGATTAAACGCATTGAGCCCGACGGGCCGCATGCAGCGACGATCTGGATCGAGGAAATGAATTTCGATGCTTTAAT
>JANQOT010000209.1 GCA_028285655.1 Gammaproteobacteria bacterium
GGATCTTTTGGAATCGGAGTTATTCGGTCACGAGAAAGGCGCGTTTACCGGTGCACAGGGACTGCGCCGGGGTCGTTTCGAACAGGCAAACGGCGGCACCTTGTTTCTGGATGAAATCGGAGACATGCCCGCGGATTTGCAAACGCGTTTGTTGCGGGTTTTATCGGATGGGGAGTTTTATCGCGTCGGCGGGCATGAAGCGGTTAAGGCTGATGTGCGCATCATTGCCGCGACCCATCAAGACTTAAATCACCTGGTAAGTCAGGGCAAGTTTCGCGAAGATTTAATGCATCGTTTGAATGTAATACGCATTCATGTGCCGGCGTTACGCGAGCGTAAAGAGGATATTCCGATATTGTTAACGCATTTTTTAAAGCAAGTGGCGCGTGAACTGGATGTGGAAACAAAACAACTCGAACCGGAGGTTATTCAGTTTTTAAGCGGGCTGGACTGGGCGGGTAATGTGCGCCAGCTTGAAAACATTTGTCGTTGGCTGACCGTCATGGCGTCGGGCAAAACAATTCGAATAGAAGATTTACCGAATGAATTGCGCGAAACCGAAGAAAGTCAAAGTCCGGATGAAAGCTGGCAGTTAATGTTGGCAAATTGGGCGGAACATTTTCTGGCGGATGGTAATACAAATTTGTTGCAGGATGCTTTACCACAATTTGAAAGCACACTCATCGAAGTAGCCATGCGCCAGACCGGAGGTAAAAGACAGCGTGCGGCTAAACTACTTGGATGGGGTCGAAATACGCTGACGCGTAAAATTCAGGAGCTTGAAATTAACGGACTGAAAAAAGATTCTGCCGAAGACTGACTTGCGGTTCATCAGGCTGAATTAAATACAGGCAGAATCTGCAGAATTTAGCGTAAGACTGCCCACGAGTTCAGACAAGCTGGAGAATTTATTGGCACTTAAATAGTCGTAAATCGACTGGTTTATCGATGCGCAGCATAGTGGGTCGTAGTAAAGACCGGTACCGACACCCACTGCACTGGCACCGGCGATGATAAATTCCAGTGCGTCTTCGGCCGTTGCGACTCCGCCTTGTCCGATAATTGGAATGCCGTGCGGTTTACATACCTGGTATACCTGGTGAACCTTCAGTAATGCGATCGGTTTAATGGCCGGCCCCGACAGGCCGCCTTGATTATTCCCAATGACTGGGGTGCGGGAATTTATGTCAATCGCCATGCCCATTAAAGTATTGATGACGGCAAATGCATCACTGCCTGCGTCGATACAACGTTGTGCGTTGTATGCAATATCGGTCTGATTCGGTGATAGCTTGGTAATAAGCGGCTTGCTGGTGACGGCGCGGCATTGTTCTACCACACGGGCCGACATATCGGGATCGTTACCAAAGGTTACGCCTCCCTCTTTTACATTCGGGCAAGAAATATTGATCTCAATCGCGTCTATCGGAGAATCTTCGAAAATTCGTGTAACCTCGACATACTCTTCCACTGTCGAACCGGAAACATTGGCAATATAGCGTGTCTCGCTAAAATCGAGTTTGGGCAGATAGTCATCTACGACTGCGCGCGCCCCCGGATTTTGTAAACCGATTGCGTTCAGCATACCGGCGGGAGTTTCATAGACGCGGTGCGGTGAATTTCCCAGACGCGGTTCCAGGGTTGTTCCTTTTAAACAAATGGCACCTACTTCCTGATTGGAATAACCCACTACTCGTGTATATTCCTGTCCAAAGCCGACACATCCGGAAAGTAACACCAGCGGTGTTTGCAATTCCAAACCGCAAAATGTACTGCGTAATGCTTTATATTTAGAAGACATGTTTCATATCATACTGTACGAACCGGAAATTCCACCCAATACCGGCAATATCATGCGCTTGTGTGCCAACACCGGCTGCCGATTACATTTGGTCCACCCGCTGGGGTTTGAACTAGACGACAAACGCATGCGCCGTGCCGGTTTGGATTATATGGATCAGCGTGTTGTACATGAATATCCTGATTATGCTAGTTGTAGACGACAGTTCGCAAGTGAACGGATATTTGCCTGTTCCACCAAGGGCACGACCGCTTATACGCAAGTGCAATTCCGGCAAAACGACGTTTTTATGTTTGGCCCGGAAACACGGGGCTTGCCACAACCTATTCTCGATGAATTTACGGCGGAACAAATTTTACGCGTACCGATGTTGCCCCAAAGTCGCAGTTTGAATTTGTCCAACACTGCTGCAATATTTATTTACGAAGCCTGGCGTCAACAACAATTTAGCGGCGCGGTTTAACCCACTTCGCTTTTGGATGCGCGCGATAGTAAATCTTCCACCGCGGTGCGAGGAGATTTTTGGCAATACAGCACCTGGTATACCTGTTCGCTGATTGGAAGTTCTATTTTTAACTGGCTGGAAAGATCGTTAATGACTTTGGCGGCATATTTTCCTTCCAGGACCTGTCCGATTTCTTTTTCGATATCTGCCAATTGTTTGCCCGACCCCAGTCCCAGTCCGAGACGACGATTCCTGGATAAATTGTCTGTGCAGGAAAGAATGATATCTCCGATTCCGGATAAACCCACCAGCGTTTCAGTCGCGACTCCTTTTTGTTTTCCAAAACGCATCATCTCTGCCACACCGCGTGTAATCAGGGCGGCGCGCGCATTTGAACCAAAACCCAGTCCATCAACAATACCGGCGGCAATCGCCATAATGTTTTTAAATGTTCCGCCAATCTCTATGCCGGTAACATCGGTGCTGGTATAGGTGCGAAACAATGGGTGATGAAACAATTTAGCTGCTTGCTGTGAAAATTCATTATCAAGCGAGCCAATGGTAACTGCGGTGGGTAAACCCAGTCCCACTTCCTGCGCAAAAGAAGGACCGGACAAAATTGCAATTTTAATGTTGTCGGGAAGTTCTTCTTCCGCTACCTGGTGTAAAAACTTTCCGGTAACCTGCTCCAGGCCTTTGGTCGCCCAGATAATTCCCTGTAAACCGGTGGATGCGCTGTCGCGAATCGCACACAATTGTTCGCGCATGGCGGTGCTGGGTACCGCAACCAAAACATAAGTCGCGTTCGCAACTATCTTGGAGAAATCAGTCTCGGCAATAATATTTTCCGGTAGTTTAATTCCGGGTAAATATTTCTTGTTTTCGCCGGCATTAATGGTTGTAACTAAGTGATCGGAATTACGGCCCCACAAGAAAATTTCCGAGTGAAGTCTGGCGAGATGAATCGCCAGAGCAGTGCCCCAGGCACCGGCGCCGATTACTGCAATACGGTTTTGATTATTCATCTAGTTTTTACTCGCAACCGTTGTTGGAAAATAGTACTTAATGCTTGGTATCTGTAGAGGATTGCTGTTCTTTCAATTTGGAAAGTTGTTGTGCATACAATGCGTCGAAGTTAACGGGAGAAAGCAACAACGGCGGGAATCCACCCTTGCTTATAAAATCGGAGATGGCTTCACGTGCGAACGGAAATAAAGTATGCGGGCAATAACTACCGAGCAAATGATTTAATTGTTCTTCCTCAAATCCTTTTATAAGAAAAATACCGGCTTGTTTAAGGTCGACTAAAAATGCAGTTTTATCGTCCTGGGATGAGGTCACGGTTATATGCAACGTAACTTCGTATACCTCGTCCTCTATTTTATTGTTTTGAGCGGCTAGATGAATATCTGTCTTGGGCTGCCATTGTTCGCGGAAAACCGCCGGGCTATTAGGAGACTCAAATGATAAATCTTTGACAAAGATTTTCTGAATTTCAAATTTTTGTTCGTCTGCACCCATTTGATTGAGGTTTTAAAAATTAATC
This sequence comes from Gammaproteobacteria bacterium, assembly GCA_028285655.1. Classification (GTDB taxonomy): domain Bacteria; phylum Pseudomonadota; class Gammaproteobacteria; order UBA4575; family UBA4575; genus JANQOT01. The sequence goes on from JANQOT010000209.1 coordinate 3,793, forward strand.
GGTCTTCAGCAATTCATCAAGCTTGCCTTCACGATGTAATTCCGCAAGGTCATCGTAACCACCGACATGATGTTCGCCGATAAATATTTGCGGAATAGTCTGACGTTGGCTAAGTCGTTCCATTTCAGCGCGCAGGTCGGGGTCGTCATCGACCATTACTTCTTCGTAGGCAACGCCTTTTTTATCTAACAAACGTTTAGCCGCCATACAATACGTACAGAGTCGACCACTGTATACTTTTACTGGATTTTGATTGCTGCTCATTTTTTTACTACCGGCAAATTAACAGTTCGCCATGCCTCAATACCGCCTTTAAGAGACATGACATTGGTAAATTGATTTTTCTTTAAAATTTCGCAGGCCTCCAGGGAGCGGTTACCGGTTTTACAAAAAGCAATCACCGGTTTTTCGGCAAATTCTTTAAGCTCTTCGATGCGTTGTTTTAAAACACTTAAGGCCATGGGTTTGGCACCCTTTATAGTTCCGTTGACGCGTTCATTGTCTTCGCGTACATCCAATAACAGAGCGTCTTCTTTATTAATAAGTTGCACGGTTTCTGCCGGGGTAACTACTTTAAATCCGCGCAATGCGCGCTTGATTTCGAGACGTAGAATTAACGCCAGAATAATGCCGAGCGCAGCAAATAGCACAAAATTATTGCTTATGAATTCTGAATAGGGGCCCATGGCGCGTCCTTGAATAGCGGGGACAGTATTATACGAATTTAAGCGAAATGTTCGACTAATGAGTTGAGCAAAACACGTGCTGCATCATTTCGATGAGCTTGAGTGTACGTTCGTCTCCAACCTTGTAAAACACCCGATTTGCATCTTTGCGTGACTTCAAGATGCCTTTATCGCGTAGAATTGCCAGATGTTGAGATATGTTACTCTGCGAGGTCCCGACATTTTCGACAATATCCTGCACACTTACTTCCTGGTTACCCAGGACACAGAGAATTTTCAGGCGCAGGGGGTGCGACATGGCCTTGAGTGATCGTGAAGCCTGATCAATGTCTTCTTCCCTGGCCATCAGTTCTGATCGATTTAGCGACACAAAACTTGAATCATTCATTACAAACGCGTCCGTTAAAATAAAATAATAATGGTATCAAGTAATATTATAAACAATTAATACATTAATAGTAGACGGGAATTTGATTCTTGGATAGCGTAAATCAAAATCTGTGCGTAAACCGACACCATTACATGCCTGTTCGATTCTACATTATTTTATTACTTTTCAGTGGGTTATTGCTTTTACCCGCGGCTGGCGCCGACCAGCTCGCGGATGCTCAGGAGCAGTTGCGCAAGCTGACGGCCGAGATCAATAAAATAGAGCAAAATATCGCCAAAAACCAGGATGACCAGGATGAATTGTTGCAGGATATGCAAACACTCGATCAACAAATCGGCCGATTACACAAGCAAATACGCAATCTGAATAAACAACTTGCCGCCGCCGAGCAACGGTCCCGGCAACTTACCGCGGAACAGCAAACATTAACCGCAGATTTAGCCGATCAGGCCGCCGCGTTTAAGCAGCAGGCCCGCATGGCCTACATGACTCAGCAACAAAGTAAGTGGAAGCTTATGCTGGCGCAAAATAGTTTGCAGGAAGCCGGCAGAATGGCGGTGATGTATGACTACATTAACAAGGCGCGGCTGCAACAAATCGATCATCTGAATCAATTGGCAATCCGGATTCGGCACAATCAGACTGAGCTGGCTGCAGAACAAGCGCGGATGCAAAAGCTGGTGCTACAGCAGAAAGAGCAAAAGACAGTACTAAAGCAAGCCCACGGAAATAAGCAAAAGGCGCAACGGGCAATTGCGCAACTCATAGATCAAGACCAGTCGCGCTTGCGACAGGCACAGGAAAACCGGCAAGCCATCAAAAAGCTGCTGAGAAAATTACAGCCTAAATCAACCGCCGGTAAGGGCGTATTCGCGTCGCAAAAAGGCCGTCTTGTCTGGCCGGTGAACGGTAAATTGTTGAATCGCTACGGGTCGGCAAAAAACGGCAGTGCCAAAATTTCCTGGGACGGTGTAGCCATTAAAGCTCCCAGGGGCAGCGACGTTCGCGCGATATACCCAGGAACAGTAGTGTTTTCTGACTGGTTTCAGGGATACGGCTGGTTGCTGATTATCGATCATGGCGACGAATTCATGAGTTTGTATGCACACGCCGAAGCGTTGCATAAAAACGTGGGGGATACGGTAAAAAAAGGTGAAAAGATCGCTTTAGTGGGAGATTCGGGCGGAATTCCGCAGCCCAGCCTGTACTTTGAAATTCGACGCCAGGGCGTGCCGGTGAATCCGTCTGACTGGTGTACAGTGCCAAAGTTGGCGTATTCTTCATAAATAGTCGCTAATGCGTGACGTAACGCGTCGAATAGTGCGCAGACTGGTGTACTATCGAAGACAGCGATAATCATATGTGACGAAGCGTTCAAATCGGTGCCGACAGTCGTCACAAGGAGAATTGAAATGAAAAGTTATAAACCACTTGGTGTGGGCCTGATCATCGGACTGATTCTGGGCGTTTTGGTGGCGACCAGTCACCAGGTACTGGCGAAACGGACCGCCCCGGTCGACTTGCCTCTAAGCGACATTCGATTATTTACCGACGTTTACGCGCGCATTAAAAAAGATTACGTGGAAGAGGTCGGCGACAAGCCCCTGCTGGAAGGTGCGATTCGCGGCATGCTGCAAAGCCTGGATCCGCATTCCGCGTTTTTAAGCCAGGACGAGTTTCAGGAATTGCAAATCGGCACCACCGGTGAATTTGGCGGGCTGGGCATCGAAGTGGGTATGGAAAACGGATTCGTAAAAGTTATCTCGCCCATTGAAGGAACGCCGGCGGATAAAGCGGGCGTAGAAGCCGGCGATCTCATTATCAAGCTCGACGACACCCAGGTAAAAGGGCTGACATTAAACGAAGCCGTTAAGTTAATGCGCGGCAAACGCGGTACAAAAATCGTTTTGACGATTGTGCGTGAGGGTGAAAGCAAACCGCTGGAAGTAGAAGTTACGCGCGATGTGATTCGTGTTAAAAGTGTGCGCAGCCGAATACTGGAACCAGGCTTCGGTTATATACGTATTTCCAGTTTTCAGTCCAAGACCACGCGCAATGTAATTGCCGCAGTAGAAAAATTAAATAAAAAAGCCGGTAATAATCTGCAAGGAGTTGTGCTTGATTTGCGCAATAACCCCGGTGGCGTTTTAACAGGTGCGGTCGGCGTATCAGATGTATTTCTTAAAGATGGCGAATTAATTGTATATACCAAAGGCCGTGTACGAGACGCGGAATTAAAATACAGTGCCAGCACCAACGATTCAATAAACGGAGCACCGATTGTCGTTTTAATAAATGAAGGTTCCGCCTCGGCCTCCGAGATTGTTGCCGGTGCGCTGCAGGATCATAAACGTGCCGTCATTATGGGCAAGAGTTCGTTTGGCAAAGGTTCGGTTCAGACAATATTGCCGTTAAAAGAAAATGCAGCATTAAAACTTACCACTGCACGTTACTACACACCCTCGGGCCGTTCGATTCAAGCCGAAGGAATTGAACCCGATATTCTGGTCGAAGAGGTGGAAGCCGAAAATGGCGAAGCCAAAAAAGGTTTTCAATTCGTACGCGAAGCAGACCTGGCCGGGCACCTGGAAAACAAACAGGGCGAAGAAGGTGATACAGAGCAGAAAAAAGAAGTGAAACAAATTACAATTCCGATAGACAGTGCCGACGATGCCGTGCTTGATGAAGCACTGAATATCCTGAAAGAACTGGCGGATAGTAACTCTACCAAGAATGTGTAAGTAGCGCGTCCAGGCGCGCAATGTGATTATGTTTAAACGTTTTTGCTTGCTCGTGCTTATGTATTTTGTGTGTGCGACTGCAACCGTTGCGCAAGATGCACCGAAAATAGCCATTATCATCGATGATTTGGGCAACGAGTTGCGTTATGGGCGCGAGTTGATACAGATGCCCCATCAACTTACATACGCGTTTTTGCCGCATCGGCCGTTTACACCCCGACTTGCAAACATGGCGGCTTCCGCCGGCAAGGAAGTCATGCTGCATTTACCCATGCAATCTTCACAGGAAGTTGCATTGGGCAGCAATGCGTTGACGCTGGAATTAACCCAACACCAGTTCCAGCAAATCGTGCGCGACAGTATCGAAGCGGTGCCTCACGCCAAAGGCGTAAACAATCATATGGGAAGCCTGCTTACTCGCCATCCCGGCCATATGGCATGGTTGATGGAAGTGTTGGCGCTGCAGGAATCGGGGCTTTATTTTGTAGATAGTAAAACGACGTCAATGACCATTGCCGCACAGATTGCCAAAGAGCATTTTGTGCCCAGTGTTTCCCGTGATGTATTTATCGACGCCGATCCCGAGGCAGAAAAAATATGGGCGCAGTTGCGGCGTCTAAATCGTATTGCGGAAAAAAAAGGTTATGCAGTTGCGATTGCGCACCCATACCCGTCAACTGTAAAAATATTGACCGAGTATTTGCCGCTGCTTAAAAAACTGGGTATTCGTCTGGTGCCGGTTACTCAAATAATAAATCTGAATCCTGCTAATCGATGGCCAGAGTACTCGTCCCTCTCGCGCCCGGCTGCGAAGAACTAGAAGCCGTTACTATTATTGATCTGTTACGACGCGCGGAAGTCGAAGTCGTCAGTGCGGGATTAACGCCCGGTCCGGTCAAGGCTTCGCGAGGAACCGTTCTGTTGCCCGATGTATTACTCGAAGATGTAAAAGAGCAGTCTTTTGACCTGGTGGTTTTACCCGGCGGGCTGCCCGGAGCTGACCATCTGGAACAAGACGCCAGAATCCAACACATTCTGAAACGAACCCACCGGCAAGGACACCTGGTCGCCGCAATTTGTGCCGCACCTAAAGTTCTCGCCAGCGCCGGTATGCTGGATCACCGTCGAGCAACCGCATACCCCGGCGTACTTAACCCGCAACAGTTTCCAGATATCTCGATCACTACTCAAGCAGTGGAAGTCGATGGCAAGATCATTACCTCTAAAGGACCGGGTACGGCGATGGACTTCGCGCTTACATTAATTGAATGTTTATGCGGTTCAGAAAAAAAAGAACAAGTTGCCGCGCAGTTGCAGCGACCATAATTGGGCACTTATCAAGCCACTAGGCCAGCTTATAAATAAAAATTTTAAATTTTATTTACAGGCGATTGTTTATGCGCATATTAACCCTCGCTTAAAACTCACAATCACCCAACACCATGTATTGCGCACTTAATGTAGTCTCTTCGATTGTGCGCGTACGTAGCTACGCCAATTAGGTCTTCCCTGTCTGCAACATTCCTCTATACTTTCATAAAACTACCCGACACCAGTTGTTTAGTTTAACCATACATTTAATGATGTTTGATTGTGACTGTGCAGCAATTCAACAGTAGCAACTTAAATTAATCCAATGAAGCGATTGGCAGGATTCACCGTTATCGAATTAATGATTACGATTGCGCTTGCAGCAATTATTCTTACGTTAGGCGTGCCCGCCTACCAGGGTCTGGTGGAACGTAACCGGCTTACTGCCGACATCAATAGCTTTATTTCCTCGCTGGCACTGGCGCGCAGCGAAGCGGTCAAACGTAAACAGCGAGTGACTTTGTGTGCAAGTAATAACGGCTCGACCTGTTCTAATAACAATAGCGGGTACGAGTCGGGCTGGATTGTGTACGTCGAGACGACCGCACCGGCGGACAATCGTGCAAGCGCCGAAGAACTGCTGTGGGTATCCGAAGCGCTTGCAGAAAATATGACATTACGAGCCACCGTGCCGTTTAACAATCGCATTCAATATTTGCCAACCGGTCAAACCGGCGGCCTGGGAAACGGCAGTATATTTTTATGCAAGGATAATGCTGTAAATAAAGCACGCTTGATTACCATTATCAGATCCGGGCGTGTTCACCTGGCAAAAAACAATACCTATGGTGTGCCGTTAACAAGCGCGGGCGCCGAAATCACGGATTGCAACACCAGTTAACGATTATGAAAACCTTATCGGTCAAGTTAGTTAAAGGTTTTAGCCTGGTAGAAGTACTGGTGGCGCTGGTAGTGCTCACCATCGGCTTACTGGGAATGGCCGGCTTGCAGGGCTACAGTATTACCGGTAGTTACAACGCGCACCTGCGTACTCAGGCGACTGCACTTGCGCAAGGCATAATCGATCGAATGCGTGCAAATCCGGCGGAAGCACGCGTAAATACCTACGACGTGAATTTCGGAGTTGCGCCTGCAAGTGGTACCGATTGCATTGGCACTTCAGCCAACTGCACCACAGCACAATTGGCGAATTACGATCTGCGAGAATGGAAGTGCAATCTCGGCGCTTATGCAAACGATGCGATTTGTAACGCCTTTGTTTCGCAAAGCACATTACCTTCCGGGGATGGACAAATAGAACGCCAGGCGAATGGACAAATCGAGGTTACGGTTCAGTGGACCGATACGTCAGGCGATGTTCACGAAGTGATGCTAACCACCTCACTTTAAAAACCGATGGCGAAATGTAAACAACAATCCGGATTTACAGTCGTTGAATTAATGGTGGCGCTGGTGCTGGGGTTAATACTGCTGGCGGGTATTCTACAGATCTATTTGAGCACCAAGCGCACACATACCATAACTGAAGGACTGTCACGTTTGCAGGAAAGTACCCGTTTTTCTCTGGATATGATGGCGCGCGATATTCGAATGGCCGGTTTTGTTCCCTGCGGTCGCCCGCAAACAACGGCGACACTGGTGAATGATGCGGACACATTCTGGTGGTCGGATATTTTTGAACAACCGATTCAGGGATTTGAGGGTAACGTTAGTGCGTTTCCCAGCGGTCCGAATTTTACCGGTCGAGTAGAAAGTGCAGATGCATTGCTCATATTGCGCGGCGGCAGCAAAGTGGCCGCGGTTGACTCGTATGCGGCAGGAACCTTTCAAATGCAACGCAGCCTGGGAGCCGACTGGGTGGAAGACGGTACATTGATGGTGGCCTGCGACCCGCGCCATGCCGCGTTTTTTCAGGCCGGTAATTATTCAAACGGCAGTCCGTCCAGCCTGTCGGTTTCCACCGGCGGGAATTTGCCCGGCAACTGTTCCACGGATTTAGGTGATCCCGCACCGGCGACCTGTAGCAGTGCGGGGCAACCCGGTACTAACTATTCATTCGGCGACGATGCACAACTGGTCGATTACAAAGCCGTTATTTACTACATTGCCGACTCTCCGTCCGGTGATGATCGCTCGTTATATAGAGAATATTTACTGGTCGACGGGTCCAGTAATATCGATACCGATCCAGAGGAGTTGCTGCAAGGTGTCGACAATATGCAGTTAATGTACGGCGTCGACCCTGACGGTAACGGTGTTGCCGAACGCTATATCCAGGCCAACGATGTCACCGACTGGTCGCAGGTCGTAACGGTTCGAATCGGTTTATTGCTGGCCAGCGGAGAAGGGCTACGCGATGCAGCGGAAGTAGACGTTGAAACCTATCGAGTGGCAAATACGCTTATTGGTCCCGAAAGCGGATCCGAAGCGGTAACGCACGCGGAAGACCGGCGCAAACGATACGTTTCTTCCACAACCGTAAGTGTTCGTAATCCTTGAATACACTGATGATAAAAATTTATTCACAAAACGGCGCGGCCTTGTTTATCGGCTTGTTGGTGTTGACCGTAATGTCGTTAATTGCAGTAAGCAGCATGCAGTCATCGACGCTACAAGCGCTAATGTCCGGCAATATGAAAGACCAGGTAACTGCCTTTGAAGCCGCCGAAGCCGGAATTCGTGCGGCGGAAGAATTTTTAGATGGCCGCACGTTTAGCTTGAACGATTTTGATAACGACAAATCAGACGGTTTGTTAAGTAATTTATACGACAATGTCTGGGAGCAGATCGACTGGTCGACTGAATCCATTACCGGGCCGACCATTAGCGGCGTGAATTCACCACCACAATTTGTCATTCAGTACCTGGGTCCAATTCTTCCCGAAGACGACCCCATTAATCTGGAAAACGAATACAACGAAGGAACGGAAACCGTGATTTCGCAGTATTTCAGAATTACCGCACGAGGCACCGGCAGCTCGGATAACTCGGTAGTGGTGCTGGAATCTGTGTACGGGATCGCCAATTGAGTTAGCCATGTTTGCTGCGCATAAAATTTTCAAACGACGTAAATTTTTATTGCCATTATTGACCGTTATGGCGTCAGTAATTTCGTTTGCGAGTTTTGCCAGTACGTTGCAACCGATCCCCAATGTTTCGCAAACGCCGCTGGAGTTAACACCGACGGT
>JANQOT010000118.1 GCA_028285655.1 Gammaproteobacteria bacterium
TCAACAATGTTTGCGGGCATCGGATTGACCGCGCACATGGCGCTGGATGCAATCGACTGCCAGGTCACCAACGGTATATGGATGAATTAATAGCGTAGCTCCATGCAAGAAAGAATCTGCCAAAAATGCCAACGTGTATTGCAGGAAAGTGTGCACGACAAATGCATGTTTTGCGGCGAACCGATTCCCGAAATTTTTAAATTATCCGAAATCAAGAAAGAAAAAATACGCGAAAAAACCGAGGAGCGCGAAAAGAAGCGAAAGGCCAGAAAGAAATCCGGTGACGGTTACGGAGGCGGTGGCGGTGGTGGTGGCGCCTGCGGTGCAGCCTGCGGAAGTTGCGGCGGCGGCTGACCGCTTGTTTCATTGTGTCTGTTACATGATTCGTTTGTAGACTTTAAAAAGCAGATCGTGCGGATTCTTCTCATCCGCCGCATGCGATTCTTCGCGTATTAATTCCCAGTCCTGCAAGGATAACTGCGGAAAATAACGATCCCCCTGCACTTCGGCATCGACATGCGTAATGTATAACTCGTCGGCGCGGTTTAATACCTGTTTGTAAATCTCCTCGCCACCGATGACAAACACCCGCGGCGCGTTTTGCGCCAACTGCAACCCTGCATCGATACTGTTGACCACATAGCAGCCTGCGGCTTGAAACTGTGAATCGCGGGTGACGATTATATTCTGCCGGCCGGGCAGAGGCTGGATTTGCAGCGAGTCCCAGGTTTTTCTGCCCATCAATACCGGCGCACCCATGGTGGTGCGTTTAAAGTATTGCAGATCGGCCGGACAGTACCAGGGAATAGTGTTCCTGGCACCGATTACATTATTGCGCGCCACCGCGACGATTAAGGCCAGTTTGCTCACACGGCTACCGGTGCGGGAATATGCGGATGGTACTGGTAGTTTTTTAACTCGAAATGCTCGTAACTGAAATCGAATATGGTGGCCGCGGGTTTTACTATTTCCAAAGTCGGCAGCGGTTTCGGTTCGCGTTGCAATTGCAACTGCGCCTGCTGCAGATGATTTTTATACAAGTGCACGTCGCCAAAAGTGTGTACGAATTCGCCCGGCTTTAAACCGGTGACATGCGCCACCATCAATACCAGCAACGCATAGGACGCGATATTAAACGGTACACCCAGAAACACATCGGCACTGCGCTGGTACAACTGGCAGGAAAGTTTTCCCTGCGCAACATAAAACTGAAACATGGTATGGCAGGGCGGTAGCGCCATGTGTTCGATTTCGCCTACGTTCCAGGCACTGATAATCAAACGGCGCGAGTCCGGATTGGTTTCGATTTGTTTAATCAATTCGCTGATCTGGTCGACGGTTTCGCCGCGCGCGGTCGGCCAGGCCCGCCATTGCTTGCCGTACACCGGACCCAGCTCGCCGTGTTCGTCGGCCCACTCATCCCAGATGCTGACGCCGACTTCGTTTAAGGTTTTGATATTGGTTTCGCCACGCAAAAACCACAACAGCTCATGAATAATCGACTTGGTGTGCAGACGTTTGGTAGTTAAAAGGGGAAAACCCTGGCTTAAATCAAAACGCATTTGATACCCGAATACCGAGCGCGTGCCGGTACCGGTACGGTCCTCGCGTTCGACACCGTGATCGATAATGTGCTGCAATAATTCCAGATACTGTTTCATTGTTCGGCCTTTTTATACGACCACCAGAATACCAGCAAGCCCACTGCGATCATCGGCAAGGTCAGTAACTGGCCCATAGTCATCCAGCCAAATGCAACGTAGCCGAGGTGAGCGTCGGGTTCGCGTGCGAACTCCACCACAAACCGGAACAAGCCATATAACAACACAAACAGCGAGCAAGCCGCACCCACCGGACGCGGTTTGGCGGTGTACACCCAAATCACAATGAACAACACCGCACCTTCCAATGCAGCTTGGTATAACTGCGAGGGATGCCGCGCCAGTTGATCGACGTTGGGAAATACTACCGCCCAGGGAACATCGGTGGCACGACCCCATAATTCAGCGTTAATAAAATTACCCACACGGCCCAGGCCCAATCCGATCGGTACCAGCGGTGCGACAAAATCGCACAGGCGTAAAAACCCCCAGCCGAATTTTCGCTGGTATAACCACAGCGCCAGAATCACACCCAGCAAACCGCCGTGGAAACTCATGCCCCCTTCCCAAATTTTGAACAGGTACAGAGGATCGTCGATAAAGTTGTCCAGGTTATAAAAGAATACCGAACCGAACCGACCCCCAAGCACTACACCCAGCACCGCATAAAACAGCAAATCGCCGACCTGCTCCGGTCGAATAAAACTGTCCGGTTTGCGTGCACGCATAGTGCCCAGCCACCAGAAAAACGCAAACCCGATCAGGTACATCAAGCCGTACCAGCGAATCGCCAGCGGGCCGATTTGAAAAATAACGGGGTCGAACTGCGGGTGGACTAGCATGGAATAAATGGTATCACGCCTGCTCTGGAAAACGATTCTCAATATACATCTTTGGCGCTAGATACTTTGCACTTGCAGGCCAGTATAGTGCACAAAAAACACTCTACAGAATTCGTATGTCCAGTAATCACCTCGCTGAAGAAACCAGCCCGTATTTATTGCAACACGCCGACAACCCGGTGGAATGGTACCCGTGGGGATCGGCCGCACTGGAAAAGGCAAAGGCGGACAATAAACCGATATTGTTATCGATCGGCTATTCGGCCTGCCACTGGTGTCATGTCATGGCACACGAATCCTTTGAGGACCCGGAAACGGCGGCGGTGATGAACGAGCTGTTTATCAATATAAAAGTCGACCGCGAAGAACGCCCCGACATCGATAAAATTTATCAGACCGCACAGCATTTATTAACACAACGTACCGGCGGCTGGCCGTTAACCATGTTTTTAACACCGGATGACCAGGTGCCGTTTTTCGGCGGCACTTATTTTCCCGACCAGGCTCGCCACGGCCTGCCTGCGTTTAAAGATTTATTGCAACATATCGCGCAAGCGTACCAAAGCAAGCGCGAGGAAATCGGCAAGCAGAATTCTTCTCTGCAGGAAGTCCTGCAAAATATTTATCAGTCGACTGTCACGCCGGTCGCACTCGATACAAGCGTACTGGATACCGCCAACGATCAATTACAACAAACCTTTGATGCACGTCACGGGGGTTTCGGCAGCGCGCCGAAGTTTCCGCATCCCAGTAACATCGAACGGCTGTTGCGCTACTGGTACCGCAGCAAGCAACAATCTTCCGAAGATAAACGCAGTTTGCATTCGGCGGTATTTACCTTGCAGAAAATGGCAAGTGGCGGCATCTTCGATCACGTCGGCGGCGGCTTTTGCAGGTACTCGGTCGATGATTACTGGATGATTCCGCATTTCGAAAAAATGCTGTACGACAACGGCCCGCTGCTTGCACTGTACAGCCAGGCTTTTCAAATTACCGAGGAAAACACGTTCCGGCAAACAGCAATCGCCACTGCCGAATGGGTCATGCGCGAAATGCAGTCGCCGCAGGGCGGTTATTATTCCTCGCTGGATGCCGACTCCGAAGGGGTGGAAGGCAAATACTATGTATGGGACCTGGAAGAACTGCAGTCGTTGTTAAGCGAAGATGAATTCAAGTTACTCGATTACCGTTTCGCACTTGGCAAAGGTCCCAACTTTGAAGACAAGTACCATTTGCATGAACTGGAATCGATGGCGGCCACCGCCGATTATCTAAAGCTGGACGACGACGCCTACAATGCGCTGTGGATGCGAGCACGGCAAGCATTACACACGGCGCGACAAAAACGCATCATGCCCGGTCGCGACGATAAAGTACTGACCAGCTGGAATGCGCTGATGATCAAAGGCATGCTGATCGCCGGTCGTGTGTTTGACCGAACCGATTTTATTGATTCGGCCGAACATGCATTGAAATTTATTCACGACACTATGTGGCACGAACATCGCTTGTTCGCCAGTTATAAAGACGGTAAAGCGCATTTAAATGCCTACCTGGACGACTATGCGTTTTTACTCGATGCCATTCTGGAGTATTTGCAAACCCGCTGGAACAGTGAGTACCTGGAATTTGCACAAGAACTTGCACAAGTATTACTGCAACAGTTTCAAGATGCGCAACACGGCGGTTTTTATTTTACTGCCGACGATCACGAAATATTAATTCAACGACCCAAAGTCAGCGCCGACGAAGCCACACCAGCCGGCAATGGTATCGCCGCGCACAGTCTGTTGCGCCTGGGGTACTTATTGGCGGATGGAAGCTTGATCGAAGCCGCTGAAAAAACCATCGACTACGCCAGCCAGCAAATCGCAAATTCACCAATGGCGCACGCAACTTTGCTGCATGCGCTGGAGGAAATCAATGAACCGCCACGGACG
>JANQOT010000240.1 GCA_028285655.1 Gammaproteobacteria bacterium
ACAGCGTTAATAGTGGCAGGCGCAATTTTTGTCGCAAATGCGTAAGTTGTTTTTATTAATTCATGTATAAAAAGTGGATCGACGAATAACCGGGTTTCATCAAGACGAACAGCAGGATTGGGTGGCCGAGCTTGAATGCGGGCACTATCAACATGTAAGACACAATCCACCCTGGACTAACCGACCATGGGTGATTACGGCACAAGGCCGGGAAGAAAAATTAGGATATAAACTTGCTTGTAAAAAATGCGATGTTGGTGCACCCAAAGATTTTGAATCAGCCATTTAACCATTATTTTTTTAACTCAATATCGAAGGTGGTAACGAAATCGGCGACACCAGCTTTACTTTACTTCAGGTAAAAAATTTCTGACGGTCATCGGCGAATGTACGGCGATCGGCTTACTCCTAACGACTGTACGGGTATGGTCGTGATGTAAGAGTACCTGGCAGGCAAAATCCCTTCAAAAATCATCCAGATAGATTAAAACAATAATTAATAACGAACAATAATATAAAATCTGCTAATAAATAGATGTACGGTCGTTAAATTATCTAAGTAAATCCACGCCCCGACCGATACCATTGAGACTTAGTTGTTAAATTACAATTATGAGCTGGAACAAATAAGTCGATATGCTTTTAATAGAATGGAAAAATCAGGATAAAGTAGGGCATCCGATCCTGGATGAGCAGCACCGTGGCCTGGTCGGAATCATTAATACGCTACAATATTTTATCAACGAAGACTGGCCGGTTTCTTCTTTGCATCCCACTATCGAGGCCTTGGAACAGTATGTAATGTTTCATTTCAAAACGGAAGAAACCATCCTGCTAAAGAATGGTATGTCGCAGGAAGGAATGAATAAAGTCAGGGCTTATCGATCGACGTTTTTTCAGGAACTACGAGAACACGTCAATAGCGCAATTTTCCGGTCTGAAACCCAGCTATTGACTGATTTTCTAGTCGACTGGTGGGCAGGACACCAATCCGAATTCCACGACAAGCTGTCAGAATATCTCAAGCACAATCCCGAGTCTGTTGCGGTGAACGAATAAAAAAGCAGTCGACATAGCAAAATTCTTGCGGCTATGGTTGTCCCTCTTTATTGGCCAGAAAGCTGGTAAATGTTTTTTGCCAGCTCGCGGAAAGAAGCTCGCATGCCAGTATATTTTCAACCTGAGCCAAAGATCTTGTCGGTCGGTGCATTAATTCGTTGGCTTTGGCGAGAGTCCACTGCGGATATTTCTGCTCGATTAGTTGAAAAGAATTTCCAGCCTCTACAACGCCTTCCTGAATTACACGGAAATACCAGCCGGTTTTACCGGTTTGCTGCACCCAGAAGGGCAGTTTCTTCTGATTAAATTTACGCGCCAATTTCCAGCAAGGCTGGCGTGGTTGCGAAACTTGTACTATGGCACTACCGATATGAAATGTATCGCCGATGCATACCTGTTCTTCGGTAAAGCCGCGAGTCGTAAAGTTTTCCCCGAATGCGCCATGATAGTTCTGCGGTAGCTGAATACGTTTGCGAAAAAACAATCTAGCGCGTTGATTCCAGTATCGATAATGCTCAAACGGGTAGACGTTAACCGCTTTATCGATTCCTCCATGTACATTCAGGTCGGCTTGCCGGTCGCCTGCCAGGTTCAGTTTGCTTAATTTAACCGGCCCGGATACCGGATGCTTAAAGATCGCGGTGGTCCAGTCTGCCGCTACGGTTTCTGGTTTGCCGACCTGAATACTCAAAATGTGCATGCAACAGTTTATTTATTTCCGCAAAGTTGTAAAAACGAAATCATGTTCGGTACGTTGAGTATGGCAACCAAAGCAGGATTGTCCACCATCTTTTACCAATCGATCAGTGCGAGAATTTCCGGCAAAGCCTTCGAAACCCCAGCCACCGGTTTCGCGAAACTTTTTATGGTCTTTACTCATTACGCCTATCAGCTTTCGGTCTCCTTCGGTAAAAGCATGGTCGCGATCATGTGCATCCAGTAAATCGAACACAAATTCTGCACCGTCTTCGTAATGACCGGTATGCAAACCCTGTATCGCTTTTTCGTTGGCATATATATGATGAATGCCGGCAAACGGGTTTTCCAGCGCATGCCCCGGCAGAATAAGCATGGATTTTACATGCTGCCAATGACGGTAGTCCTGGGGAAACTGGACCTGCTTTGACGAATCCGCCTGCACGCAAAGAAATATGTTAAAAAACAAAAAGATAGATAAAATTAACTTGGGCATGATGGCCTCCTCAATATAGTATCGAGTCGAAACTATATTGAGGAAAATCGGGCTTGTCAAGTAAGTATTGAGTCGATACTATTAATTTTATGCCTTCTTCTTTGGATTTAATTGAGCGCATCGGCCAGCTAATTCGTTTTGAACAACGGGAAATAGGTGTGCGCGAAGATTTGCACCCTATCCATATCCAGGTTTTGCAGTACCTTGATAAATGTAACCGTTACAGCGATACACCACTGGCGCTAAGCCACTATCTGGGCTCTACCAAAGGTACAATTTCCCAGTCCATTCTGGTATTGGAAAAAAAACAGCTTATAAAAAAAGTTCCGGACAATAAGGATAAGCGAGTCGTCCATTTAAAGTTGACACCCAAGGCCAAAAAAGTATTGCTTAAAATAGACGAACAAATATTTACAGACGATTTGTTGGATAAGTACAGTGACCATGTGAATAACACTGTAAATAAAACGCTACAATCAATTTTAAAAGATTTACAAACGAGAAATAATCATCGTACATTTGGCCAATGCAGTAGCTGCCGGTTTTTTACCAAGGAAGGAGAAAACAAATACAGGTGCGGCTTGACCTCGGAACCGCTAAAACTCGAAGAAACAGTGAAAATTTGTCTGGAACATGAACCAAGCAAGTAAAGAAACAAGTTTAATGAATAATGCTTTATTTTCCCCGGAAGCCCGAGCATGAGTTGGTGGGGAAAGCTTGCAGGAGGAGGCATCGGATTCGCACTGGGTGGCCCGATAGGCGCAATGCTCGGTGCCATACTGGGGCACCAGGTCGACAAGGCGAATCGCGATAAATTCAAAACCGATTTCAGTAAGGGCACGCAGGAACGCACGCAGGCCGTTTTTTTTACAGCGACATTTTCCGTCATGGGGCATATCTCCAAAGCCGATGGATATGTTTCACCGCAGGAAATTCAAATGGCGGAGCAGATTTTCAGGCAAATGAATTTCAGTTCAGATCAGCGTACGGCCGCAATCGAATTGTTCAATCAGGGTAAAAGCGATGAGTTTGAGCTGGACGAAGTATTGACTCAGTTTAAACAGGAATGTAGCCGAAAACTTACGCTAATTCAGATGTTTATGCAGATCCAGTTACAGGCGGTGTACGCCGACGGCAGCAAGCATCCGGCTGAAGAAAAGATTTTGCTGCATATTTGCGAGCGCCTTGGCTACCCCAAGGCAATGTTGTCGCAAATGGAAGCCCTGTTATTTGCACAGCAACGCCGTTATTCAAGCGGAGCTAATGTCCCGCCTAGCCGGTCCGAAATTGACGAGGCGTACGCTGTACTTGGCGTTGCCAAAAATGCCGACGATGCAGAGATCAAAAAAGCCTATCGTCGCCTGATGAGCCAGCATCATCCGGACAAGCTAATTGCCAAAGGTCTACCTGAGGAAATGGTTCAAATCGCGACCGACAAATCGCAAGAAATTCAAAAAGCGTACGAGTTGATTAAAAAAAGTAAAACAACGCAATAACTTATTAGTGTAATGCAGTTTGCAATTCGTAAGGACTGCTTTCCGGAATCGGAGTTTCTTTAATAAGTTCCAGTACAAGTTTAAGTGCGATATCCATTTGTTCCAGATCGTACCGTTCTGCTTCTGCGCATCGCGCTAAAGAAGCTTCGTAAGCAATCTGGGAAATAACGGATAAAGCATAATTGCGTTCCCGCTCGGTTGCGCAGGTTCTGTAATTCCGTAAGGCGTCAAATACGCTGCTGGTAAGCTCCCGGTACTCTTTTACACGCATAGAAATCTTCCTTGTTCTTTACGGATAGATCCAGATTAGTGCCATATTATGCGATTATCAATAACGCATAGCACATCTTTGCTACCTTTCAGAAAGTGTTTGCAAAAATGTTAACCAGCACACATCCGCTTATTCCGGAAAGGAGTCCATTAGTCAAATAATGTTGCTATCGACTTGCTTGCTTAATAGTGGGTTGGAGGTGGTAGAAGCTTGATTAATTAATTCGTCATCTAAAAAACGGCAACGAAAATTAGTCTACTTACAAAAGAGTTTTAAAGCAGGAGGCGTCCCAGTTTATGATTTATTACTAAAATAAAGCTCTGCGCCAGCGTCGCAATGTACCATTGTTGTACCAATATAATAGTTGTACCAGTGAAACTAACA
This sequence comes from Gammaproteobacteria bacterium, assembly GCA_028285655.1. Lineage (GTDB taxonomy): Bacteria > Pseudomonadota > Gammaproteobacteria > UBA4575 > UBA4575 > JANQOT01. Next base: position 4,403 of record JANQOT010000240.1, read on the forward strand.
ATATAAATAACGGCAGATGGCCAATGCGATATACGCCGACACTAAAGGGAAAAATTGCGCGGTAAATTTTTTCATTACCGGGTTGCCTGGTCGTTACAATGCCGATGTAATCCCCTTTTTCAGTAAATTCATACTCGGCACTAAATTCGCCATCGGGCGCAATCGCAGGAAGCTGATAATGAACTGTGTATTTGTCGATGTCGTCCAGTTGAAGGATATCCTCCCATTTGGCGGCGCGTCCTTTACCAGTGACATCCTTTATAATCCGGAAGTCCACCGGCATTTGTTTCAAACTGTCATGCATATATTTCAGCACAAATAAGGTTTCTGTAACTTCCGGAATATCCTCACAAAATTCTTCGTTTGCGCTGGTTTGAGGCTGAAAAACGGTAAAATGCGCCTTGAAAAACCCGATCTGAATTACGCACAAATCGTCTTCAATAAACACGCCGCCATGCGCAAAAATAGCCTGCGGAAAAATCAGCAGGCTAAATAAAAGTATTGCGTGAACAGGGTTGAAAAATGCGGCTTCCTTGGCGCACATAAAACAGCATGGTCAATTAAGACATTTTCTAATGATGAACCGGGCTAAGCGGTACCGCATTCGGATCTGCACCAAAGAATAGTACGCGTGCCAGGAAAGTGTAATCACCTTCAATCGCCATTAGTGCTACCAGCACCAGTAACAGTAACGGTGGTAATAATATCGCAGTAATTAACGCCATCCGTTCCCAGGCCATATGCATGAATATCGCGACAATAAAGCCGGCTTTAAGCATCATGAAAACCAGAATCAAGGTCCAGCGCATGTATCCTTGAAACTGGTAATAATCGACCATGTAGGAAAATATGCTGAGTACGAACAGCAATATCCAGATCGCATAATAGATTCCCAGCGGGTGTTGTTGTCCTTCTGCTGCGTCGCTCATAACCGCTCCTTACCAAAGATAAAAGAATGCAAAAATAAATACCCAAACCAAGTCGACGAAGTGCCAGTACAGGCCGCATATTTCAACAATATCGTAACCTTTTTCCTCATAGCGCCCGTTAATGACCCCGGTGGCAACATACGCCAGGTAAATGACCCCTCCGGTTACGTGCCCGCCATGGAATCCCGTGATCATAAAGAAACAGGAACCGAACTGTGCAGCCCCCATTGGGTTCCCCCATGGTCTGACACCTTCCGCGATTAACTTGGACCACTCAAACGCTTGCATGCCGACAAAGGTCGCACCAAGCAATGCAGTTATTACTAGCAAAGTCGCCGTTTTTTTACGGTCGCGACGGTAGCCGTAATTCACCGCCAACGCCATGGTGCCACTGCTGGTAATTAGAACGAATGTCATGATGGCAATTAATATTAACGGAATACTTTGTCCAAACATCGTCAGTGCAAATACTTCGCTCGCGTTCGGCCACGGCTCCGCGGTCGACATGCGTACATGCATATAAGATGTCAGAAAGCTGGTAAAAATAAAGGTATCGCTAAGCAGAAAGATCCACATCATGGCTTTGCCCCAGTGGACCCTGAAGGTTTCTTTGTCTCCCGACCAATCTTCGACTAAAGTACCGGCACTAGCCTCATTTGAGTTTGCCATTGTTGTTCCTTTAAGTAGAAAGTAATAAATAAAACATTATTAGCCAGAGCACCAACAGGAAATGCCAGTACACACTGCAGAGTTCAACCGAGAGTCGAACTTTATAGGCTTCCTCGCCGCTCCAGACTTTTATTGTTGATCGACCCCACACCCATAAACCTCCCAGGATATGCAATGCATGCAATCCGGTTAAGATGTAGAAAAATGCGTTGGCGGGGTTGCTTGCAAGGAACGCTCCCTGCTCGTGAATGATTTGCCAGGCCCACACTTGACCGGCTAAAAAGCAGAATGTAAATACACCGGCCATGACAAGACCGACGCGGATGCCGCTTTCTTCGCTGCGTTTGGCTGCATTACTCGCTTTTTGATAAAACACACTGGCCAGCAGCAACAAAAGAGTGCTCAACCACAGAATATCCGGGTCATTTAGCGCGGCCCAATCCGGATATTCCCGGCGTAAATTGTAGGCACTGAAAAACAGCATGAATAACGAAGTCACTACTGCAAGAAATGCCGCCAGACCGACTTTTTTCGCCGGCCATGAAAGCGGTCCGCCCGCATGGTCGTAACCAATCACACCTTCTTCCGCCCATGGTCGCGTATTAATAGATTGTTTAATCAGCCAACCTACTACGAAGGCCATTAACAAGGCTAAAAATATTAGCGTGATCTCCATTTGTTTATTCTACTCTTTTCCGGTTTTATCGCTTGGCGGTTCGTTTTGCGGAATGAAGTCTTTATCGGCTCCCGGAACGCTGTATGCATAAGCCCAGCGATACACTACCGGAAGCTCGTCGTCCCAGTTACCATGTTTTGGCGGTGTATCCGGAGTTTGCCATTCCAGTGTGGTTGCATTCCATGGATTACCGCCCGCATCTTTTTCTTTAAACAAACTGGCGATGAGGTTGTAAATAAATATAAATTGCGCGCCACCAACAATTAAGGCCGCAATGGTGATGCTCGAGTTTATCGTCGCTACCGACTCGGGCATGAAGTCGGTTACGCCATTTGCATAGTATCTACGCGGAACCCCCAGAATTCCGATGTAGTGCATCGGCAAGTAAATTGCGTAAGTACCCAGGAAGGTTAACCAGAAATGTATCTTACCGAGCGTCACATTCATCATGCGTCCGGTAAGCTTTGGATACCAGTGATACAGGCCGCCGAATACAACCAAGAATGGCGAGACACCCATAACCATATGGAAGTGGCCGATTACAAAATAGGTATCGGATAATGGGACATCCACCGCCACGTTGCCAAGAAACAGGCCGGTAATACCACCGTGGATAAATGTAAAAATAAAACCGATAGCAAACAGCATTGGCACATTCAAATGAATATCGCCTTCCCATAACGTCAATACCCAGTTATATACTTTCAATGCCGTGGGCACCGCAATAATTAACGTTGTGGTGGCAAACAAAAATCCAAAGTAAGGGTTCATGCCGCTTACATACATATGGTGTGCCCAAACGACGAAACTTAAACCGCCGATTGCGACAATAGCCCACACCATCATGCGGTAACCAAAAATATTTTTACGTGCGTGGGTGCTGATCAGGTCCGAAGCGATACCAAACATGGGTAAGGCCACGATATACACTTCCGGATGACCAAAGAACCAGAACAAATGCTGAAATAAAATCGGACTGCCGCCGTCGTGTTCCAGTTGTTCACCCAATATATTCACCGCCGGCATAAAGAAACTGGTTCCAAGGACATTATCCAGAGTCATCATTATGGCGGCGACAAACAGTGCAGGAAACGCAAGTAAACCCAAGATGGTTGCCATCACAATACCCCAGACCGACAGCGGCAAACGCATCAAAGTCATGCCGCGCGTGCGTGCCTGCAGCGCTGTAGTCAAGTAATTCAACCCGCCCATGGTGAACGCGACGATAAACACCGCCAGAGAAATCAACATTAACAGTATTCCCCAGTCTGCACCCGGTGTCCCCGGTGTAATCGCTTGCGGAGGGTAAAGCGTCCAGCCGGCACCGGTGGCACCGCCGGGAACAAACAGGCTTGCAACCAGTATGATTACTGATAGCAGGTATACCCAGAAACTCAACATGTTCATATACGGGAATACCATATCGCGTGCGCCACACATCAGGGGAATAAGTATGTTTCCAAACCCTCCAAGGAAAAACGCGGTCAACATGAAGACCACCATAATCATTCCGTGCATAGTCACGAATTGATAGTATTCGTTCGGTTCAATGAGCGTAAACGTGCCCGGGAATCCTAACTGCAGTCGCATCATGCCGGACATGACTAATGCAAGTAAGCCGACTAAAGTTGCAACCACCATATATTGGATGCCAATGACTTTGTGGTCCTGGCTCCATACATATTGGGTGATCCAACTATGCGGATGTGAAAGTTCTTGACCCTTGTCGGCAAGTGCTACGTGTGCCATCGGATTCTCCTAAATTTGCTCTTTAATAAATTTTCAATTCAATATCACTAAACTGTTTTTATATGGCTTCAATACTTATTCAAATGTATTCATATACGCCACGACATCGTTAACTTTTTTTTCCGTCAGGCTAAGCACCATGGATGTCATTTGATATCCGGTTGAGTCGTCAGGATGTGCGCCGCGTGCACCATGTCTGAAATTCTTTAACTGTGTCACCATATACCAGTCGCTCATGCCGGCGACACGAGGTGCGCGTAACGACCAGTTACCTTCGCCGTTTTTGCCGTGACATTTTTCGCAGGTTAAATAAATTCCTTCGCCCGAGTCGATGTCACCGTCTACTGTGTGCGGAGCGGGGTTATCGGGCAGTGATGTGATGTAGGCGATTACATCGCTAATCGCTTTTTCGTTAGGCAAAACCGCCACCATCGGCGCCATTTGTTTGCCGAACACGTCGTTTTCCGCAGTACCGCGTACACCGGTTTTAAAATAATGTAGTTGTCGTTTCAGGTACCAGTCTTCCTGTCCGGTCAACTTGGGCGAGTTCGTTGCCTGGTTGCCTTCACCGTTGACGCCATGGCATGCGCTGCAGGTTTGATAAAGTGCTTGGCCCGCAACTGCATCGCCTTTGTAATTTTGAGCCCTTAATTGACTGTAAGTAGGTTGTGCGGCCAGCCAGGCATTAAAGTCTTTTTCTTCTTCAACAATGACCTTGCCGCGCATGGCGTGATGGGCTATTCCACAAAGCTCTTCGCATAAAATATCAAAAGTGCCGGTGCGCGTAGGGGTCAACCACAAATAAGGTACCATTCCGGGAACCAGATCCATTTTGACGCGGAATTGCGGAACCGTAAAATTATGTAAAACATCTTTGGATCGAACCAATAGTTTTACCGGCTGATCTATCGGCAAACGGAATTCATTGGTATCGATTACGATATCGTCCTGACCGAGAGGGTCGTCCGGATTCATGCCAAACGGGTTATCGATCGAAATATTACGTGCGTCTACGGTTCCCAGTTGGCCGTCTTCGCCGGGATAACGAAAACTCCATTGCCATTGTTGGCCTACCACCTCAACGATATGGGCGTCTTCCGGTACATCGACAAATTTTCCCCAGGCAAGTAATCCGGGTGCAAGCATTGCGACGACGCCGATGGTCGTGACGACCGTAAGCCAGGTTTCCAGTTTTTTATTCTCGGGTTCGTATTTGGCTTTATGGCCTTTGCGGTGACGGTATTTGATAATGGCGTAGGCCATGAACAGGTTGGCAATAATAAATACAATACCGGTAACCCAGAAAGTAATAGATACCGTATCGTCTATGATGCCCCAGTTCGATGCGATTTCAGTAAAGTACCATGGGCTCATCAAGTGAAAAATTACCGAACCGATGACGAGTAAAATAATTACAATTGCTATAGCCATGCTTACTTACCCTTAGTGTGTGTGCAATTCAGTGCATTCTAATAATTTGGACTAATTTTTAACTGATCATCGCGTTTATCTGACTATTCGCGAAAACCAATGTGAACAATCCCAATAAATATAAAATTGAAAACCCAAACAAACGACGCGCGCTTTTAACGCTTACCGGCTTGCGCGCAAAATCTATAGTTAACACCAGGTAGGCAATGCCTAATCCCAGCGACGCAATCAGTAGCGGCATGTCCAGTAAGCCCAGCCAATACATGGCAACGGTCGCCGGCAATAATGCAGCGGTATAAATCAGCATGCGTACCTTGGTGGGTCTGACTCCGCTCACGACAGGCAACATGGGTATATTCGCCTGTTTATATTCATTTGCGCGTACCAGCGCCAACGCCCAGAAGTGCGGCGGTTGCCAAAGAAAAATAATCAAAAACAGTAAAACAGCCGGCCAGGTAATTTCGTTAGTGACGGCAGTCCAGCCGATTACCGGTGGTAATGCACCGGCGACACCGCCGATTTCAGTGCATAAAGACGAATTTCTTTTTAGCCATACTGTATACACAACTACATAAAAAAATATGGTCAGCATGGTTAACCACGCAGTTAATGCGTTGACGGTGTAATTTAAAATCAGGTAAGCAGCAAGAGTCAGAATAAAAGCAAACCACAATGCTTGTTGCGGTCGCATGCGTCCGGCCGGAAGTGCGCGATTGCGTGTTCTGGCCATGCGTTGATCGATTTCACGATCGATGTAATTGTTGAATGCGCCGCTGGCCGAGGATGCCAGTCCGGTGCCCAGAAGCGTGAAAAAAATCAGCGACAGACTCGCGGTGCCGCTACTGGCGACCCACATCCCGACAAATGTGGTGACTAATACGAGTAGAGCGATACGGGGTTTGGCGAGTTCGTAAAATTCAAAAGACTGGGTGCGGATGGCGGAAAGCGTCGTCCGTGAAAAACCGTTTTGGAGTAGCCCTGATAGCATTTTTTAATAATTATAATAAGTAAACTTTATTAGCTTATATGCCTTACTAATCCATGTGATAAGCCTAATTTATCTCCTTATAAAATTAGTGGTAAAGGCTATGATATCGCCTAAGCCTTGTTCAGCACAATATGTAAACAATATTTGTTACAAAAATATTCGGTGAATCAAGGGATTTAGTTCAAAATTTACACAAACCGGGTGAATTTCTGTATAGAAATTCACCAGTCCGTAAATTGAATGCGCCTTTTTTGTGCAGTGACTAAATTTAAACGCGCTCTAGCGAGCTAAACGGATTTAAAAAGTGCGAGTCGGTAGCGACCAATTCCGCTTCAGGGTGCTTTTTATTCATCGTGGTTTTAATCACTCTTCCCTGTCCTTTTTTTGCATAAATGAGAACTAGATACTTTCCGGAATCCAGTTCGGCATCGAATTTTTTAAGCTTTTTATTTTTACTCGCGATGCCCATTAGGCCTCCCTCCCAGGAACCAAATAATGTCAGTAGTAATATGACAAACAGATAGATCACTTCAGGAACGTTGGGTCCGAAGGGCTTTATAAACATTAACAAGCCGGCTGCTACTACGCCAATGAAGAAACCGATCATGGCACCGATGATTCCGTCTCTGACCAGATCAAGCGTTTCCAAATAATTGCTGGAGTGAATATGTTCTTTACTGAGCCCGGATTCGTCTTTACTGATAACGTGAATGAACCAGTCTTTAACGCCGGCCTCGTGCAAGTCGTCAGATACTTGATGTGTGCTGACGAGTGTAGGGGTGAGGTAATACATTGTTTTCATCGCCATCCTCCTGGTGAATACAAACGACTTGGATTTATTGTTGTACGTTTGTCGGTTAACTACATGTTATTACGTCATTAAAATGTCTCACTTAAAATGTTTGTTCTGATGTCTTTTTTTACTCTTAATGTTGAAAAGTTGCAAGAATTGTCAAACTATTTGATTTTTATATGATTTGTTTGTCGGAATACGAGATTAAATATTTATTAGCTACGTCGGATAAAGCTGTAGCACAGTAGTTATACAAGCAGTGACGACTGATTATTCAGCTTTTGTACTGGAATCATCGAACGTCGGTAAACGAAGTAGATAAATTGAAACCATTGTACCGATAGTTGCCAGTAATAATGTGGACCACAATTTTCCTATAACCAGCATTGAAATTCCCATCATGACCCAAATTAAAATGATGGTGTTGTTTCTGACTCTGCGGGGAACACCTTTACCGGCTCTGAAATTATGGATGATCGGCCCGAAAAATTTATGACTCAAAAGCCAATCGTGAAATCGTGGAGAAGAATTAGCAAAACACGCAGCCGCTAATAACATAAAAGGTGTGGTTGGCAACAACGGCAATACAATTCCGATTACACCAAGAATGAACGAAATCCAGCCGGCGGCAATAAGTAAATATCGTGTGATCGGGTTTTTAACCATTGTTTTAAGCCTTGCTGCAAATTCAGCAAGTACGCAGGTTGAGGTTCTATAAAAATTGCCGGTTGATTGAAGGTAAACACAGGTAATTCTGCGCTCATAATCATAGCGCAAATACGGCAAAGTGTTGTATACGGATTGGAGGGGTATTAGTAATGAAAAAACGGTGCGTTTCTTTAATGCAGCCCAGGTTTATTTTAAGGTTTAACCGGCTTTGCGCATATCCTGGTTTGCAGCAATTGCATCTCGAACTATTTGCCCGTACTTTGGATCTTTCTGATCAAAGCGTGGAAGCACGCGTTGTTGACTCCACTGACCATTGACTTAATCCACCGGCTAAATTTTTTTGCTGGTTTCGGCGGTTGATCCGCCGTCATCAAGCGCAAAAGATCTCCGGCCAGAGTGCGGTTTGTTTGCCCTGGCCATTACGAAAATCAGCAATAGTGCGTGTGGATAAATCTTTATTTAGCATTAACCGTCCGTCCGTAGACACCAGCGCCTTTGGCGTGCACGACTCTTTCCGTAATTCATTGCCGTTTTAAAAGTGCACAACTTAGTATATTAACGCCACGTCTTGCATTAAATCCGGACGATCTTGTTTCGCAGCAACTGCGTTATGGCTGTTCACATCCGCAATACAAGAGCAGCCGGCCAATCTGTTTTTCGCCAAAGTAAATGCACTTTTTACAGGTAAAAATATCGGCTCTAATTTAACGACAGCATTGCACTTGAGCAGCATATTTCGGGCTTGGGATTAATCAATAAAACAGAATAAATAAAATAAAATATTCTATTTATTAGATTATTAAGCTTGTTTGTTCCAGTCATTTTTTACCCCAAATCGATGCAAAAAAGCGTCAATTTGACGCCAGTTGAATGGCTGAAATTCCAGCGCAGAAGGTTTGCTCAAAACGGTGCTTGATTTTTAACGATCAAGCAGCCACCTGGTTTTTCCAGGATTCAAAAAAAATATATTTATAAATATCAATAAGTTATAAGATAAGACCGTCTTCGGTCTTGGCCCGCAATTGGAACTGTGATGGGCGTCAAAATATCAACGAAATCAGCGCATTACGTCGCTAAATTGACGCTCTCGAGCGGGTACTGCCTAACATATACCCACATTCCTTTCTAAGCTTCTTAGCAGAGTTCCTACTCTATATATAGAACTTGTAAACCTCTGATTACAAAGAAAATAGCGTCAGCCAAAAAATTGTCTTTCCGAGGGAAGTTCGAGGAACTGAAAGCGGACAAATTTTTACTACATCTGGAGCGATGGGGTGGCAGGACGCCGAAAAATTGGGGCAACTTTTTGCGAGCTGATTACGACGCAGGCATGGCCGGCGCTGTTTGCGTGCGCGCTGTTGTTCTCATTTGCCAAAGTTACTTTCGCCGACGTCGCAACCCAACTCAATTGGGACACAGTGACCTGGCCGTCGGGAAGCTTGTCGCAAACCTACACCGTCGGCTCAGGCGATGTTTCGCTAACGTTTAATCAATCCACCGATACACCGCCGGGCGACACCACGGCGTTCATCAGCTCAACGCCTGCGATTGATCAAACCAGTACCGGCGGCTTGCCGTCACAGGAAGATACGTTATTCATTCGCATCGATTACGGTGTCGGCAGCATCAACCAGGCACCTATTGTCGTCGACTTTACCCATCCGGGTGGCGTCAGCAATGTCAGCTTTACTTTATTCGATCTGGACGCCGGCGCGTGGGTGGACGAAGTCGAAGTTACTGCAACCGATGGCACTAATACGTTTAGCCCTTCTTCAGTCGTAGACAGCACCAGTAACGATAACGCTTTTGACGGAACGAATACCGTAACGGGTATCAACAGTACGGAACATGCAACCGACGACGGCAACGCAACGTTTACCTTTAATCAATCCGGTATAACTCAAGTCACGATTATCTATCGTAATGCGGTTACCGCGACCGATCCCGCCATTCAACGCATTTACTTGCACGATATTAATTTTACGTATCCCGAATCCGATTTAGCCATTACAAAATCGCACACTGGAAACTTTACCGAAAACCAAAATGGTGTTTACACGCTTGGTGTTAGTAACAACGCAACCGCGAGTACCGAAGTTGGGCCGATCACCGTAACGGATACCTTGCCGGCAGGATTAAGTTTTGTTTCTGCATCGGGCGCCGGCTGGACCTGTGGAGCAACGGGGCAAAATGTTGCCTGTACTCATCCCGGGTCGCTTGCAGCGGGGAGTGCGTTACCCAATATCAGCTTGACGGTGTTAGCCGGATCAGCTGCGGTTCCTTCGGTTACGAATACTGCGGTAGTGACCGGAACTTCACCCGACGCAAACGGTGCAGATAACTCCAGTTCGGATTTTACTGTGGTGGATGCAGTACGACCGGATCTTGCCATTTCCAAATCACACATCGGTGTTTTTAACGAAGGTGTGCTCGGTACTTATACGTTGAGCGTAAGCAATGTCGCCGGCGCGGATGACGAGCCGGGGACAATAACTGTTACTGATACATTGCCGGCAGGACTTACATTCAACTCTGCAAGCGGAACCGGCTGGACATGCGGTGCGGTTGGTCAAGTGGTTACGTGCACACACGCTAGTCCACTGGCTGCCGGTAATGCGCTGCCCGATATTGCGCTCGATGTATTGCCGGGCGCGGCTGCAGTGCCGTCGGTAACCAATACCGCAGTGGTTTCTGGCACCTTAACCGATGCAGACAATACGAATAACTCCAGCTCAGACTTTACGATTGTTATCGGTGCGCCCACCATTACACCGGGTAATAAACCATTGTATTTTTATTCTGCGCCGGCAAACAATCTTTCGCGTGCTCCACCGGTTGCCGCGCAACCCAATGTACGAATACGCAAAAATGTAAACCCTTCGGTTACCTGGACAATCGTGCCGGTAACGCAAGCACCGTTAACTATTGACGGCAATGTCGGCACTATTCCGGTGGTACTTTTATTGCGCAAAGGCGGGACCAGCGCTTCGTTCGTAAATCGTACTATTCAGGTAACCTTGAACACGTCTTTAGGTGTAATTGGTACATTCACCCAAACAGTTGCACTTAACGGAACACCAACCGCGCATACATTTCCTGTACCTATTGCCGCCGATATAAATTTGCCGGCAGGCTCTACCATAAGTGCAACGATAACCAATGTTAGTCCGGGAACCGGAAACGCGGCGTTTCGTGTATTTCCGGTGAGCGGAGGTAATAACTCGCGTGTCGAATTGACTTCAGAAACCGTAGTCAATGTCGATTCGATTCAGTTTTTCGATGCACCATTTCCCGGCGGCACCGCAGTTACTTCGTTTGCACCGAGTGCGACGGCTTATGTTCGTGCAGTAGTAAGTGACCCATTCGGCAGTTTCGATATTACCAGCGCAACGGTCACGATATTAGATGCGAGTTCGAACCCCGTGGTTACCAATGCAGCCATGACACAGGTGGCAGATTCGGGTGCAGATACTAAAACCTACGAATTCGCACAAGTGGTCGCTGCTCCGCTAGGAACCTGGACCGCGGTGGTTACCGCCAATGAAGGAACGGAAGGGATTGTCAGTGACGTCGATTTTAATACTTTCAATGTCGGCGGCACGCCGGATGTACTGTTATTAAAACAATCACAGGTTATTTACGATGGTGTAGGAAATTCTGCACCGGTGGCCAAAGCGATTCCCGGTGCGACCGTCATGTACACCTTGACGGCGACCAATCAAGGCAATGGTGCAACCGACAACAATGTCAGTATCGAAGATCCGATACCGGCCAATACCAGTTTGTGTGTTGCCGATCCCTGCGCACAGGGTTCGCCGCCGATTCAATTTGTCGACGCACCACCAGGAACGGTTAGCAGCGGGCTTGGTGTTCCCCTTATTTCGTATTCCAACAGTGCCGGCCCGGTTTACACCTACGGATATGTGCCGGTTCCCGATGCCGCGGGTTTTGACAGCGCAGTTACCAGCGTACGTGTGCAACCCAGCGGGCAATTCAATCCTGCCAGCGGTGGAACACCGGCGGGATTCAACATTCTTTTTCGAGTGCAGGTGCAATGATGAAAGTAAAGAACCTGCAAATTATTTTCGTTTTACTGCTTTCAGTTCTGTGCAGTGCAGTGAATGCGGTCGGGACTCCTGCGGGTACACCAATAACCAACAACGTAACGGTTAACTTTAACGTTGGCGGTGTACCTGGAGTTGAATTTGGTTCAACCGTATTTCAGGTACAGGAAGTCATCAATGTCAATCTTGTTTGGCAGGACGCGGGTAATGTCATTGTGGCACCCGGAGCCACCGCACAAGTCTTGACATTTTTGTTAACCAATACCGGCAATGGAATCGAAGACTTTGCATTAATCCTTAACAATTCACCGGTTGTAGTCGACGACTTCGATCCTCTCAACGGCAATATTTATTTGGACGGTAATGGCAATGGAACGTTTGACGGTCCGCCGGCCGACCCGCTTTATGTGCCGGGAACTAATGATCCTTCGCTGGACGCAAATGGAATTGATAGCCAGGTAATTTTTTTACTCAGCGACATTCCCGCTACTGCCACAACAGGTCAAACCGGTGTAAGCGAACTTACTTCCAATGCCTTGACTGCCGGGGCAGCGGGTTCGCCAGCGGGGACCAACTTAAATGGTTTGGGTGACGGCGGCATTGATGCCGTTGTCGGAACCACTCAGGCCACTGCTGTTGCCAGCGGGACATACGAAGTCAACTCGACTCCGGTGGATGTGGGCATCGTTAAATCTGCACAGGTAATTAACGATGGCAATGGCTGCACAGTCGCGCCTTGCGATCCCATTCCAGGTGCAACCATTCGCTACAGCTTGCAAGTCACTATTTCCGGTGCCGGCACGGTGGATAACCTTGTCATCACCGACCCAATCCCAGTGGATACCACATATTCGTCAGAAACCATCACGCTTGATGGTGTTGCGCTGACGGATAGCGGTGTCGACGCGGATGCAGGGAACTTCTCTGCAAACACCGTAACCGTGAATTTGGGAACCATCTCAAGTCCGGTTACATACCTCATCACTTTCGATGTAACCATCAACTAACAAAGGAGATAAAAGTGAGTAAACACTTCCTGACAATCACAAAAGCACTTTGTGTGTTTTTGTTGGCGTCCGTCTTTACGATGGGTAACGCCAATACATCTAACGCAATCGAGTTAACCTCGATAGTAGAACTGGAAGTAGTCACGCTAGACGAGCAGGGCAACGAAGTTGTTAAGCGAGTTCCAGCTGAAAAAGTGACTCCTGGTAGTGAAGTTATCTACACAACGCGTTTTAAGTACAACGGCTCCGAGTCCGCTGAGAACGTTGTAATTTCCAATCCTATTCCCGAGCACACTGTGTACAAGCAGGGCAGTGCAAGCGGCCAGGACACGGAAATTCTGTTTTCGGTTGACGAAGGAAAAACTTTCCAGACCTCTAGCCAGTTGCAAGTAACTGAATCAGACGGCAGCAAGCGTGTGGCAGTAGCGAAAGACTACACCGACATTCGCTGGACTTACCGCGGACAGTTGCAGCCTGGTGATGAAGGCTCGGTCGAGTTTCGAGTCGTTCTTCAATAACTCTTAATCCAGGAGTATTCGTAAAGGAGTACACATAATGAGTACATTAAATTTAAAGCACATTTTGAAAGTGCTAATAGGCGTGTCCCTGATTCTGGGTTTCAGCACCAATGCATTTGCAGTTGGAACTCCGTCGGGCACACAAGTTGATAACCAGGCAACCATTACCTTTTCGGTAGGTGGTGTTGCCCAGGTTCCGGTAACGTCCGATGATCCCAATCAAGGGGGCACCAACGACGCAACCAGTTTCATCGTCGATACAAAAATCGATGTAACGGTTGCATGGCAGGATGCTTCCAATGTTCAGGTGGCAGCGGGACAGGACGGTGTTACACCGGTGCCAAATCCGCCGGCAGTCCTTACCTTTTTGGTTACTAACGAAGGTAATGCCGCAGTCCAGGATTTTCAGTTGTCGACTGAAAATTTTGGAGGCGATGATTTTGATCCGACAGCAATTTCAATTTTTGTCGACAGCAATGCCAACGGCAGTTATGAGCCGGGCGTGGATACGGCGACATTTATTGATGAGCTAAGTTCTACGGTAGGAACTAATTCAATTACCGTGTTCGTAGTTGGATCCATCGCGGCAATTCAAACCAACGGACAAACTTCCGATATTGCGTTGATTGCTACTGCGCATGACGGCGGTGCGGCTGGATTGGGAGCGTTAACTGCCGAAGATACCGGTAACGATACGGCTCTGGGTGCACCGCAAGTGGCGTTTGCCGATGCGGCCGGAACCGCAGTGATCGATATCGTAACTGATGGAGAACATTCCGATACCGGTACTTATGTCGTAGTGACGACCAGTGTTACCGTTAACAAAACATCGCAGGTTACCGATGACGGTGTCGGTGGCACGGCGCCTACCGCGAAAGCGATTCCAGGTGCAACCGTGACCTATACCATTTCGATCGAAAATACCGGTACACAGGTTGCAACGGGTATTGCGGCGACCGATCCGATCGACGTCACTAACTTGACATTCGTTGGTAACGTAACCTTCGATGCCGGTTGCGGTGGTGCTACCAGCAGTAGCTTCACTAGTCCGAACTTCACGTTCAACGTACCTACTATTGCAGCAGGTGCGACCTGTAACGTGACGTTTGAAGTGACCATCAACTAGTTACGTGATGTAAGTTCGTCAGGAAGAACATGCGGGTGCTGAATCAGTGCCCGCATGTATTTAACTGATGCGAGGGATTGCGAACATCATTAGCGCGTGCATGCGGAGTGCATGTTACGCCAGCGGGCGAGCAGCCCGTTTGCTTGGTTCTGTTTGGAACCAATCTTGGCTGCTATGGCTTGGGTTAATGTTAATCTTGTTGAACGGGATTAATACCGCCTATGCTGTTCCGCCGGGTACGGTAATTTCCAATACTGCCGGTGCTAATTTTTCAGTTGGCGGCACCCCTCAAATTCGTACGTCCAATATTGTTGATATCACGACGACAGTAAATCTAACGCCTGCACAAATATCTTTTCTGCAATACTCGCCTACAGGGGCAGGTGCAAGTCCCACCAATACGTCGCCGACCGGATGCAGTACCAGTGGGCCTGCAGGGCCCTTTGCGCCGTTGGGAAATCCTACCTACCCGGGAGTCGGTGTACTTAATGTAGCTGTGCCAATTGATCTGGCATCTGCCGCATCGTACCACCAGGGCGAACCGATATTTGTACGCGTTGTCGATAATAATCGAAATATCGATAGCGGTGTGCGGGATACATTGGTTATCACTTTGAACTCCAACAATCTTGGCGACCAGGAAGCTTTGGAACTAAGTGAGACTGATGTCGATACAGGTGAATTTGTTGGTTATATTCAGTCGGTAACTTCACCCGTAGCATCTTATGATTGTCAACTTGCCGTTACGGCAGATGACACAATTCAAGCAAGCTACACTGATATATTTGATGTAACGGATACGGCAAGCACCAATGTGCTGGTCGATCCTTTTGGTATTGTTTTCGATAGCAGTACCGGAAACCCTATAAACGGAATTACAGTAAGTCTGGTCGATGCTGTAACCGGTTTGCCGGCAGCAGTATTTGGTGATGACACGGTAAGTGTTTTTCCGTCCACCGTAGTAACCGGCAGTACGGTCACCGATAGCGGTAGCACGGTGTACAACTTCGGTCCCGGAGAATATCGTTTTCCATCGGTAGCACCGGGGACTTATCGTCTGGAAATCGTTGCCAATGCCTATAACGCACCATCGGCGATCGGAATAGGTCAATTACAAGCGCTGCCCAATGCACCCTTCGCACTGGATGCCAATGCTTCGTTTGGCTTGCCTTTCACTTTAGTGGTAGGTCCACCGTTAAATGTGGATATACCGATCGATCCGGTTGATGATTTGTTATTTGTTACTAAAGAAGCCTCCAAAATCGAGGCGGCGATTGGTGATTTTGTTCAGTATGAAGTCACGGTTACCAATAATCGCTCATCGGTAGCGGCAGTCAACACGACCGTTGTAGATACACTGCCTACCGGATTCAGATTCCAATCCGGTTCGGTGCAGATAAACAGTATCGCGGCTTCAGATCCGAGTGTGTCCAGCGATGGACGTAATCTGGTTTTTGATTTAGGCAATATTGCTGCAAATACAACGGTGACTATCAAATATGTACTGGAAATTACCGCCGGTACGCCATTTGGTCATGCTGCCAATTCGGTGGTTGCGAATGACGACAGCGGTGAAACTTCGAATATTGCGCAGGCAGTGGTTCGTGTCACGGATGATTTGCTAAGTACGCGCAGTTTCTTGTTGGGAAGAGTCACTCAAGGCAGTTGTGACCGAGACGAAACGGTTGAGTTTGGTGACATTACTTATCAATTGTCGAGTGAATCTCACGGTGATAAAGCAATACATTATGTTGCGATAGAGAATCCTCATAAAAATAAAAATCAATTAGTATTTAAAACGGTATTACCCAAGCTAATGGCTTATCAAGTCGGTAGCGCGCAAATAAACGGCAGACAAATTGCCGATCCAGTGCAAAGTGGAAAGTACTTGAGCTTTGCATTGAATGATGTGGATGCGCAGGGGAGATTGCAATTTACCACTCGATTGGATCTTTCCATGGTGGGTGAATTTATAGTGCGGGGTCAATTGCAGGCGGAAACGAACGGTAATATTGCGACCGCAAATACCTGGGTGATGAATCGTTTTAGCGTTACAGATGACGAAGTTGCATCTGAGTCGAATAGGATCGAAGTAAGCCAGGCACAAAGCGGTAAACAATTATTGAATGGGCAACAACTAGATCCGGTTTCAGGTGTGGAAGGAATACGATTGTTCCTCGAGGATGGCCGCTATGTATTGACCGATGATCGTGGAATGTATCATTTTGAAGCGATTGAACCGGGCACGCATGTGGTGCAAATCGACACAGGCAGTATTCCACCGCATCTGGAAATTCATCAATGTGTAAATAACACTCGCTTTGCGGGCGTCGGCCATTCTCGATTTGTAGATATCGAACCGGGTTTGTTATGGCGAGCCGACTTTTATCTGCGCGAAAAAGTGCAAAGTAACGGTGTAATCAACACACGCCTGGAAAGTAAATCTGTCAAGGATCATATTGAATATCAATTAACATTGAACGGAGAAATGCAGGAATTCAAAAATGTGCGAGCCAGCATTATTCTCCCTCAGGGCCTGGAATATATTGAACAAAGTTCCACGGTTAATGGGAAATCTGTTAATGACCCGAAATTTACCTTTGGAACCTTGATTTATTCGCTGGGCGATCAAAGTGGCAAACAATGGCAGCAGCAAATTCGTTTTCATGCGCGCGGTGTTCCGGTTCAGCAGGGGGAAGTTAGTACCGAAGCTTTGGTTACTTACGATAACGGCGCGCACAGAAATTTACGTACCAGCGTGATCAATAACGCAGTGTTTTATCAGCAGGAGAAGACAGTTACGCAAAAATACACATTGCGACCGCAGTTTGCGACCTTGTCTGCGCAATTGAGTATGGCCGATCTCGATAAGCTCGATGAGTTTATTGATCAGTTTCAGCGGCAATCAATTACAGCAGTAAGAATCACCGGGCATACCGATAATGTACCCATCGCTCACGCAAAGAGAAAAATATTTACCGATAACGCAGCCTTATCGCAGGCACGTGCGCAAACGGTTGCACATTATCTGCAATCCGCACTGCATCTTAATGCGCAGCAATTACATGTACGCGGGTTGGGAGACAAATATCCTGTTGCCGATAACGAAACTTCGCTGGGTCGTGCGATGAATCGTCGCGTGGATATCGAAATTGATTCGGTGAAGGTTGTGCGCTCCGAGCAATTCGAAATTTCACAACAAGACAGCGGGGTTAGTTCCACTTATGTTGAAAGGCCGCAAGCTGACACTGCGGTAACCTTCCGGCGGCTGCCTGAAATCGAAGTTCTGGCCGAGCCGGAATTTGATCAGGTCTGGCTGGATCAGGCCAGTAATGATCTACAGTGGTTGCTTCCCGCAAGCAACTACAGTCCATCGATACCATCTGTTGCCGTTGCGATTAAACACAAGCGTGAAGAAAAAATAATTTTGCAATTAAACGGTAAAGAAGTAAGTGCGCTCAATCTTGACAGTAAAGAAAGTAGTGCCGACGGACAACGAATGATTACTCGATGGCGAGGGATTGATATTGAAGAAGGGGGCAATCACTTTATTGCAATTACTCAAGATGTAAACGGCAATACCGTCGATAAAATCAGCAAATCTGTGCATTACTCCGGCCAACCGGAAAGAGTTGAACTTGTGCCGGAATATTCTCTACTGAAAGCTGATGGCCGTACCCCTATTGTAGTCGCTGTACGATTTTATGATCGCTGGAACCAGCCGGTCAGGTCCGGAGTCGTCGGCCGGTTTGAACTGTCGCCGGAGTACAAAACGACTGAGGAAAAAAATCAATTAGATAAACAGCCACTTTCAGGGCTGCTTAAAGGCGAGAATCGCTATGAAATCGAGCACAATGGAATCGCGTTAATACAAATCGAGCCGACCACTCGCAGCGGTAAAGTGTCACTTGATTTCAATTTGTCCGACCAACGCGAAGAAACCATTAGCGCATGGCTAACCGCGGAACAACGTGAATGGATTCTGGTCGGTTTGGCTGAAGGAACCGCCGGTTACAATAATTTGTCCGGTAATTCGCAGGCACTGGATGATCATCAACACGACGATGATTTGTACGAAGATGGTCGCCTGGCATTTTATGCCAAAGGAAAAGTTAAAGGAAAATGGCTGTTAACCATGGCCTATGACTCGGATCGTAAAGAGCGCAATTCGGCTGATAGGTTATTCCAGACAATAAATCCGGACGAATACTACACCTTGTACGGCGATGCTACCGAGCAGCAGTTTGACGCTGCCAGCGCGCGCAAACTTTATCTGCGTATTGAACGCAATCAGTTTTATGCCTTGTTTGGAGATTTCAATACCGATTTAACCGTTACGGAACTCGCGCGCTATGATCGCAGTATGACCGGTGTTAAAAGCGAGTATGAAGGAAAGCGATTCGCCTATAACTCATTTGTGGCAGACACTGATCAAATTTTTGTGCGTGATGAGATACAAGGCAACGGCACATCAGGTTTGTATAATTTGTCTAATGACAATCTTGTAATCAATAGTGAAAAAGTAACATTAGAAACACGTGATCGCTTCAAGCCGCAGAATGTAGTTGCAGAACAGGAACTACAACGGTTTATTGATTATAACATTGATACCGTTAACGGAACATTGTTCTTTAAACAACCTGTTCAGAGCCGGGACGAAAATCTGAACCCGATATATATCGTGGCAAGTTATGAGGTCATTGGTGCGGATGATCGACAGGTGACTGCGGGCGGTCGCGCCAATATTTACTCCGATGATAAAAAGATAGAGCTTGGTGTAACCGGAATAAGCCAGGGAGATACCGGTACCGATGGGCATCTATTGGGTGCGGATTTAACTTATAAACTAGATCAGCATACCGAATTCAGAGCAGAAATAGCGACCAGCAAGACCACTACTGATCAAAACAATCAAAATGGCAGTGCCTATCTGGCGGAAGTCGAGCATCGTAGCGAACATTTGGATGGAAAAGTGTATTTTCGCAAACAGGAAGAAGCTTTTGGACTCCAGCAACAAAGTATCAATAATGATGGTAGCCAACGTTACGGTGCCGACATGCGATATAAGCTGCGCGAAGATTTGAATATTAATAGCGAAGTATACCGGGACGAGGTGTTAACCACTGACGCCAATCGAACGGTAGCTGATATTGAGCTGGAGAAAACACACAAAAAATATCAATTGGCGGCCGGACTGAAATATGCAAAAGATGAATTTGAAGAACGCGACAGCGACGATTCCGTGTTAGCTACGGCAAGAACGTCGCGGTACTTTTTAGACGACAAACTGCAATTGCGCACGAATGCTGAAGTTGCGGTAGATAATGATAGTTCGGTTGACCATCCGACTCGGATATTGGCAGGAGCGGACTATCGGCTTAATGAAATTACCGAGTTGTTTACCGAGCACGAATATACGCATGGCGAAGATCAGGACAGCAATACCACGCGCATTGGTACGCGTCTAAAACCCTGGACACAGGCTGAAGTCAGCACTTCAGTGGAACAGCAGGCCAGTGAAGATGGTGCGCGCCTGTTCAGCAACTTAGGCTTTACGCAGGGTTGGCAATATAATGAACATTTGCGTTTGGATTTTAGTGTCGATCGATCCGATACCTTGCGTGATCCGGGAGGCCAGGCATTCAATACTAATGTGCCGCTGTCTTCAGGCACAGTAACCAACGATTTCACAGCCCTTTCGGCGGGCGCAAATTATACTCAGGAACATTGGTCCACATCCACGCGGGTGGAATACAGAACCAGTGATGAAGATATTCAACGTGGAATATTGTTTGGTTTGTATCGCGAACAACAAACCGGTATCGGTATGGCATTAAGTGGTCAGATATTTGATGTCGACAGCAAAGGTGGTAGCGATGAAACCCTGGCTGATATGCGCTATTCGCTTGCCTATAGACCGGCAGAGAGTGCCTTCACGGTGCTGAATCGATTGGACTTAAACTACGAAAACACGCGTAGCGAAACTTCACGTATACGTAATCGAAAGATAGTGAATAATCTGAACTTTAATTACACCTTGGATTCCATTCACCAGTTTGCAGCACACTGGGGAATTAAATATAGCCTGGATAATATCGATGGCGAGGAATACGATGGTGTTACACAATTATTTGGCTTTCAATACCGACGCGATATAAACGACAAACTGGATCTGTCGGTACACGGAGATATATTGCATTCCTCTAATGCAGATAACTTCCGCTATTCCTTCGGTCCTTCCGTAGGGGTTAATGTCTACAAGAATGCCTGGCTAAGTCTCGGTTATAATATAGACGGCTTTGAAGATGAAGATTTTTCCAGTGCAGAGTACACTGCCAGCGGGCCTTATCTCAAATTGCGTATAAAATTTGATACCAGTACGGTGAAAGGTCTTCTCAAAAAATAAACCATTGTGTGGCGCCTATAACCGTTGCACAAAAATAATAAATCAGGAGGCACAAATGGGAATCATAAGCTGGGTAGTTCTTGGATTAATCGTGGGGGTACTGGCAAAATGGATCATGCCGGGAAAAGATCCGGGAGGAATATTCATCACCATTATTCTGGGAATAGCCGGCGCTATGCTTGGCGGGTTTATCGGCACCCAACTAGGGTTAGGCACTGTGACCGGATTTAACTTGCCCAGTATCGCATTGGCTACCGGCGGTGGTATTTTGTTGCTCTTTATATATAGAGTCGCCACTAAATAAGCAATATATCCGTCCTGGCAATGAATTCGAAATGGCTTAGTGACGATGATGCTGTCGTCAGTCTAAGTCATTGGTAGAAATCCAATTGAATTTCCACAGGTCAGGCAAGATATCGCTTTGAGTTACTTAAAGATCCGGTCTTCAAAAAATTAGTAATCGTATTCCTGAACGACCAAGCCATTCAAAAATTGTGACGCAGTTAACATTTTAAAGCGTTGAGCTTCAAGTTTATGCTGTTGCGGCGGATGACTGCGTTATCGGTAATTTTAAGTCACAGTCATGAGTGCAATACTGAACAACGGATTGCAGGGTATCCAGGCGGGGTTGGAGCGTATTTCTGTTAATGCACATGAAATTGCAAGCGGTGCCGGAGGCGACCCCACCAAGCTGGCAGGTAACTTGCTGGATATCAAAGAGGCGCAAATTCAGACCAAGGCGTCGATTGCGGTGGTGAAAGCCGCAGATGAAATACTGGGCACGCTATTGGATGAGTTGGCCTGATCTATTACAGCCGCGAAAATTCAGAAAAATTAAATCCTTGCCGTTCACACGGCCATTAATGACGTTGATCAATAATTTTGAATGCCGGTGAATTATTTTCTCAGGGGACTGTCTATTCGGTGACAGTTAATTGCATGAGTATAATCAAGAGGTCATGGAATAGTGGACGTGGGAAGGTTTAACAAAACGGTTGTTTTCTACGACGGTGGCTGTGGTTTATGCAGCAAAGAAATTAACCACTATCGGCGCTGTGATAAAAACAAGCAAATCGACTGGGTGGATATTCAGGCGGGTAGCGATTGGCTGAAGCAACTTGGAATCCGCCACGTAGATGCCATGCGAGAATTGCACGTTTTACGCTGGGACGGCGTGGTCGTAAAAGGGGCGGCAGCCTTTGCTTCAATATGGTCGAAAATTCCCCGGTATTCGGTATTCGGAAAGCTGCTTTATCGATTTCACATGGTTCCGACGGTCAACTGGTTTTATCGGCGTTTTGCCGATTGGCACTTCAAGAGCAGGTGCGTCCAAACTTAGTCATTTCGTATTGCCTCAATAATAAGTGTATGCTGCTCCAGGCTTCCCTGTTGAGTAAAAGCTTCTTCCGGTAACGGATTCTGGTGAGCTAGTTTAAAGTCCTCGCTGCCGACCCAATTTTTAAACGCTTGCTCGTCTTCCCATTCTGTGTAGACGACATACGGGGTTTGATCGGACACCGGCTTTAAAATCTGCATCCTTCGAAAACCTGCTTGCCGGTCGATTTGGCCCGCGCGTTTCTGGAATCTTTGCTCAAATTCCTGTTGCCAATCGGGCTGAACATAAACTCTATTGGTAACAATGTGCATAAATTATCTCCTTTAAATTTAATAAGTTAAGTAAAATATTCTAGGCCAATATTGGCAAACTTGATAATGAGTGAGCGCTCACTTACAATTATTCCCTAATCCATACAAGCAGTTTAGCGATAAATGGAATCGACGCGGGACAAAATAATACAGGCTGCAGTCACTCTATTTGTACAACAGGGGGTGGCCTCCACAACGACACGCGAAATAGCCGCACTTGCAAAAGTGGCGGAAGGTTCAATTTATCGATACTTTTCAAGTAAAGAAGAACTAGCATGGCAAATCTTTCGCGACTACCACCATCAGTTAGCCGCTACATTACAGGAAATAGCAGAGCAGCCGGTTTCAATTCGGGAACAGATTACGAATCTGGTCGTTAGTTTTTTGCAATTAGCGGATGATGATTGGGTTTTGTTTCAATACTATTTAATCGCGCAGCAAAAATATATGCACAAAATCGATGCAAATCTTTTAACTCCTTATCAGGTAATCATCGATATCATCGAACAGGGAATAAAACAAAGATTGATCAGGTCGAATGATCCGCAAATCTTGGCAGCTATGGCTATGGGTGCAGTAAATCAAGTTGCTATTAACAAGCAGTTTAAAAGAATCGATGGACCACTATCTGTCCACAGTAAAACGGTTTCGAACGTGATTTGCAGAATGTTGCTAAGTGAAAATATGGATTGATTATGGGCAAATCTGTCTGGTCGTTATTAACTACAAAAAGATTTTTGCCGCTGTTTATTGTGCTGTTTTTTGGCGCATTTAACGACAATGTTTTCCGCTTTGCTTTGCTCACTTTAATCGCTTACCAGCTTGCCGATCAAATTGGTATGCAAGCGCCTATTTTGAATATGGTGGCGGCGGGAATATTTATATTGCCATTTTTTCTCTTTTCCGCAACCGGCGGCTTGTTGGCCGACAAGCATTGCAAGCATCGCATGATCCGCTACATAAAATTATTCGAATTGGCGATCATGCTGGCCGCAACCGTTGCCTTTGTTAATAACAATTTCTGGTTACTGCTTGCATGTTTAGGTTTAACCGGACTGCAATCTGCTTTATTCGGCCCGGTCAAGTATGGAATTCTGCCGGCATTATTAAAAGAAACCGAATTGTTGGGTGGTAACGCCCTGGTTCAAGCCGGAACCTTCCTGTCTATTTTACTGGGTACGATCGTCGGCGGATTATTAATTCTGGGAGATGCAGGTGCATGGCAGGTTTCGGCGGTTCTGGTGACGTGCGCCGCACTGGGATTCGTTGCCAGTTTATTTTTACCATTTGTGGAACAAGCCGATAGTACCGTACAACCGCGTATCAATATTTTTAAAGACACAATGGACGTGTTTCGAATTGGTGCAGATCGCTGGGAAATCAGGCGCGTTATTCTAGGAATCTCATGGTTCTGGTTCATGGGATACGTCGTACAAAGTCTGCTCGCACCGCTGGCCTCCGATGTATTGCGTGCGAATGAGCAAGTCGCCGTTTTGCTGCTGGTGATGTTCACAATCGGGATTGGTATCGGCTCAATACTGTGTAGCCGTATATTGCATGGCGAAATAAGCGGTCGTTATGTCCCATTCGCGGGCATATTGATGTCATTATTCAGTCTGGATCTGTATTTTTCTACTCAGGCGGTTTTATCCCAACAGGCCTCGGGTGAATTCACCTATATCAATATCGCGCAATTTATAGACACGACAACTAGTTGGCGAATATTGCTGGACATGCTGTTGCTTTCAATTGCGGCCGGATTTTACATCGTACCTTTATATACGCTACTGCAAAAAAGGGCGAATGATAACGTTCGATCACGAACGATTGCGGCAAATAATATTATGAATGCCCTGTTTATGGTGGTGGCATCCATACTGGTGATTGGTGTATTTTCACAAGGATTCAAAATACCAGATATATTCTGGATGCTGGCGATTCTAAATGTAGTGGTGGCGCTTTATATTATGAAAATTATTCCGAAACAGTCTTTAAGAACCTTTGGCCGGGTTTTGTTTAAATTTCTATATCGTGTTGAAGTAAAAGGCCTCGAAAACTTTCCACGGGACAAATCTCCGCATGTGATTGTTTCGAATCATGTGTCCTTTCTCGATGGCCCGTTATTGATGTGTTATTTGCCGGAAATGCCGGTATTCGCCATCAACACTAATGTCAATAAAAAATGGTGGGCAAAAATTTTTACGCAGTTCTTTGAGATGTTTCCGCTGGACTCCACTCAACCCATGGCAGTAAAGGGATTAATTAAAATGCTGCGTGATGGACGCAAGGTGGTTATTTTTCCGGAAGGAAGAATCACCCATACCGGGAGTTTAATGAAAATGTACGAGGGGCCCGGCAAGATCGCGGATATGGGTAAAGCCGATATTGTGCCGGTCAGAATCCAGGGTGCGGAAATTACGCCATTTGGCCGTCTAAAAGGAATGTTGAAGCTTAGATGGTTTCCTAAAATTACGATCCATATATGCCCGCCTCAAACCGTCGGTGTTGCAAAAAAAATTCGTGGCGGTGCGCGTAAAAAAGCATTGCGCAGAGCAATATACGACATTATGACGTCGACAAAATACAGTACGACAGACGTTAACCACACTCTGTTTGAAAGTTTAAGTGACTCGTTAAATATCTTTGGAGGTAAGCATGAGGTACTGGAGGATATTCAACGCGCTCCGATTACTTTAGGCCGCGTGATGCTGGGTAGCGTAGTGCTGGGAAATGCATTGGCAAAGCATGTTCGACAGGGCGAGCATGTAGGCATGATGTTGCCAAATGCCGTGCCTACGGCTGTAACCTTTTACGCGCTGCAAAGCCTGGGGGTGGTTCCTGCGATGTTGAATTTTACTATGGGTGAGGAAAGCGTGTCCGCGGCAATTACGACAGCTCAAATCAAAACAGTAGTTACTTCGCGAAGATTTATCAAACTGGCGGAACTGGAAACACTGGAAAAGAAACTGCAGGCAACGGTAAATTTAGTTTATCTGGAAGATATTAAAGAGCAAATTGGATTAGTCAGCAAGCTTAAGGGAATTTTAAAATCAAAAACGAAAATAGGTTTATTTAAACATCAAAATGCACCGGATCAGCCAGCCGTGATTTTATTTACTTCGGGGTCGGAAGGTGCGCCGAAAGGAGTGGTGCTTAGTCATAAAAATCTGCTTTCCAATCAGGCCCAGGTCAAAGCCTGCCTGGATTTTTCACCTAAAGACCGTTTTTTTAATGCATTGCCGGTATTTCATTCATTCGGCCTCGGTGTTGGTTTGGTTTTGCCGATGTCATCCGGAATTCGTACATTTCTATATCCGTCCCCGTTGCACTATAAAATTATTCCGGAGCTTGTATATGATACCCAAGCGACTGTAATTTTCGGGACCGACACGTTTTTAAAAGGCTATGCGACACATGGAGACCCGGAAGATTTTCAGTCTACACGCTATGTAATTGCGGGTGCTGAAAAGTTGAAATCTGCAACGCGAGATCGCTGGATGGAGAAATTCGGCGTGCGAATTTTTGAGGGTTACGGGGTGACCGAGACTTCGCCGGCGCTAAGCATTAATACTTACAGCCATTACAAACTGGGAACCGTAGGACGTTTGTTTCCGGGGATCGAAACCAGGCTGGAGGCGGTTCCGGGAATCGATCATGGTGGTCGCTTATGGGTACGCGGTAATAACATTATGATGGGTTACCTGAAAATTGATGCCCCGGGAAAACTTCAGCCCACCGAAGATGGCTGGCATGATACCGGCGATATTGTTGATATCGATGAAGAAGGGTTTGTATCCATACTTGGCCGAGCGAAGCGATTTGCGAAAATTGGCGGAGAGATGATTTCACTAACTCAGGTGGAAGGATGGGTGGCGGCGTTGTGGCCGCAAGAACAACATTGTGTATGTGCGGTCGCAGATGCTCGAAAAGGCGAAAAGCTAGTGTTGGTAACTACGCGTGATCAGGCTGATCGCAAGCAATTACAGCACTATATCGTCGAACAGGGGGGTGCTGAAATAATGGTACCGCGCGAAGTTTTATATACCAAGGAAATACCCTTGCTCGGCACCGGCAAACTGAATTATGCAGCAATTCAACAACTAGCGGACGATAATTTCGCAAACGAGTAATGCTAAAACTAATTTTGCATGATCCGCTATTACTTATTATATTAGTCTTGCTGATTGTCACACTGTATGCCTATTTTTCGGGGATTTTTTCATACCCCTTTGGTTGGTTAATTTTAATAGCTGCGGCAATCTGGCGGGTGCAGTACTTAAGTCAAAATTAGGCAACGCGAATTACAAGAGGGCGCGTTATGACAAGCTATAGTATTCGAGGCATTATTTATTTGTTGTGTTTTATTCTTGTGAGCGGTTGTCTCGCAAGCGCACCATCAAAAGATGTGGAAAGTCTACATGAAGAAGTAAAAACATATGGAAAATTTATTCGATGGCGCGCGTACGACGAAGCCGCTGGTTATATTCGGCATCCGGACGGTGAAGTTATCAACGTCGATACAGAAAGTTTGAAAGAAATACGCGTAACCAAGTACGAAGTGCTTACCATAATTCTAAATGAGGAGAAAACAGAAGCGACAGCGACTGCTGAAATCTCCTATTACCATGAGCGTGTGAACAATGTACACACTATTCAGGATAAGCAATTATGGTGGAAAGACGACGAATCCGGGCGATGGTATGTAAATGGACCACTGCCGGATTTTAAGCCGTAACATTTTGAGGTTGATTGCTAAAATTAGCAGAGTGCTTCCACCTTCGATGTGTCCATAGCCAATCGGCCGGGCTTTGTTTGATTACGTCTTCTACATGTCGAGCATATTGCCTGATTAATTCGTCGTCCTGTAATTGACCCGGTTGTTCGCATAATTTATGAACAGTGGCTTCGTAATACCCTTTAGCGGTCCTTTTAATGCCAATAAAAAATACTGGTGTATTGGCCAGCCTGGCAATTCGTTCGATACTGAGAAAAAACCGCGTCGGCTGATTGAGAAATTTTAAGGTAATAGTTTGTTCTCTTCGGCGCGGCGCTAAATCGGCTAACATCGCCACACAACGATTTACCATTTTTCGTTTAATGATGTCCTTTGCCAGCTTTTTGTATGGTATGGGAGTGGCGTCGTAGCGGGAACGAACGGCAAAAACAAATCTGTCAACCGAAGATGAATGAGCCGGCTTGTAGACCGGGTCAACGGTGCTGTCAAGATGCAGGTGCAAAGTTTGTGCTATCCACTCGGTCGGTGCGGTATGTGCGCTTAAAAGTAAAACCGATTGATTTTTATTAAGCACCGATTTAATTGCTTCTATATTGCGAATGGTCACTCTGGACTGCAGTTCTTCGCCGCTAATGTCATATGATTTAATGAGTTCAAAAAAAGAGTCGCATATATTTCGATATGCTTGTTTTTGAATTTTTAAAACTTCTTTTTTATTTATGTCAGGGAATGAATTGCGAATGTTTTCAAAACTAACGTCCCTGCGATACCGAAGAAAATAGTACAGCATAAACGAGAACACGCTGGAAAAATAATATAGCACCGGTAACGGCAGTCTGGACAAAGCCTTGTAATAACTCATAAACAAATTTTAGCGTAAAAATTTTTGCCAGTTTATATTATTGTCACCCACAGCCATAAAAGAGGGGTTTAATAATGATTCTTTATTATATTGCAAAGTATTGGATTCGAAATCCATTAGTTTGCCGCCGGCCTGTTCTACGATGCACTGGGCTGCTGCCGTATCCCATTCCCAGGTCGGGCCAAAACGAGGGTAGATGTCGGCACTTCCTTCTGCGACCAGACACGATTTTATAGAACTTCCTCTGGATATCAATTCATGGTCGCCGATGTTGGTTAGAAATTTTTGCATCGATTTTCCCGGTTTTGCCCGGCTTCCGCATACTCGAGGTGAATTCAGGGACTGCTGCCGTACCGAAATCGCAGTATGCGAGTGGTTTCCCACACGCTTGAATGCTCCGTTTGTTCGTGTTGCAAAGTAGAGGTGATTCTCTACCGGAAGATGAATGACGCCGAGTACAGGCTCATTATGATGAATTAAAGCAATATTAACCGTGAAATCAGGATTATTTTTAACGAACTCGCGGGTGCCGTCCAATGGGTCGATCAGCCAATAAGTTTTCCAGGTGGCTCGCCGGTCAAAATCTATTTGATCGGATTCTTCCGATAATTGCGGGAGATTCGGGGTCAATGCTTGCAATTGCTCTGCAATATATTGATGTGCCGCCAAATCCGCAGTGGTGACCGGGGATTTGTCGTGCTTAAAGTTGACTTCAAAATTTGAATTAAAGTACTGTTTTATTTTATTTCCTGCGCCTTGTGCAATATGGTTTACATCCAGCACCAGTTCTTTAATATCGTTATTTGAAAACATTATCTATAAAATAAGTGACGTCATAACGACCGTTATTGTACCGCATCGGGAATTATTATTTGCCATGAAAGAAACGATTGACTGGAATCAAATTGAGACAGCTTTTTTGGATATGGATGGGACATTAATGGACCTCGCTTTTGATAATTATTTCTGGCATGAATTTGTCCCTGGTAAGTACAGTAAAGCTAATGGATTAGAGTATACGCAGGCAAAAGAGTTGCTGATCGGAATGTATAAAAGCCAGCATGGCAACTTGAACTGGTATTGTACGGATTACTGGACGGAAACATTGGGATTGAATATAGCGGCCCTGAAGCGGGAAATCGCTCCCAGGGTTTCCTTGTTTCCAATGGTGAACGAGTTTCTGGATTGGCTGAAAACCAAAAACAAGCGTGTCGTTCTATTGACTAATGCTCATATGGACAGCGTCGATGTAAAATTGGGAGAGACGGGTATCGAAAAGAAATTCGATCGAATTATTTCTTCACATCAGTACGGGCATGCAAAAGAAGCGGAACAATTCTGGCCGATTCTGGCAGAAGATGAACGGCATATACCGAGCAAGACTTTACTCGTCGACGATAATATTGCAGTGCTGCACGCTGCTCGTCATTACGGCATAAAATTTTTACTTAGCATTCATCAGCCCGATACTACCAAGCCGCGGCAAGATACCGAGGGATTTTCCGCTATCAACCGGTTTGATGAAATAGTGGATGAACTGGCAAATGATTAACCGCGTTTCCAGTGTTTGAAGCGCTTTTTGCAGTACTTTAGCAACTCATCGTAGTTGCGGAAATAAAGGTCGAATCCTTCTTCTGAGGGCGAATCAAATTCGCAATAGTCGTTGGAATGATCGCGGCATATTTGCGGTCGCGCTTCGTAGATGCCGCATTTCCCGCCCGGCAGAATGTGCGTGCAACGGCCTTGAACCAGTAAAAACCAGCCGTCATCATCCTGATAGACTTCCACATGATCATGCGAAACCAGCCATAGTAAATACTCGAAGTCCTGCTTGCTTCTCGGCGTATCAATTTCCTGCGTAATATAGGTGCAGCAAATAGTATTGGTGCAAAAACCGCACTTATTTTCCGGCGTAATTTCTACTCCAGGTTCCAGCGTAACTTTAATGTCGTCAAGTCTTAGCGTTGTCATAGCAAATAAAATTTTCAGGCATACGGAACCTGGTTCGTCTTGACCGGTATTTTAGCGCAGCGATTTTAATTGTAATAGTGTTGATTTATGAACCGGATTTATCCCAGGCATAAGCGCAATCCAGTTCCGAACGTACGCGGAGTAAACCGGTTTCGCTTTGCAGCATCGTTTCCATAGGTGTTTTATTGCGAAAGCGTCGGTGTGGGGTACGTAACCAGCGGGAGCTCATGTGAGAGTTGCGCGGAAAAGTAGTGCGTAATGCATCGGCAATCCCGACAATATGTTCGATTCGAGCATTGGTAGTTTTGCTTTCCGGAAACGAGTGGCCATTTCTGAACTTTTCCAGATGCCGCGAACGTATGGTGCCGGGTAAGGCAAGTAGTCGAATAATTTGCTTGCTATCCAGTCCCCATTCATCCAGCAACCGCATGGTGTTTCTGGCGATTGCAATTTGCGTCGATTCTGAATTCATCTAGAGCAACTTGTTCTGGTCAAGTGTTATCGTCTTCGGGAGTTTGTGACGAAGATTTTTTTTTCAAAGTATCCATCGAAACCACAGTTGAAGTTGATGGTTGATCGCCGTACCGGGGGCGCATTTCCAGATTTATACCGGTTTTTTCCGCCAGTTCCCGCTCTCTGGCCGAGATTAATCCAAAACACATACGAATATCTTCGCGCGTATGTTCACTTAAGGTATGTTTCATACCGGGACTTGGTGTTGTTTCACGCACAATAGACCCCAGTAATTTTCGCATTACCAGCAGGATGCGTTGTTCTTTGCTGGTTTCGTTTTCGGTCGTCATTTGCGGAATTTTATTTAGATACAGGATTTGTTTAGTCTCAAGCGTTTAATGAGCATAGCATGTTCAACGTTATTTCGCTGTTAAATGAATTATAATCCACCAGACCCCGATCATTTATCCCTATAAATTATGTAGTTGAGGGCTGTTGATGACATTACATGCGAAATATCATATTGGCCAAATCGTCGACCACACAAAGTTCGGCTATCGAGGTGTAGTGTTCGACGTCGATGCACAATTTAACGGCAGCGAACAATGGTATGAAACAGTTGCGAGGTCACGTCCTCCCAAAGATGCCCCCTGGTACCATGTACTGGTAGACGGTGAGGACTATACGACTTATGTCGCCGAACGCCATCTGGTTGAATCGTCAAATTTTTCAGCGGTTCGACATCCCTTGGTTAAAACTTTTTTTACTGGTTTGTCTAATAATCGATATGTAAATGCAAACGAGCAATAAAATATGTTCAATAAAATCAATGACTGGTTCGAAAGCACGCTGCAAATTAAAGACGCCGATAAAAGCGAAGAGCACACTGTTCAATTGGCAGCTGCAGTCTTGTTGCTGGAAGTGAGTCGTGCCGACTTTGATATTTCCGAACAGGAAAAGCAGGCAATTACAGAAATATTAGTAATGCAGTTTAAATTGCGGACAGAAGAGGCAACTGCGTTGCTGCAATACGTGATTACAGAACACGAACAATATACCTCCGCACATCCGTTTATTCGAATGTTAAACGAAGAATTGGATCAATCGTCCAAACTTGGAATACTGGAAGGATTGTGGAAAGTTGCGTATGTCGATCGAGTGCTGGATAAATATGAGGAATATCATATTCGCAAGATAGCCGACTGGCTGTATCTATCCCACGCCGACTTTATCCGTATCAAGCATAAAGTCATGCAGGAGCTAGATATTCCTCATTAATTTTTGCTCGTTCCCGAGCGCTTACACCATATCTTTCAAGCCTTTTAAAGGCAGCACTTTTACGACTTTACGCGCAGGTTTTGCCTTAAAAATGGTTTCTTCTCCGGTAAACGGATTAATTCCTTTACGTGCTTTTGTTGCAGGCTTCTTAACGACTTTGATTTTGCATAGGCCCACCATATTGAACAAGCCTGAGCCACGAGGCTTTAATTCCTTGGCGATCAGCCCTGACATTGAATCAAAAACAGAGGCAACCTCTTTACGAGTGAGTCCGGTATCGTCGGCAATTGCGTTATAGATTTCTGATTTGGTGGGTGGTTTTTTAGCGGCAGCAGCTTTTTTCTTTACGGCCATGAATTTTCCCTCTGTGTGAGTTAATAAATTTGAACAAGCTCATCAGTTTTAATAACTGATCTTGTAGTTACGCCTTCAACAGAATATTTATTATTTGCGAGCGAATTGTACACAAGGTTTAGCACAATGCCAATTTTTCCTTGTATTTAAGTGTTTTCTGAAAAGTTGTTGTAAATGCAAGCAAAATCTGCGTTTGTAATTGAGATTTTTTTTAATTGATTAAACTCATAGAAAACTTTGTTCAAAGACGAGTACCAAACACAAAAAATGTGAACTACCGCACACTTTTTGAGCGCCGGAAACTTTGCAACTTCGCGCATAATCTTAAGAATGAACGCTAAAGCAGCGCTTTTGTTTTTTTAAGCGGTGAGGAATGTGCGTCAGATAGAATTTAGTGCAATCAAAATCGAATATAAGACGATAATTGCGACTAGAGCCGACAAATCAAACATGCCAACCGGCGGAATCACCCTGCGTATTGGCCGCATCACCGGCTCCGTAATTGAGTTTAATATCGACAATATCGGATGTTGATACATATTGGGGCCGGTTATCCAGCTTAATATTGCTCTAAAAATGACCGCATATAAAAATATTGAGACAATGGTAATCAGAACATCCATGATCGTGGCGGTCACCAGGTGACTTGCCGCGACCTGTAGTCCCTTAATTGCATACAGCAAAAATATCTCTAATGCTTTAAGGCCGAACACCAGCACCCAGCTGGCGGTATCGATTCGTCCAATACTGGGCAACACTTTTCGCAACGGCAGCACTACCGGGTTGGTGATCGTGACCAGAAACTGCGAAATCGGGTTATAAAAGTCGGCGCGGGCAGCAGATAGAATGATTCTAAGCAGCAGAGCACCTATATATAAAGTGAATAATGTGTGAACTAAGAAAATGATTACATTATTCGCAGCCTGCATGGCTTATTCCTCATGATTAAAAGATTTACTGATTTCGGCGGCACGTTTGGCAGCAGCTTTAACGGCCATATCGATAATTTGTTTAAAATCATTCTCCTCCAGGCAGTTTATCGCCTGCTCGGTCGTACCGCCCTTGGAGGTAACGTCGGCACGTAATTCCTGAAAGCTTTGATTATGCTCTTGTGCCAGCAACGCGGCCCCCGCCACGGTCTGTAGTGTCAGAGCATAGCTATCCTGTGCGCTTAATCCCAACGCTTTGCCACTTTCCTGCAGGCATTCCATAAAATAAAACAAATAAGCGGGGCCGCTGCCGGATATCGCGGTGACGGCGTCCAGCAAAGCCTCATTTTGCACCCAGATTATTTTACCTGCGCCAGACAGAATTTCCTGCGCACATTTTTTGTCGTCAACGGAAATATTTTCGTCCGCGTACAGGCCGGAAATACCGTGGCCGATCGCAGCCGGCGTATTCGGCATGCAACGTACAATATTGGTTTGTTCTCCTAGCCACTGACGCATTACTGCAGTCGGTACGCCTGCCGCAATTGATACAAATAATGTATCGGCGGCAAATTTACCGGCGGCAATCTGCAGGCATACCGCACGCATATCCTGCGGTTTTACTGCCAATATTACAATGCTATTCGACGGAATCGGCGCTTGATAACTTTCTATAACCTGACATTGCGGAAACTCTGAATTCAGCCAATTACGTCGCGGCGAGTGTTGTTCGCAAATAAATATTTTTTCGGCTTGCCAGTGATTTGCCAGCAGCCCTTTCACCAGGCTGCTACCCATATTGCCGCCGCCCATTACAATTATTGATTTGTTTCCCGAGGTAGTCATTCGCTTACGTTTTGCGTGGACCGAAAATAGCGGTACCGATGCGCACCATAGTAGCACCTTCCGCAATGGCGGCTTCGAAATCGCCACTCATGCCCATTGATAATGTCTTTGTACCCAAACCTGCATCGTTCAACTGATCCAGCAACGCATGTATTTTACTAAAGGTTGCGCGCTGTTGTTGAAAATCCTGTTGTGGTGCGGGAATAGCCATCAATCCTTGTAATGCCAGCCGTGGCAGAGCATCGATGTGTCTGGCAATGGCGATCACCTTATCGGGGTGCGCGCCGGATTTCGAATCTTCCTGATCGATATTTACTTGTACGCAAACATTAATAGGGGTCAGGTGTTCGGGTCGCTGATCATTTAACCGCGAAGCGATTACTTCCCGATCGACACTGTGCACCCAGTCAAAGTGTTGTGCAATTGTTCTGGTTTTGTTTTTTTGTATCGGGCCAATAAAATGCCAGCTCAGAGGCAGGTCTTCCAGTTGCGCCATCTTTTCGACCGCTTCCTGCACGTAATTTTCACCGAAATCGAATTGCCCGCAGTTCGCCGCCGCTCTGATTTCTTCGGCCGAGCGGGTTTTGCTGACGGCAATCAAACGCACACTGTTTTCACTGCGCCCGTAACGCGTTTCGAGGGATTCGAGCTGCCGTTTGATGGCGGTCAGTTGTTGTTCGATAGCTGTATTTGCCATGCTGGAATTTACGAATTTGCAAGGTGACTTGCTGCGCCGAAAACCCTATATGTGCGTACTACCCGGCCTTCGTTTGTCGTTACAATATGCCTGCTTGTCGAATAGTAATGTCTAGATAGCGCGATTCAACGCGCTGACGCTATATAGTGTCAGTCTACAGCGGCTTGCTGCTAAAAAGCTATGATCGAATGCCCTGCCAAATCCATTACAAGATTCGGTCTACAACAGGGGAATACATGGAATTGTATCGTTTGAATTGCAAGGAGTCTAAGTGGATATTTCTCAGTTACTAGCGTTTTCCGTTAAAAACGGAGCTTCCGATTTGCACTTGTCGGCCGGTGTGCCTCCCATGATTCGCGTCGACGGTGACGTGCGCAGAATAAATGTGCCCGTTATGGAGCATAAACAAGTTCATTCCATGGTGTATGACATCATGAATGACAAGCAACGTAAAGATTATGAGGAGTTTCTGGAAACCGACTTTTCTTTTGAAATTCCGGGGCTGGCACGGTTTCGTGTAAATGCTTTTAATCAGAGCCGGGGCGCCGGTGCGGTATTTCGAACCATTCCGACCAAAATTCTTACACTGGAAGAACTGGATTGCCCACGAATATTTGCTGAAGTATCCATGTATCCGCGTGGCCTGGTGCTGGTGACCGGACCGACCGGATCAGGGAAGTCGACCACACTTGCGGCCATGATTCATCACAAAAATGTCAACGAGTACGGCCATATTCTTACTATTGAAGACCCGATTGAATTTGTACACGAAAGCCAAAAAAGTCTGATCAACCAGCGTGAAGTGCATCGCGATACGCTGGGCTTTAATGAAGCTTTACGTTCCGCATTGCGCGAAGACCCGGATACGATTCTGGTCGGAGAGCTGCGTGACCTGGAAACGATCCGTCTGGCGCTGACCGCGGCGGAAACCGGCCACCTGGTGTTTGGAACCTTGCATACCAGTTCGGCGGCCAAGACGATCGACCGTATTATCGACGTGTTCCCGGCCGCGGAAAAAGATATGGTGCGTTCGATGTTATCCGAATCTTTACGTGCAGTTATTTCGCAGACTTTATGCCGAAAAATCGGTGGAGGAAGGGTCGCCGCCCACGAAATCATGATGGGTACACCCGCCATTCGCAACCTGATTCGGGAAGATAAGGTCGCACAGATGTATTCAGCCATTCAAACCAGCCAGAATGTGGGTATGCAGACACTGGATCAGTGTCTGAAGGAAATTCAGACCAAAGGCCTGATCAGTAAAGAAGAGGCACGAAGAAAAGCAGCCAAGAATGACGATTTTTAAATAACGAACAGATCAAGCGGATTTCAAGATGGATAGAGATAAGGCCATAACGTTTATGCATGACTTGCTGCGCAACATGCTGCAAAAAGGCGGGTCGGATTTATATATTACTGTCGGCGCGCCGCCGTCGATGAAAGTCGACGGCAAGCTGATTCCTATCACTAATCAACCGCTAACTGCATCGCATGCACAGGTTATTGTGCGGTCGATTATGAATGATCGCCAGATTCGCGAATACGAAGAGACTCAGGAGTGTAATTTTGCGATCAGTTTGCCGAACGTATCGCGTTTTCGTGTTAATGCATTTATGCAGCGCAATAGCTCGGGAATGGTGCTGCGGGTAATTAATGCTGAAATTCCGACCATTGAAGAATTAACATTGCCGGCGATTATCAAAGATATCGCAATGACCAAGCGCGGCCTGGTGATTTTTGTCGGCGGTACCGGTTGCGGTAAATCCACTTCGCTGGCTTCCATGATCGGGTATCGGAACGAAAACAGCCAGGGCCATATTGTCACTATCGAGGACCCGATAGAATTCGTACACAAGCATCGAAATTGTATTGTTACCCAGCGCGAAGTCGGGGTGGATACCGCAAGCTTTGAAATCGCATTGAAGAACACATTGCGTCAGGCACCGGATGTCATTTTGATCGGCGAGATTCGTGATCGTGAAACCATGGAACATGCAGTTGCGTTTGCCGAAACCGGTCATTTATGTCTAGCGACTTTGCACGCGAACAGTACCAACCAGGCACTGGATCGAATAATTAACTTTTTCCCTGAAGAGCGCCGTGCACAACTGCTGATGGATTTGTCTTTGAACCTGAAGTCGTTGATTTCACAACGCCTGTTACCGCGGAAAAATACCGACGGCCGAATTCCGGCAGTGGAAATTATGATTAATTCGCCGTTGATGGCGGATTTAATCTTCAAGGGCGATGTGCCCAAGATGAAAGAACTGATTTCCAAGTCAAGAGAAGCCGGCATGCAAACATTCGACCAGCATCTGTTCGATTTGATCGAAGATGATTTGATCACGATGGAAGACGGTTTGCGCAATGCGGATTCGGTTAACGACCTTCGTCTACGTCTCAAACTGGAAAGCAAGAAATCGACTGAGCGCGACTTGCTAGACGGATTGGAAACTCTTACAGTAGAGGAAGACGAAGAAGAAGCAGGCATGATTGCAAGATAATATTCGATGACTATTGATCCCTATCTGAAATTAATGGCCCAAAAGGCCGCGTCGGATTTATTTTTCACTACCGGTGCGCCGGTGTGCATGAAAGTCAATGGCATCACATCGCGCATTAGCAAAACTGCGCTTGAGCCGGGCACTGTCAAAAAAATCGCTTACGAAATTCTAAGCGAGCAGCAAGTTAAAGAATTCGAGGAAACCAAGGAAATGAACCTTGGTATTTCCATCGTCGGTGGTGGACGCTTTCGCGTAAATGTCTATTTGCAGCGCGGGGAAGTGTCGATGGTGATTCGCTATATCAAATGCGATATCCCCTCGGTGGAAAAGCTGGGCTTACCCGCTATCTTGCGTGAGCTGGTGATGAAGCAAAATGGCCTGGTACTGGTGGTAGGTTCTACCGGTTCGGGTAAATCCACTTCGTTGGCGGCGATGATCGAACATCGCAACAATCAGCAAAGCGGTCACATACTAACGGTAGAAGATCCGATCGAGTATACCTTTACACACAAGAAATCCATTATCGGCCAGCGCGAAGTCGGACTGGACACACTTTCATACGACAATGCATTACGAGAAGCCATGCGCGAAGCGCCCGATGTCATCATGATCGGTGAGGTGCGCGACCGGCGAACCATGGAAGCGGCCATGTCGTATGCAGATACCGGACACTTGTGTTTAACCACTTTGCACGCGGTCAACGCCAACCAGGCGCTGGACCGTATCATCAATTTCTTTCCGCCCGACGGTAAAAACCAGATTTTAATGGATTTGTCTTTGAACCTGTGCGGAATCGTTTCGCAGCGACTGGTGCCCAGCACCGACGGGGGCCGCATTCCGGCAGTCGAGGTTTTAATTAACACTCCCTACATCTCCGAACTAATACGCAAGGGTAATTTCGGCGAAATCAAAGAGGTCATGGAAAAGGGCGCAGCCGCAGGCATGCAGACTTTCGACCAATGTCTGCACGAGTTATACAAATCAGAGCGGATTACCATGGACGATGCGCTTAACTTTGCCGATTCACGTAGTAACCTTGAGTGGCAAATCAACTTCGGCGGGGGCGTCAAGAGTGTCGGCGAGCATAAAGAACAGGACGAGCTGCTGCTTAGCAAGGAGTCCATGAACGTACCGCCGGCCGAGCCGGTCGAGAGCGAACCTCCGACATTGTCCAGCCCGCTACCCGATTTTAACGAGATGCAAAAAGATCTTGAAGAAAATGAAGAAATGGACGATTTAAAATCGTTTGACGAAGCGCGTCTCGACCACGACTTGATCGACGAAGACTTAAATGACGAAGAAGACGATCAGTATTTACAGTCTGCCAAATCGGTCTTCAGCGACGACTGAAGCGTTTTCTATCGATGCTGCGGATACACACTGTCCGCGCTGAAAATCGGCCCATCCACACATACGCGACGCATTGCGCGTTGACCATTTTGTTCAACCAGTACTGTACATCCGGCGCAGCCGCCTACTGCACACGCCATGTATTCCTCCAGCGAAAGCTGACAAGGAATGCCGTAAGACTGACTCAAATTTGCTACTGCCCGTAACATCGCGGTCGGGCCGCAGGCAAAAATTTCCACTTCAGCGCGGGCTGCCGAATCCAGTGTTTGCAACCACAGCTCGGCCAGTTCATGGATGTAACCATCGTAGCAACCGGCGTAGTTTTGCTTGCTGGTCAGGCGGGAAGGAATCGCCAGATCCTCCAGCAACGTCATGGCAGCGATTACGTCGCCGGGAATACCTTCCACCAGCTTGGTCGACGGTTGCACCTTGAATGGAAATGGAATCTCCGAGCCCATAATGACCATCGGCGTGACGGTTGTCGTTTTCTTTAGCTGCTCTGCAAAAAATACAATCGGAGGAATGCCGACACCGCCGCCAAGCAGTAACGGTCGGCGGGTCGTGCCGGAACACGTGAACGAATTTCCGATCGGACCCAGGCAATGCAAATAATCGTCCGGTTTCGCGGTAGCGAGCGCGCGAGTTCCCGACCCGACCACTTTATACAAGATTTCTATCCAGCCTTCCGCGGGGGCACTGCGCATTACCGAAAAAGGTCTTTTCAGGCGATAAGG
The DNA here is from genome assembly GCA_028285655.1 of Gammaproteobacteria bacterium. Classification (GTDB taxonomy): domain Bacteria; phylum Pseudomonadota; class Gammaproteobacteria; order UBA4575; family UBA4575; genus JANQOT01. The sequence goes on from JANQOT010000240.1 coordinate 43,788, forward strand.
ACTTTGATCGCAACTGAGGTGAATAAAATTGCCCGGGGCGACCTGGGCGGCACACTCAGGGGCGTGCAGGCGCAACAGGTATTGGTCCGCCGGCAGCGACTCGTGTACGAGCACTCGTGCTCGTTCGGCATGAATAGTAGCGGTACTCATTGCTTCAGTTGATAGGCTAACCGGCCGGCGACAAAAGTATGGGTCACTTTACCTGTAAACGTTTGCCCCAGAAACGGCGTATTCTTGCCACTGCTTATCATGGTTTGGGCGTCCAGCCGCCATTCCAGTTTCGGGTCGACAATACAAAGATCCGCACTGGCACCGGGCGATAGAGTACCGGCATCAATAGCGAGCAATTTCGCAGGCTTATGGCTAAGCAAGCCGACGGCATCCGCCAGGCCCAATACATTTTCTTCAACTAATTTGAGAGTCAACGGCAGTAGTGTTTCCAGCGAGGATATGCCGGCTTCGGTGGCGGCAAACGGAGCCAGTTTCGCATCTGGCTCGTGCGGCTGGTGATCGGAACAAATGCCGACAATAATATCGTTGCATAGACGCCGGCGCAGGCCTTGCATGTCTGCTTTTCCACGTAGCGGCGGCAGCACATGATAATTGCCGTCGAAATCGTGAATATCGTTATCGTGTAAAAACAACTGATGTGCGCAGATATCCGCGCTTACCGGAGCGCCGTCGAAACTCGCCCGTTCCAGCATTTGTAGCGAGCGTTGCGTAGATAAACGGCAAAAATGTACCCGCACGTTGGTTTGTTCGATCAGTGCCAGGCAGGAGCCGACTGCCGCAGTTTCCGCCGCACTTGGAATGCCGGGCAGGCCCATTCGGGTCGCCGACAGACCTTCGTGGATACATCCGTTCGCTTTCAGGTCGTGATCCATGGGATGAAAAAACAGCGTTAAATCCTGGCTGGAGGCATATTCCATTGCGCGCCGCAGTACCAGATTGCTGGTAACCGGGTGTAATAGATTGCTTACACCGACACAACCAGCCTCTTTTAACGCCGCCATCTCGGTCAGCATTGCACCCTCTAGTTGTTTGGTCAGTGCACCGATGACATAGACGTGGCAGTGGCCGGTGGTATGCGTGCGTTGCTGAATAAACTCGATTTCAGCCGGCGAATCCACCGGCGGGTCAGTATCAGGAAGGCATACCAGCGAAGTCACGCCGCCGCTGACGGCGGCAAGTGTCTCGGTTGCAATAGTGGCCTTGTGTTCCTGGCCGGGTTCGCGCATTCGTGCGGCGAGATCGACCAGCCCCGGAAAGATGTAATGTTCTTTGGCGTCGATAGTTACTTCCGCTTGCCAGCCATCTGGCGCCGCATCGACAGCGGCAATAGTATTTTCATGCAGATAAAGATTGCTTACTCGGTCGATATCGTTGGCCGGGTCGACCATATGTGCATTGATAATTTCCGTTTTCATTCTAATTCCCGGCCAACATGGACATGATGGCCATTCGCACCGCAATGCCGTAGGACACTTGTTGCAAAATCACCGATTGCTCACCGTCTGCCACTGCCGAGCTGATTTCCACACCACGGTTAATCGGACCCGGGTGCATGACCATTGCATCGGCGGCAGCCATCGCCAAACGATCTCTGGTCAGCCCAAACAAATGGTAATACTCGTGTTGACTGGGCAGTAAAGCACCTTGCATACGTTCTTTTTGCAAGCGCAGCATGATGATTACGTCGACGTTTTTAATACCTCGCTCGATATTCTGGTATGCAACGACACCCAAATCTTCAATGTGCGATGGAAGCAGGGTACGCGGCGCAATGACCCGTATTTCCTTGGCGCCCAGCGTGCGCAAAGCGTGAATTTGCGATCGTGCAACCCGTGAATGCAGTAAGTCGCCGACGATTGCGACTCTGAGATTGGCAAATTCTCCTTTTACTCTTCGAATGGTAAACATATCCAGCATCGCCTGAGTAGGATGGGCGTGACGGCCGTCGCCGGCATTAATGACACTGATTCCGGGCGATATATGTTGCGTAAGAAATTCGGCGGCACCACTGTTGTGATGGCGAATAATAAACATATCGATGTGCATCGCTTCCAGATTGCGCAGCGTATCGAGCAAACTTTCTCCCTTGACCGTGGCCGAAGAATTTACATTGATATTGAGTACGTCGGCGGATAGTCGTTTGGCAGCCAGTTCAAAAGTGGTGCGGGTGCGGGTACTGGCCTCGAAGAATAAATTAACGATGGTTTTGCCGCGTAGTAACGGGACTTTCTTTATATTGCGTCCGTCTACGCTGGTAAAAGATTCGGCGGTATCCAGAATAGCAATCAACTGATCTCGATCGAGGGATTCAGTTGTTAAAAAATGTTGCATTAGCTAGTTGCGATATTTTTTATCAAGCAGAGTCGATGGTGACGACCTCTATTTGCAAGGGTTCGGGCCCCGTTAGTTTTACCTGCTGGTTTGACAGCAGATCAATCCTTTTGCCTGCGACGGCTGCACATATGGGCAATTCGCGACCACCGCGATCCACTAAAACGGCCAACTGAACACTGGCGGGTCGCCCGTAATCAAACAGCTCATTCATTGCAGCTCGCACGGTGCGTCCTGTATACAGAACATCGTCAACCAACACAATATGCTGATCGGTGATATCCAGCGGTAATTGTGAAGGTTTGACCTGGGGGTTAAGACCCAGCCGGCTGAAGTCGTCGCGATAAAAAGAGATATCCAGAATACCCATTTTGCTGGTGATTCCCAGAGCGGCATGTAATCGCTCCGCCACCCAGATACCACCGGTATGGATACCGATAATCAGCGGCTGCTCAATTTCGAGTTTGTTTAAAAGCTGCCGGGTTTCGCTTTGTAAATTATCCAGTAACTGGTCTACGTTTAAATTCATGATGGATCGGTCGGTCGCGCATTCATCCACGATTCGAGAATGATGGCTGCGGCATATTGGTCGATTTCGGTTTTGTCGATTTTGCCCTTAAGCTGTGCGCGTTTGTTCTTAAGTTGTAAATAGGCTTCGTCGGAAGTGAGTGTCTCATCATGCAACTGTACAGGCAAATTAAAACGCTGCTGAAGTTCCTGGCTGAACTGGATAATTTTTTTCCGCACGGATTTATTTGCATCGGATTCGGCGGGAATGCCGACCACCAACTGGGTCGGTTGCCATTCGGTGACCAGAGTTTCAATTGCCGGCCAATCGGGTTGCCGGTTAATGCTGGTAAGGGTAGTCAGTGGTCGTGCCGTGGCCGTGATTTCCTGTCCTACCGCCACGCCGGTGCGTTTTGCACCGAAAT
>JANQOT010000121.1 GCA_028285655.1 Gammaproteobacteria bacterium
TTCCCGAAGTTCGTGGTGTCGCCCGTACTTTCGGAATTGCAATGCATCCGGATAGTGCCTTGTTACGCGGAATGATGGATAAAACCAGTGCCGCTACCCGAGCGGGCACTAACGGAGTGATCATTCCGGCACGTTCAGACAACGATACCGGAAATAATCCGCACAATCCTGTGTATGGCATTGCCAAAGCAGGCGCGAATGGTGAGTTCGTTGCGGCTATCGGTACGCGTAACTCCGACACAGGTGGCCGTTCCGATGCACCCGGATATATGATTGATCCTACATTGCGTCCGACCAAAGTCAGTAATTCAAATGAAGCGATTGGTTTGGGCGGTGGCGATGACGAGGGTTTTCCAAATGGACGAGTAGCGGAGGCAGCCTCTGTAATCAGTGCGCTCAAGCTTGGTCAAATAACTGTTGAGCAAGCAACTGCGGAACTCGTGCAATGCGGGTATGACAAGAGTCTTGCAACGCTTAGTACTCTAATTACGCCTGCCGAGCTGGATCCAAACCAAGATCCGGTGCTCCAGGAAATATTCCCAGGAAACGAATTAAATCAAGGGGATTACCGCAAGGCGGCTGCAGTGATGAAAACAGTCATCACCGGTTTCGCGGGTGCAGGCACTATGGAGTATGGTGGTCGCGATTATCACCAGGATCCTCGACCGGAAACAGATGGTAAAGACTTTGTAGTCGGGCAGGTGATTGGTGCGACTCTGGAATATGCGCAACGGTCTAATAAACCTGTAATGATTTACATGTTTAGTGACGGTGCAGTTTCAGCGGACACCAACAATCCTGAAGATGACGGCAACGGAGTTACCAAATTCCGTTGGCGATCGGACAACTCACAAACTGCAGCTAGCGTGATATTTGTCTATCAGCCTGGCGGTGCACGTCCCGTGCTACGCGGTAACATTGCCAATACCAATCAATTAGGTACTTACAGAGCGGATGGCAACGTAGAAACGGCATCAAGCCCATTTGCAAACAATGTAACCGCCCTGGCGGAAATGGTAGTACTTAACTACCTGGCATTACATGGGCAGCAAGCGATGTTTGGCACAGACGTACTACCGAATAACGGTCTCGGAACAGGAGCCGCGGTAGATCCATACATTGCGTTTGATCCGATTCCTGTAGTTTAAAATCTGTCTTTCAATCAGTCGAATCGCAGGGTGGAATTCTCTCCACCCTGTGTACTGTTAAGCTAATCGCGACCAGTGGTCGTTTTTTAGCGACCAATGCCGTTTTTAAGTTTTCAAACACTACTCAAAATAGTGCTTTCTAACTATCCGCCTGCAAACTTTGGGTTCAAAAGCTGCCTTACAACTTGATGCGTCCGGAGAAGCGGAACAAGCCCGCTATTTCTCCAGGCTACGGTGTCCCAATTGCTCTTCGAATGCGTTAACGGCAAATAGTGAGTCAACTGCAATCATTTGTTCCAACTGTTCGACCAGCTACCCGCTGATCACAGTCGGTAAGCGTGCGATTCCATTTTTATTTGCACACGTCGAATCTGTCCTGCATGGCTGGACAGCGCGTCTTAACGGCTTTCTGCAGAAAAACCATGCAACTCTGGAGTCTCTGCGTAATACGCTTGCGGATAAAAAAATGAGTAAACTCACGCGTCAACGCGTGAAGTTATTGTTAAAAGCGAAAGAACAATACGCAGTACAAATAACAAGCCGGTTACCGTTTTTCAGCGAAAATCATTGTACGCAAAACATAAGCGGCAATATTCAGTTGGCACAAAACCAGGGCGTGGACAGTTATCTGAATAATATTTTTCGCGACTGGTGTTGGGAAAATGGCGAGAACGAACAATTGCTGCAAGCGCTTGCCGATGTTTTGCCGGCATCTTTCAAGGCGGGAGAAGTATTAACCATGGGAGCAGGGGCATCCAGGCTTTCTTTTGATTTTCATCATTGCTGGAACGCAGATTATTCCGTTTTGCTCGACATCAATCCATTGCTGCTTACCACTGCGAGACAAATAATCGACGGTGAAACGGTTTCCTTGTACGAATTTCCGGTTGCGCCTTCGTCGCTGGAAAATAATGCTGTTTTGCAGAAATGCAAACTGCCCGAAGCATGTGAGCAAACTCAAGCCGACCAGTTTGAATGTATTTTGGGCGACGCGAGTAATGTGCCTTTTGCGGATAAAACGTTTGATACGATATTAACCCCCTGGCTTATCGATATTATTCCGATGGATTTACGTGAATTTATTCCACACGTAAATCGATTGTTAAAAACGGGTGGCGTGTGGGCAAACACCGGATCGCTGGCATTTTTTCATAAAAATGAAAGCTGGAATTACAGCGAGAACGAACTGATCGATTTATTGAAGAAATACGGCTTTGAAGTCGAACACGCACAACGGAAAGAAATCCAATATTTACATTCCCCGCATAGCTCGCATGGACGCATTGAAAACGTATTCAGTTTTAGTGCAAGGAAAAAATTTGATTCGGTTATCGCCAAACCACACATATATCTGCCGGACTGGATTACCGACGATACGCGGGCAATTCCGCAACTAAACGAATTAGTTGCGGCATCATCAAAACATTTGTTGCAAGCCCAAGTTCTTGCCGCAATAGACGGTGTTCGTTGTATTCGGGAAATCGGCGGATTGTTGGCCAAACAATATGATATGTCGGAGGAAAACGCATCGGCAGCAGTGCGGCAAATCCTGATCGATAACTATAAGGATTATATTGCCTAGCTGCTATAATAAGTTCTGGCGAATTAGCATGACGAGCTTCTATGCGCAAAAAGAAAAAAAGCTTTCGTCGGCGTTTCCTGAAAATCGCGGGTATTACCATCGGCTTGTCGTTACTTGTTACGGTGGTGCCTGTTATTGTTTTTAAATGGATAGATCCGCCCGTTACTTCATTCATGTTGCAGCATCAGATCAAAAGTGATGTGCATATTCAATATTATTGGGTGGATCGGCAAAGAATATCTAAACATCTGGCAATTGCAGCTGTGGCGGCGGAAGATCAAACATTCCCGCAACATTTTGGTTTTGATTTCAAACAGATTCGGTCGGCAATTCAAGACAACTTGAAGGGCAAGTCTTTGCGCGGAGCCAGCACCATTACTCAGCAAGTGGCTAAAAACTTATTCTTATGGGAAGGCAAAAGTTTGATTAGAAAAGGAATCGAAGCGTACTTTGCAGTATTGATAGAGTTGCTATGGGATAAGGCGAGAATACTGGAAGTATATTTGAATATTGCGGAAATGGGGGACGGAATATACGGCGGCCAGGCAGCGAGTCAGTATTATTACAATAAAAACGTCTGGGAGTTAACATTGCCGGAAGCCTGTGGTTTGGTTGCCATACTGCCAAATCCCAAAAAATACAGACTAAAACCGCCGTCCGCCTATGTATCTGCCCGTAGTCTGGAAATTCAAAATCAAGTTAAGCAACTGGGTGGCTTTGATTATTACTTAAACAATTAATACCGGTAATGCATAAATAATGTATTCTTTGTTGAAACAGATTTTCTCGGGATATGAGTAACAACGGATTCAAAAATATTTTACTGGTAGCCGCTGTAATCGCAGTGGCTGCAATTGGCATAACGTATTACTCAAAAGATCAGCCACGTGAATTTGCACAATCGGTTGTCGTGCTTGCTTTTTTGGACCGTCTCGCCAAACACGATTCAAGCGGGTCGCAAAATTGGCAAAATGCCGGGCTGGTGATCGAATACATAGATCACTGCGAATCTGAAAATAACAATACAGCGGTTACCTGTATTACAGGTGTAATACAAAATCTAGCTGATCTTACCAGTGCCGCCGGTGCCGACCTGGTGGTGCTGGCAGACCATAAATACACAAATAACTTGTTCGCGGCTTATGAACACGCTCATTTAGAAGATGAAGTCGAGGCGCTGGTACTCATTCAGGCTGGCTTCGATTTCGCCAAAGCCGAAAAAATTAATTTACCCAAAACAGTCATCATTAATACACCGCAAGATGCTGCAGAAGATTTTATTGCACGCCGGCAAGCGGTAGAGAAATTACTGGCTAATGATAACTGGATCTGGTCTACGACGTTGAGTACTGAAAATATCAATAGTCTGATTGAGCATCCAGTGTTACCGGAAATGATTTTGTACTTGCTCGATAAACAAGAAAAAGTTCAGTACCTGGCGGAATTTAATGCCGAATCGCGCTGGCAGCAACCGTTATTCGATAATGAAGATTATTTCGCTGTTGATGAAGCTATCAACGAATATCCGGTAGACCAAGATTTGCAAAGAATTTTGGCAGCCTTTTTTCATCATGAACCCTACCAGTTGAAACAGTGGCCGCTAAACTCATATCAAGGATTTGATTTGCTTGCCTACCGCTCGCTATTACCTGCGGAAGAGCAGGGCCGCTATATTACATTCACCAACAGAAAGGGGCATCGTTTCTTTCTCGATCTCGACCGATATGGGCGGTATCAGCCTGAAATCGTGGTCGGTATTGATGATGAAAGGAATTTGTATCGAATGTTTACTTTTTACAAGACCAAGCAGTTTTATAGCTGGGAACCGGATGGGCCGGATGAAGATACTTTATATGTACAGTTGCTGGGCGCTTTTATTCATTTTCGCAAGCCTTTGCCGCGACAGTATGAACTACCGTTTTTACAGTACTCCACGATTAAATTTGACAGCATCGCATTTTCGAATATCGATCCCTATGCCGGTATAAAAAATCTTACCCATCGGTCGTTTCGTGTGCTTACGCAAAACTGCATTCCCTGTCACAGCGTAGATGGTATCGGCGGTTCGGCTTATCACATGGATTCGCTAACCGGGGAACCGCAACCGGGGTTTGCGCGACCGCTGAGAACCTATTCAAAAGAAATTTATCAAAATTTCTTTTTCAATCAGACTGCCACTGCGGCATTAATCGGCGTAAATCCCAACTATGTTGAACACAGCGTAGCGGAAGAATTGTTACCCTGGTTAACAGAAAATGAATAGCTACGACTTACCGGGCAGATTTAAATAAACCAGACTTGCACAATTGATGCGTTCGCCGCTGGCCGGTGAATACTGTTCGTATAAATAACGTTCCGCACCGTCTCTAAATCTTTTTTGCATGCTTGCCCAGGTCACCAGTAAATCATCTCCGAAGTGCGAAACATTCGGATCATTGCGTAAAGTTTGTAAATTTCTTGCGATGTTGCCTTGCCCGACTCTAATTACATTATTTTTACTGTTGGGTTTCCAGATAATAAAAACACCGTTGGTAGCGACGTTGTCCAGATTTAGTGTTCGTAGGCGGCACCATCCCTGTTTTTTGTATTTTATCCATTTTACTTTCAGACGCACCGGGCGCTTAGTCGTAAACGTGCCCGACTGAGTCTGATAACGACGGTTGGGTCGGGGAGAGGTCGCGAGTAGCTGAAAAAATGAATAAATTTTGGGGCTATTGGCGAGACTCATACCAAATTCAGTTCAGGGCAAAATTTCCACAAAAGGCTAGGTGAATTAGCCGATTACCACTATATTTTGTGATCAGGTTCACAAAATAATAGCAGATTTTGTGATAAAGGCAAGTTTATAAGATATTTTTAAAATATTTATTAAGAAATGGTGATAATTCTCCTATCTTGGTGAGTTTAAGACACGCTATAGATAATTTCTGCTGCCGCACAGACTGAAAAATTATAGGCAATCCAGACCTATATTGTTGATTTTATTATAGAAAAATCCAGCTAATGATCACCTTAGCTAACCGCCATCCGGTGATTGTCTAAATGAACGAATAGCACGCGATTGGCTTGAAATTCAGTTTGAATGCGCGCGGTATACATCTTGTGTCGATCGATAACACTAGCACCGTCGCGATACGGGAAATACGTTTATTTTGTACCTCCGACCAAGTGAATTCGGCGGAAAGCGGTTTACATTTTAACGCTTTTGCGTACACTGAACTTACCTATGAAGCTTGTCGCAGGTATTTATTTAAATTCAATATCGCAGACCTACCATAAGAATCTCGTTTTGTAACTCGTAAGTAATTCCTGCCCGTTCTTAGTTAAAATCAATATCAGTAAATTATTTAGAAAAAGATTTGGAGTTTTTATATGTCGACATGTACCGGCCAAGTAAAGTGGTTTAATGAATCTAAAGGCTTTGGATTTCTTGAGCAGGAAAATGGCAAGGATGTTTTTGTGCACTACAGTGCAATTGCAGGTTCGGGTTTTAAAACGTTAAAAGAAGGTCAGAAAGTTCAATTTACCGTAGAAGAAAGTGAAAAAGGCCTGCAAGCGGTAAATGTAGAAGTCGTTTAATTTATCAGTCAAAAAAATAAATGTACTGCGTGAATCGACATGATTCACGCAGTATGCGTTCTCTTATAGTTTTTTCAATTCTTTCAATACTTGCTGCCAACCTTTACGTTCGTTTGCAGGTGTAAATAGTTCCCGTCGTTTTTCGCAGGCAGCTTGTAGACTTTGATAAAAATTTTTATCCGATTCGGCACGCAGTAACTGCTCGCGCAATCGATCTGCATTTTCAACCTCATAGTAACCGGGATAATCTTCTCCAAGCAATCCAATGGAGCCGTCAATATGCGATGCGATCACCGGGAGTCCGGCCGTTACAGCTTCTGAAATGACGTTAGCGCCTCCTTCCATTCGCGATGGAAGCGCCAGTAAATGTGAAGAGCGATAAATTTTTCGCAGTTTTGCGTGCGGGACTTCGCCATGCCAGCGATAACGCGCGTTATGCGCCATTTCTTTTTCAGCTTGTTGCGCCCAGTCTTCGGTATGTGCCTTACCATAGTGTTCTATTTTTATGCGGCTGGATGCAGGCAAATCTCGAACTGCCATAGCGGGGCGCAGCGAATCTTTTTCATCGCGCAAATGCCCGGCAACGCAAACACGAAAACTGCGCTTAACAGGTTGACGGGCGCGCATGCTGCGCGCCGACTGGTAAATGACGCGCATTTTATGCCGGTGTTGCTTCGGCATAGTGTTGGCAATCAAATCGTGCAAACCCACCAATAAATCCGCGCGCTCGATCGAATGCAAAGTAGGCTGCGGGTGGGTATGAATAAATTTGTACGCGTCGGTTCCGGTAATCGCCACAATTAACGGACGATCAGGGTATTTGGTCGAAAATAAATCAATGGCGGCCGCACTGCGCCAGGCGTGCAAGGCCACCATCAGATCCGCTTCTTCGCCCTGGTAGTCAACCGAGATTTCTACCGAGTGCCCCAGCGATTTGAATATTCTTGCCCAGCGAATGGCGGTAGCACGATTTCCAGCCAAAGAGCTTGGCGGAGCAGGTGTTATTAGGCGAATTTTCATACAAATTCTCTGATTTACCGCATTTTGCCTTAAATCACACTTGTGCCAGGGGTGACATCATAA
>JANQOT010000261.1 GCA_028285655.1 Gammaproteobacteria bacterium
CCGCCGACATGGTCGCAAGCGTGGATTCGAAATTGCCGGGGACGCCAAGATTGCTTGCATGTACATGCAACGGATGCGTAACACCGAGTTCGTGCACGGCTTTGCTTAAAGCAGTAATAATCTGGCGGGGATTTACATTAGCCGGGCCGGTTTCATCTACGTCGAGCCGTCGCTGATTAAATTTAAATGCGTGGATGCCGCCGGCGTTTACAACTTTTATTCCAATACATTGGCTGGCGTGAAGTATCCAGGCAACATAATCGTTGATTGCACTTTGACTGGCGCCTTCGCGCAGCAGGCCAAGTAAAAAATCGTCGTTGCCCAGCAATACGTAACCACCTTTATCGATCATCGGAGTGTCAGCCATTTCCATGTGCGCCTGGCGCGCATTTACCGGGAGTACTGCCGGTTCAAAGCAGGCCGTGTAGCCCATTTCCGCATAACGATAACCGGTACTGAAGGTAGACGGCACTACGCGGCCATTACCGGAACGACAAACTTCAGAACCGAAGTGTGGATGTGCGTGCTCGTCTTCCAGCATCATGGTGCGCGCAATATTAACTTTGCCTCCCCCGATATGTGTATGCAAATCAATCGCCCCGGCCATAACGATACAGCCGCTTGCGTCGACCGTCGTGTCTACACTTTCATTTGCGGGCAGCGTTGTGTGAACCTTGCCGTCGGAAATATATAAATCCCTGGATTCACCATTGAGTTGGTGCACAGGATCATAAATTTCGCCGCCGCTGAGTTTGATAGCCATGTTGGTAATTAAATTGACTGAGTAATTTCCAATAAAATATCGCTTGCCGCAGGTAAAGAACTGTTCCGAAGTTTGCGTAACGGAAGAGTCGCTACTCCGTCAGAACGGCATGCGAGACCGCGACAGTCGATGCCGGGAATTCCGGTAGGGATATACACTGTTGCTCGCTCGCATTTCATTTTCGGGTGACCCAGCACGATGGTTGGCACTTCAGTCGGCGGGGGCTGATCGCCGGAGTTGTACGTAGCGACCCACACCAGGCAATCCGCTTCTTGATTGGCAAGCATATTCATTCCATCGTATCTCACCGGATCATGCACGGGCACACCGCTCATGAACGCAACCGGCAATGCAACTCCACTTTGCCAGGTTGCTACCTGGTTTGCCGTAATTTCACCTTTGGACCCTCCCATAGGAAGTCCCACACAGCGTTGCGTTCGCATTAATTGTTTAATCGTTTCAGTGAGTGCCTGAATCGTGTGCTGAGCGGTATTGCTATCAAACTCGGCGCCGGCCCAGACAAAAGTGGTGTAGTCACTGCTACTGATGGTGTCATGCAACTCCATTAGCTGGCGAGTTGGCTCGTCGATTTCGGTAAAACTTTCTTTGGGTTTGGTGACGATTTCCTGCAGTTTATACACGACGGATTCCAGCCGTGGCATTTTTAAATGCAAGTAGATTGCGTGTTGCAGGTTTTGCTCTTTTGCATGCCCGTCATCGGCGTTGATATCGAGAATATAAATTTTTTTCTTGCGTGAGTTTTCGTTCCCTAACGTTTTCTCGGGAGTTAATATTCTTTCGGCAAATCTTGGAAAACGCTTAAGCACTCCTGCACCGATCAGCACGACACAGTCGGCACGATTTCGCACTTCTGCCAAAGTTGTTTTCACTTCGCCGATTCTTTGCATTACCGCTGTGCCGTTGCGTAAACCGGCACCATTTGCGTGGTCGACCACGCCGCCGACTTTGTCGCCAAGTGCCATTGCTTCGCGGCAAGACTGGATGTCGGCAATTAGTCCGCTGATCAAAGGTTGCGAGCTGGTTTTTAAAAGATTGGCGGCTTTTTCTATCGCTTGACTCAGTTCAGCCGACTTGCCGTTGATCAACGGTGTCGGAAGCTGGCTGTCATCAAACGAGGCATCGGCAAAAGCCTGTTGGCATTGCGAATGTTTAACATTTTGTATATTTAGCGACAGGTTATCGACTTGGACAGATAAATCATCGCAAAGCATTCCGCAATGAGGGCAGGTTACGTGTTCGAATTGCATGTGGCTATCAGTACCTAGTGCTTTGTCCGTGGTATGAAGAATTCGTCATAAACGAATGCAGCGGAATATTCTTTCTTCCTTGCAATGTAATTCTAACTGTTAAATGCTATCGTTAGATGTTACATCGAAACTCGCCTGGACACGTCCATAAATTTGCGTAACTGCAGCAGGTATTTACGCAGACGAGTTATTATACAAGATTACTAATTGGCAACCTTTACTTAGCAGTGTTATACCACAAAAATCAAAATGTTACTGTACGTGCGCCGGCGCGGCTGCATCTCGGTTTTGTCGATTTGGGAGGTGCGCTGGGAAGAAAATTTATTAGTGCCGGTATTGCGATCGAAGGTTTCGGAACCGCAATTACAGTAAAAGCGCAGAAAAAGTTCGAAGCGACGGGCCCTGGCAGCGAACGCGCGCTTAATTTTGCGCGTACGTTATACGAGAAGTGGAACCTGGATGGTGGTTGCAAAGTAACCGTACATGAGTCGATTCCGGAGCATTCCGGGTTGGGGTCCGGTACGCAGCTTGCACTGAGTATGGGGGCCGGTATTGCCCATTTATGGGAAATCGATGTCGATATTATGGAGTTGGCGGACATGCTGGGAAGGGGAGCACGGTCCGGCATCGGCGTAGCTGCGTTTCAGCAGGGTGGCGTGATTGTCGATGGAGGCAGAGGCCCGCAGACGCGGGTACCGCCGACCATCGTCCGGCATCCGTTTCCGGAAGCATGGCGCATCCTGCTGGTACTGGATCAAAGCGATAGCGGGTTACATGGCCCAACCGAATCCGATGCATTTTCAACACTGCCCCGATTCTCGGATCAATGCGCCGGATTTTTGTCTCGTCAGGTGCTGGCACGGATTTTACCCGGTATCGTCGAAAATAATATTCGCGAATTTGGGCTGGGTATTAGCGAAATCCAGGCTCGGGTAGGAGATTATTTCGCACCCGCGCAGGGGGGCAGGTATACTAGTGCGGCTGTGGCGCAAGTGATTGAATATCTGGCTGAAAATGAAGTGCCGGGCGTAGGACAGAGCTCCTGGGGTCCGACTGGATTCGGGTTTTTTGATAGCGATACCGCCGCTCATTCCATGTTACGCGAGCTGCAAACAAGGTTTACTCACTTACCCCAACTCGGCTATAAAGTCGTAAAAGGTGACAATAGAGGCGCCACTGTCCTGCTGAACGAAGAAAATTCTCAGGCCCATAGCACCCAGCGCGTCGTCTAAAAATAGAATAATTCGACACGAGCTCGAAAATACAACGGAAAGTTTTAAGAATAATCTATAAGAGAGAGAAAGCATGGAAAAACCATACATCCTACATATGATCACGCCTGAAAAGAATCTGAGTCCATTTGACGTCAATATGGCTTGCGACGCTGGCTGGACAAACTGCATTCCCTATACCAATGTAGAAAACGACGAAGTTCAGACGCTGGTGCAGGATGCGATATTTTCGCGTGGCCCGACGGGTGTCAAACGCACCGGCATATTTTTTGGCGGGCGTGATATGCACACTGCGATGGATATGATGGAAATTTGCCGCGAATCTATGGTGCCGCCGTTTGAAGTATCCGCTTTTGCGGATCCCAGTGGCGCGTTTACCACCGCGGCAGGCATGGTTGCGAAAGTGGAAAAAGCTCTCAACGATATCCACGACACCGATTTCGAGGACTTGTGCGTAGTCGCATTGGGCGGCACCGGTCCGGTAGGTATGGCGGCGGCGGTTATTGCGGCCACAGCCGGAGCCAAGGTTCACATCATGGGGCGTAAAAAAGATAAAGCGCAGCGGGTAGCAGGTATATGTAACGCCGAATATGGTTCCGACATGACCGGCATCGTGGGTGAAGCCAACGAACATCTGGATTCATTTTTAGACGAAGTCGACGTGGTATTCGCAACGGCAGCCGCAGGTATTCAGGTCATGAATGAAGACCAGGTGAAAAAAGCCGGAAGATTAAAAGTCGCGGCGGACGTGAATGCGGTTCCTCCGACAGGGATTGCCGGTCTCGACGTGATGGATGATGCGGCTCCGATCAATGGTTCGGTGAGCGGTGCCGTAGGGATTGGAGCGCTGGCTATCGGTAACGCAAAGTACCAGACACAGCACATATTGCTACAACAAATGCGTGAAACGGACAAGCCCGTTTATTATCACTTCCAACATGCATTTGAAATCGCACGCGAGTACGTCAACAAAAAGTAAACCGATCGTAATCATCGCGCATTCGGCCAGAGCGCTGGCTGAATCGGCTACGCGTGCCGGTTACACAGTCGTGACTGTGGACGGATTTGCCGATGTAGACACAGTGGCAGTCAGTTCCCAGGCCTGGTGTTTGCCGCTGCTTTACGGCGAATTTGATCAGCCCAGATTCATTACCTGCCTGCATAAGCTGCACGCCGATATACCCAATGCCCGAGTCATTGCCGGTGCCGGGTGTGAACCCTATATGTCGGCGATAGAGACGCTGCAGGGATGGCAGTTACTGGGTAATTCTGCCGCAAGTGTGCGCCAAGTTTGTGAGCCCGGAAGTTTTTTTGCTGCCCTGGATCGCTTATCGATTCCCCACCCCGCGGTTGAATTTAACCCGCCATCGCAGAATTCAAGCTCATGGCTATATAAAACACCGTATCGCTGTGGTGGACTGGGGATTCGCAGAAACAAAAACGGTTGCGGATTACCGGGGTACTGGCAACAAGAACAACCGGGGATACCAATATCTGCGTTATGTTTGTGTTCGCACGGAAAAATGCAGTTGATCGGTATCAATCGCCAATTCACATGCGCGCCGGATTCGCAACTGCCATATATTTACAGCGGCGCGTTGGCAAACTATGACGTGGGTAGATTAATTTACGATAAATTAATAAGTTATATAAGTATATTAATAGAACACTTTAATTTGATTGGTATATGCAGTATCGACATGCTGTTGCACGGTGAAGATTTGACGGTGCTGGAAATCAATCCTCGAGTGTCGGCCACTTACGAACTTTACGAGTGGTTATCGCCGAAGGTAAATTTGATTGACGCTCATATTAGAGTGTGTGAGGGTGAGCCACTTTTACGGTTAAACTCCACCACCGAACAATGCGCCTACTCGATTGTGTATGCCGACGATCACTACACCGTTCCGGCCATAGACTGGCCCCCCTGGTGCAGCGACCGACCGGAATATGGAAGAGCGCTACCTAAATGCGACCCGATATGCACGGTGCGCGCACTATCCGGCGAAGCCGAAGATCTCTACAATAGAGCGCGACAAAAAGGGCAGCAAATTTTGTCCCTTATAAAACAAAAAGATAAGAATACTAACTAAAATATTTCTAGATATTATGGATAATCAACTCAGTATCAACACATTAACTCAGCCTCTGGTTGAAAATATGATTGCACGCGCCAGCGCTTTGCGCATTGGCGTAGAACAAGACTCCTCCGGTGTCACCATTATCGATGCCGGAGTAAAGCATGCCGGCGGTCTGGAGGCCGGTCGACTGATTAGTGAAATCTGTTTGGGTGGGTTGGGTAAAGTCGAGCTATTGCATACCGATACGGCGGCACAATGGCCGCTTTCAGTATATGTTCACAGCTCCAATCCGGTAATCGCCTGTCTCGGCAGTCAATACGCCGGCTGGCAATTGTCCCATGGAGAAGGGAAGCAGGCATTTTATGCCCTTGGCTCGGGCCCCGGCCGTGCGGCGGCATTGCGCGAACCGCTGTTTAAAGAACTGGGCTACGAAGATAAGGCGGATTCTGTCTGTTTTGTCATGGAAGTGGATAAAAATCCTCCGTCGGAATTACTGGCCAAAATGTGCGAACAATGCGGGGTCACGCCACAGAATATGACTATTATTCTGACGCCTACCAGCAGTTTGGCCGGCGTGGTGCAAATCGTGGCTCGTGTGCTGGAAACCGCGCTGCACAAGACGCACGAATTAAAATTTCCTCTGGAGCGCGTCATTGATGGCGCCGGCAGCGCGCCGCTAAGCCCGCCGATTCCTGATTTCGTGCAGGCGATGGGCCGCACCAACGATGCAATATTATTTGCCGGAAGAGTGCAGTTATTCGTTTCAGGACCCGACGACGATGCGCGCGAATTAGCCAATAACCTTCCGTCAAGCACCTCAAAAGACTACGGCAAGCCCTTTGCCAAAGTGTTTGCCGACGCAGAATACGATTTTTACAAGATTGATCATATGTTGTTCAGTCCTGCCCAGGTAAGTGTCACGGCGGTGGAAAGCGGCAATACGTTCTTTGGCGGAAAAGTAGACAATAAGCTGCTGACAGAATCCTTTGGTGGATAAGCCGCGCGTATTTGCAATTTTGCCTAGCCATTTCCGCGCCCGTTGATCTTATGCAAAACCCCCGTGATAACCAACGCGATATTGCGATCATTACCGATGATCCCGGTTGGCACGGACGTCAGTTGACCGAAGAATTACGGCAAAAAGGGTTTCAGCCGCATTATGTGCGACTACAGGATTGTCACTTCGATATCGGGCAAACACGCCCTTATCTGCGCTTAGCCAATCTCAAGCATTATCCGCACGGTGTATTCGTTCGCGGCGTGCCGGGCGGCAATCTGGAAACAGTGGTGTATTACCTGGATATTTTGCATGCACTGGAAGCGGTGGGCGTGCCTGTGGTGAATAATGTGCGGGCGATAGAAAAAAGTGTCGACAAAGGCATGACTTCATTTTTGCTGAGTCAGCAGGAAATTCCGACTCCAAATACTATATTTAGCAGTGACTTACATTATGTGCGTGCTAAATTACGTGAAGGTTTGAGTGCAGGGAAAAAGTATGTGCTAAAGCCCTTGTTCGGTTCTCAGGGCAAAGGTTTGCAACGCATCGACAGTATTGATCAATGGGTCAATTACGAAGCTTTGCACGGCGTAATGTATGTCCAGGAATTTATTGATTCCGGCCACGACGTGGGCGTAGATTTTCGAGTGTTTGTGGTCGGTGGCCAAGTAATCGCCAGCATGCGACGCACCGGCGTGGACTGGATCAGCAACGTTGCTCGTGGCGCACAGGTCGAAGCCATCCAAGTGGACCGCGATATTGAATTACTGGCGGTAAACGCGGTCAGTGCATTAAACATGGAGTATGCGGGCGTTGACTTGATTCAGGATGCGCGGGGTAAATTCTGGGTAACCGAAGTCAACAGCGTACCGGCCTGGAAGGGCTTGCAACAAACAACGAGTACTTCAATCGTAAGTGCCATCGTCGATAATTTTCTGGCGCATTGCGACGCCTTAAGCGTGCGCAAGTAGTCTTTGGTCAAATGCCCCTAAGTGAATCACTGATTTCCGACTGTTTTCGGAAATCCTGTTTACTCGAACTGCGTGCACTCAAGCCTGGGAATGTCGGTCACCATGCAGATGGCCACGGAATGCGTGTGCAGCAGTTTATCGACAGTGCGGAAGCCAGTGCGCATGCTCTGGTTGCGGGCGGCCAGGGGGTCGGCGAGCGAGTGTTGAATTCGGTGCAAGCGACGCAAAAGCAGGTGAAGGATAATACCAACCTCGGCATTCTTTTGCTGGCGGCGCCTCTGGTACAAGCCGCTCGGGAAAATGGTCCAGATAACTCCCTGCGGGCCAGTGTACGAAAAGTGCTCGAAAACTTGACAGTCGAAGATGCGCGTCACTGCTATGCGGCCATTCGCCTGGCAAATCCGGGGGGAATGGGGCGGGTAAATCAACAGGATATTGCGGTCGAGCCCGATATCACGTTACTCGAAGCGATGAAACTGGCAGCTGAACGAGATCGTGTGGCGTATCAGTATGCGCACAATTATGCCGACATTTTTGAATATAACTTAACTATTTATGAAGACTTCTTAAACCAATGGGAAAGTCCGGAATGGGCCGCGACCGCTGTATTTTTAAGCCAGTTGGCACGGGTGCCGGACAGCCTGATTTGTCGTAAATATAGTGTATTAAAAGCGCAAGAAATTAGTGATATGATTGCTCCCCTTGCCGCTGAAGTGTTGGCTTCTCAGGATCCGATTGCGTTTGAGTCGCGGTTGCTATCGATAGATGGCCATCTTAAAAGCATCGGTATTAACCCTGGAACAACCGCGGATCTAACAGTGGCTACACTGTTTGTGGCGATGCTGGAGTCGGCAAGCAATAGGGGATATTCGAAGGATGAGAGCGGCTAACAAGCTTTCACCAGGGAGGCCCCTGAGAATAATCGCTGTTTGTTAACAAACGAAAAATAGGAGAATAATAATGGCAGTAATCAACAAAGTTATGGTGGGTGAATCACTCGTTAATGACAATGATCCATCCGGCACCATGGCGGAAATTGCGCACATCGACTTGCTTATCGGACCGCGTGGTTCAGCAGTTGAAACCGCATTCTGCAATGGACTTTGCAATAACAAAGATGGCTTTACCTCACTATTAGCTGTAGTTGCGCCTAACCTTCCATGTAAACCAAACACCATGATGTTCAACAAAGTGACCATCAAAGGTGCTACCCAGGCAGTTCAAATGTTCGGTCCGGCTCAAGCGGCTGTGGCGAAAGCGGTAGCTGACTGTGTTGAAGACGGCACAATCCCGGCAGACGAAGCGGATGATGTTTTCGTTTGTGTTGGTGTTTTCATTCACTGGGAAGCGAAAAGCGACGAAGCTATTTACGAAAACAACTACAAAGCAACCAAGCAATCTATTGAGCGCGCGATTAAAGACGAGCCAAAAGCTTCTACCGTGGTTGCACAAAAAGACTCTGCAGAGCACCCGTTCAAAGGTTTCTAAGAGTTTTATTTGTTACGTTAGAAACCCCGGGTCCTCCGACCCGGGGTTTTTTTTCGCCTTTAGAAAAGCCTGATTTATTCTGATACTTTGTTAAAAATGGCTCAAAATGCTCATGTACTATTGTGTACACTCCGCTTTTTCGCCATTTTTGTCGCGTATCAGCCGCTACGCTAATAAATCAGAGCTTTCTAAAATTCATTTGCGGTATTTATTAGAGTAGAATTAATTGAAAGTATTATTAGAAAATTAAGTTATGCGTTGTCTGGAATGTAATAAAGAAATAACTCATTTAAGCAATGAGCATTTAAATGAATGCTGCGGGCTGACTCTGCAGGAGTACGCAATTCGTCATCATATATCGCTGGACTTGCTGGTCAGTGAATCCATGGTGGCTGCGAAAGATAATTCGGCAAGTTTCTCGCTGCCTTCGCGGCAGCCCGATGCAAGGGCGCAGTCGGTAATGGCAGCTCTCGTTTTAATGGATGCGTTTGAACAGCAACAAGAATTTCTTGTGTTAAATAGCGAAGTGCGCAGACTGGATCAGTTATTGTGGTATTTGCGTGAGCTGCAAGTCTACGGGTTTCAGTATCGACAGGAATACACCTATACGGATTCCAGTCATCGTGTAATCGCAAACAATTGCATTAAAACTATGCGTGCGTACGAACATAAATTTCCAGATGCGGATTTGATCGCCGATGTAGAACTTTATACTGCTGTAGTAGTGGCGCAGGCAGGAGAAATTCATAGTGATTATGTGTTCTTGTCGTTACCGGAAAGTAAACCGGTGGAAAATTTTATTGAACAACTGACGCAGAATTACCAAATACGCTGGATTCGTCTCAATTCATATAATAAACCCGATCATGTGCTTTATCGCACAGAGTCGCTGGAAGATGCGCAGCGCTTGCTGCAATTGGTCAAAACGCATTTGCAGGAAATTCCATGCGCAAGCGATCGTTTTTTTGCCCAAACGGCCAATGCAGTTGTAAGCAAGGAACTGGTGTTCGATTCTGCTCATTTTATTACCGACCACCCGGGCAAATGCGAGAATTTGCACGGCGGCCGTTACAATTTAAACGTTAAAGTCGGCGGAAGAATCGATCCGTTGACGGGATTTGTTATCGATTACGGGTATTTAAAATCGGTTGTGAAGCAACGCGTCATTAATCGACTGGATCATCAAACGTTGAATTTTGTCTGTGCTGATCTTGGATGGCGGTCCAGTACCGAGTTGTTAAACATATTTATTTGGGAACAGTTAATCGACTATTTGCCGGGACTGCAAGAGCTGCAAACCTATGAAACAACCCAGTCTTACTGTGTCTACAAAGGACCGAGTCTGGAGCAGATTCAAAAAGGAGAATTGCCGGACGTGCTAAAACACTTCAGTCGGCCGGAGCTCGGCAAGTCATTACTGAGAAAGTTACTGCGTTCTGAACAAATTAAAGATCTAAAAGTCGTTAGCCAATAAAATGTGCGATTTCTTGTGCGCTTATCGATTGGGTGTGCAATGATTTTGCCAACAAGGTTCCGCAAATTCCGCTTGATTGCAATTGTTTTATATCTTTCGCGTTTTTAATGCCGCCACCTGCGTATAAATTGTAACCCGGTAATTGTTTCTGCAAGTGCCGGATCAATTCAATATCTGGCCCGTCGGCGCTGCCGACTCGGTTCAAAGATAAAACGATAATATCTTGAGGCCAGGCCGTGAAAGTAGAAAGTAATTCCTGAGGTCCGAGTAGTTTGCCGTTTTTATAGTCCAGAGACAGCAATGGCCGCAAATGTTTTAATTTATCCAGAGTATCGGCGAGATCCTGAATGTCGGTAAATACCTCGCTGCCGACGATTGGGCGTGCATTTTCTGCATCAAGCATTTCGTCATTCCAGGCAGATACCTGCTTGCCGAAGTCACACCAGAACTGGACGCTGGAATAAGCTTCAAATACCTTGTGCCATATTGAATAATCGAGTTGTTGATTTTCTATACTATCCAGATCGGCAATATAAACTGTATTAAAATTGGCAAAAGATAATAAATCCTGCAGCACGCTGTGAATATCCGAATGCTTGCATAGCGCACTGTATACTGGTTGATATTGGGCGCGATCGCCTTTTTCTGCCAGAACGACTTGTCCGCGCATATAATCAATTACAGGAATAATATTCATAATAATGCGTTTACTGATATCCGAGTTTATTTGCGGTGGCGGCATGGCCAATCATGCGCTACCGGAATCGTTAAAACAAGAAGGCCTGATGATGTTGCAGGCTTTGCTCGCCGATTGTTTGCAGCTTGAGAATTGTGAAATTGTAACGACACTGGATTCGCGAATTCAGTTGCAAGACGCCGGTGCAGAAATAATTTCCGTCGCCGACTCAAAAAACTATATGCGACAACTACTGTCAAGCGCCGAAAATTTCGATTGGACATGGATTGTAGCGCCGGAAAGCGAGGGAGTTCTGGCGTCAACTGTAAATAGTTTGCAGAAATCCGGTTGTCCAACATTGAATTGCAGCGTCGATGCCATTCAAAACACCGGCGACAAATATAAATGTACTGAATTAATGCAGTCCGCAGGCATTGCAGTTATTCCGCATATTGCCTATACAGATTTAATTGATTACCCGGGTGATGTGGTGGTAAAACCCCGGTTTGGTGCGGGTAGCGAAAATTTGAGCATATATAAAAGTGGTGTACAGGCAAAAGAACAAATCGATACACCGGAGAACTGGATAATCCAGCCCTTTGTAGAAGGTGAGCATCGAAGTTTGTCCTTATTATGCTGGCGCGGTGCGGCTAAGATACTGTCGTGTAATGTCCAGATGTTGAGCGATTTTCCTCAACCAAGGTTAAGAAAATGTGTGGTGAATGCATTTGCGGCGGATTCTGGGCTGCACACTTTAGCAATGCAAATTGCACAGGTTTTTCCGGGATTAAACGGTTATGTGGGTGTAGACTATATTAAAACGGCAAGTGAAAATGTAGTGGTGGAAATTAATCCGCGATTAACTACATCGTATCTCGGGCTTGCGCGAGCGCTTGTACAAAATCCTGCGCAATTGTGCATTGAAACTTTTGCCGGCGGATCATTGCCAAATTTTATTGAAAATACCGAAAACTCGACCGAGGTTATACTTGTCTAGTTCAAATGAAGTGAATACAGTGGGTTGGGATATCGGTGGCGCGCATTTGAAGTTAGCAGCGAAGTTCCAGAATTCTCTGAATGTTTTTCAGTGGCCGTGTCCCTTGTGGCAAGGCATTCAGGAATTAGTTGCAAGCCTGGACACGGCGTTTCAACAAATTGCAGAGCATCGTTGTATGCATCATGTAACCATGACAGGCGAATTGGTCGATATTTTTGATACTCGAGAGCAAGGCGTTGAAAAAATTCTGGCAACATTTGTATCCAGAATGCCCGCCGATGATCAAGTAAAAGTATTCGCGAGCACTGAATTTGTAAACGTCGACCAGGCAAGCGCAAATGCAGGGAAGGTTGCATCTGCCAATTGGCTGGCGAGCGGGCATCTTTTGACCCAGCTATACAAAAATGCATTATTTGTCGACATGGGTAGTACCACAACTGATTTATTGCCGATCAGTGATGGACAATTGCGTAACGTAGGGCACAGCGATGCCGAACGTCTGCGCAGCGGAGAATTGGTTTACACGGGAATCGTCCGTTCCTGCGTCAACACAATTTCGCATCACATGCTATATCGCGGTACCTTGGTTCCAATGATGGCTGAAAATTTTGCTACCAGTGCCGATGTATACAGAATTCTTGAACAATTGCCGGATCACGCAGATAGCGGCGAAACTATGGACGGACAGGCCAAGAACAAGCAGGCAAGTATGCGACGCTTGGCGCGAATGATCGGTGAGGATTATTCACCGCAAGAAGAGGAAATTTGGGAACAGGCTGCTTTATATATTGCCGAGCGACAGAAAAAGGTACTTGCAGAGCAGATAATAGAAAAGATAGAACAGCTTCCCGATAAAAGCATTATCGTGGCAGCGGGAGCGGGGCGTTTTTTGATTAAACAAATTGCGCAGGAAAATAATATTGGCTATTCTGAATTCACCGATAAAGTCATACCGGATAATCTTCAATGTTCCGGACATGCCGCCGACTGTGCGCCGGCGGTAGCGCTGGCTCTACTGTAAGTTTGGCTGGTGAGCTCCAAGAATAAAATAATCTGCGAGTCGGTGCCGTATTGCCAAGATGCGTCGCTGGTGTTCGAGGCCTTTTCGCAGCTTCCCTGGGCAGTATTTCTGGATAGCGGGCGACCACGAAGCAACTATGGGCGCTATGACATTATCTCGGCGTTCCCTAAGAAAACATTTATCACGCATGGTGCCGAAACTGTAATTTCTACCGGCGACAATAAACAAATAGTTCCGGGAGATCCATTTAGGCTGCTTTCCCGGGAAATAAAAAAGAATGCCGCTTATATCAATGAGCTTCCATTTAGTGGCGGAGCAATCGGTTATTTTTCTTACGATTTGGGGCGAACCATAGAAAAAATGCCCGTGCATGCCGAAGACGATATTCAGATGCCGGATATGGCAGTAGGAGTTTATCATTGGGCATATATAGCAGATCATATAGAACGCAAGGCAGTTCTGGTAGGAGATCTTTCTGAACCGCGTGTACGCCTGAACTGGCCGTATATAAAAGAAAAAGTGAGCGGTGCATTTAGCGAGCCGCAATCTTCGGATTACTCAGCAGTGAGTGCTATTCAGTCAAATATGACCGAGCAGGCGTACAAAGAAAAGTTTGCATCGGTAAAAAATTATATTGGTTCCGGCGACTGTTATCAGGTTAATCTGGCGCAAAGATTCAATGCTGAAGTAAGCGGTTGTCCATGGGACGGATACAAAAAGTTGCGCACAATTAATCCGTCACCATTTAGTGCATTCATCAATATTCCGGAGTTTTCCATACTCAGCGCTTCGCCGGAACGATTTTTACAAGTACGAAAAAATAACGTCGAAACAAAACCGATTAAAGGTACTCGACCAAGATCAGATAAATTGGACGAGGACCAAAAATTGCAGCGGGAATTATCCACCAGTATAAAAGACCAAGCCGAAAACGTAATGATCGTGGATTTATTGCGCAATGATCTGAGTAAGTGTTGCGTATCAAACAGCGTTAAAGTCCCAGGATTGTTTGAAATCGAATCGTTTCCGACGGTGCATCATCTGGTAAGTACCGTTACCGGAAAGCTGCCGGAAGACACAAGCGCTTTGCAATTACTGCGTGCCTGTTTTCCGGGTGGTTCCATCACCGGAGCACCTAAAATCAGAGCGATGGAAATTATTGAAGAACTAGAGCCGCATAGGCGTGCATTATACTGCGGTTCAATCGCATATTTAGGATTTAATGGCGATATGGATTCCAGCATTGCCATTCGGACTCTAATTCAGAAAAATCAGCAAGTGTATTTCTATGCCGGTGGTGGGCTGGTATGGGATTCCGATGCCGATGCAGAATATCAGGAAACATTTGATAAGGCAGCGGCCATGTTCAAGTTACTGGCGTAAAGCATGATTGTTTTAAAAATTGGTGGCAGCTTATACACGTCCTCTTATTTGCGAGAATGGCTGGTATTATTGCCCAAAGTAAAACAGTCTGTCGTGATCGTTCCCGGTGGTGGCCCGTTTGCAGACCAAGTGCGTGCGGCCGGTGAAAAATGGGATATACCATTAAGTTGTGCGCATGATATGGCAGTATTGGGGATGCAGCAGTTTGGGCACATGATGATTGGTCTGAATCCGCAATTGACACTAGAAAGCAGTTGCAACGGCATACTCAATCATTCAGAACAACACAAAGCGATGGTGTGGGCGCCGTACGACGAAGTGCTTGCCGACGATGATATCGATAAAAACTGGCAAACGACTTCGGATTCACTGGCATTATGGCTGGCAATAAAAGTTTCCGCTAAACATTTGTGTATTGTTAAATCAGCGAAGACTGACGGAAAATCTTTACAACAGTTGATATCGCAGCAAGTTGTCGATAATAACTTCGAGACTTTATTACCCAATTATTCAGGGCAAGTGCACTTCTATCACGCGTCCTATGCGCAACGATTTATCGATGACGTTAACAGCGATGTCCTCACCTGATACGCATCCTTTTTCGTCGCTTGAACCTAACTTTATTTTGCAAGCCATAGAGAGTAGCGGCTATGCGTGCGATGGAAGAGTATTGACGCTAAACAGCTACGAAAACCGTGTTTATCAAGTCGGTATTGAGGATGGCGATCCGCTTATTGCCAAATTTTACCGGCCTAATCGCTGGACCACCGAGCAAATTCAGGAAGAGCATGATTTCTGTTTCGAGCTGGCTGATGCAGAGCTGCCTGTGGTTGCGCCGTTACGTAACGCCGATGGGGAAACCATATTTAACTTCGGCGAATTTCGTCTTTCATTGTTTCCGCGTAAGGGTGGTCGCGCGCCCGAACTGGATAACCAGGATAATCTGTATGTGTTGGGCCGTTTTCTTGGTCGCATGCATTTAATCGGTGCCAGTGAGCCGTTTAAATTCCGTCCGTCCATAGACAGTAAAACCTACGGTCATGACAGCGTCACTTATATTAGTGAATATTTTATTCCGGCTGAACTCAAACAGGCCTACCAAAGTCTAACCAAAGACTTATTGCAGCGAATAGATTCTATTATTGCAGAAATGGATAGCGTGCGGGTAATACGAGTACATGGAGATTGTCATATCGGCAATATGCTCTGGCGTGACGATGCGCCGCATTTTATTGATTTTGACGATTGCCGAATGGCGCCGGCGGTTCAGGATATATGGATGTTATTGTCAGGAAGTCGAGACGAACAGCGTAGTCAGTTAATCGACATTCTGGATGGTTATAATGAATTCGGTGAATTTAACCCAAACGAACTGAGTCTTATAGCAGTGTTGCGTACATTACGTATGTTGCATTTTAGTGCCTGGTTGGCACGTAGATGGGACGACCCGGCTTTTCCGCATGGCTTTCCATGGTTTAATACCTCCCAGTATTGGGAGAGTCATGTGCTGAATTTGCGTGAACAGTTATTTGAACTACAGGAGCCGGCAATTGAAATTTACTAGTTTTGTTATTATAGGGTTTGCAATTCTGCACGCGTTTGTGCAGGCGGGTACTGTGCAATCGGAACTGCATGAATTTGAGGTGCAAACAGTAGCGCAGGAATTGAGTCACCCGTGGAGCCTGGCATTTTTACCCGATAATAAAATATTGGTCAGTGAAAGACCCGGACGTTTGCGTCTGATAGAAAATGAGAAACTAGTCAAACAGCCGATCGCAGGCTTGCCAGATATACGGCAACACGGGCAGGGTGGATTAATGGATATCGCGGTGCACCCTGATTTTAAAAATAATCGGTTTATATATCTGGCATACGCGGGAAAGACGTTACGTGGTTACAGTACCGAAGTGTTGCGTGCCGAGTTAATCGACCGGGAGCTTAAAAACGTTACCACAATATTTGAAGCATTGCCGAAATCGCGTGGCGGACGCCATTTTGGCGGCAGGTTACAGTTCTCCAGTGATGGCAAGTTGTTTATCGCACTGGGTGACCGGGGTAACCGGTCACGCGCACAGGATTTGAACAATCACACTGGTACTTTGATACGGTTAAACGACGATGGCAGTGTGCCCGACGACAATCCATTTTTTAATGTAAAGGACGCAAAACCGGAAATTTACAGTTACGGTCATC
Organism: Gammaproteobacteria bacterium; assembly: GCA_028285655.1. GTDB lineage: Bacteria > Pseudomonadota > Gammaproteobacteria > UBA4575 > UBA4575 > JANQOT01. The sequence continues at coordinate 16,545 of JANQOT010000261.1, forward strand.
GCAATATTCAGGGTATTACCTTGGGTCCGGATCAAACAACGGTGTGGACGCACGAGCATGGTCCGCAAGGCGGAGACGAAATCAATATTATTCAGGCCGGCCTGAATTATGGCTGGCCTGTTATTACCTACGGCGTAAATTACGGAATCGGAACAAAAATTGGCGAAGGAACGCATAAACCGGGAATGCAGCAGCCTCTTTACTATTGGGACCCATCCATCGCTCCATCGGGAATGATTTTCTATTCGGGAGAAAATTTTCCCAAATGGCAAAATAATTTGTTAGTTGGCTCGCTAAAGTTCGGTCTACTACTACGGCTAGTCATAGAAAATAATAAAGTAGTGCATGAAGAGCGGATGTTAAATGGAGAATTTGGTCGAATTCGAGACGTTCGGCAAAGCCCGGATGGCACGCTTTATTTATTGACAGACGAAAAGCAGGGGAAAGTACTTAAACTGCGAAATATATCCAGCTAACGCACAGGAAAAGTCTGATGAGAAGATATCTGGTTTGTTTATGTTTAATTATTATTTTTTCAAGCATTGCAAACGGTAAGGAAGAAGTAAGTTTTTCAAGTAAAGAACGCCAAACCGGAGTACTTGAATTGTTTACCTCTCAGGGATGCAGTAGTTGTCCACCGGCTGAAAGATGGTTGAACGCTTTAAAAGACCAGCCGCAATTATGGTCGGAAATTGTACCGATTGCATTTCACGTCGATTACTGGGATAAGTTGGGTTGGCCCGATATCTATGCGAATAAAGCTTACAGCGCACGCCAGTACCGGTATCGGCAACAAAACAATATTAGATCAGTGTACACACCCGGGCTGGTATACAACGGCAAGGAATGGCGTGGCTGGTCGCGCGGCAATAAGTTTCCGGCAGGTGCGCGCGATGCCGGTGTACTATCCTTTAATGCCAACCAGAAAAATATTAATGTCAGCTACTCCCGCCCGGCCGCCAATGTGGTATTAAATGTTGCTTTACTCGGATTCGGAATCGATTCGGAAATTGGCCGTGGTGAAAATAGTGGTAAAACATTGCGGCAGGAATTTGTAGCATTGTCGCATCGACAATACGCTGCCAGCAACGGCAGTTGGAGTATACCGCTGCCGCGTGAGAGAGCGACCGATGCATCCGAGTATGCCATTGCAATCTGGGTGAGTCGAACGCCCAGCATATCGCCGGTACAGGCTACCGGTTACTGGATACCAAACGAGTGGATTGACGGTTCCGGCTGATTCAAACGTGCCAAAACGTCTAGTCCTGACAGCGTAAACTGCAATTACCGTTTTCGATCTGAATGGTCGGGTGATGAATGCCGTATGTTTCTTTTAGTTCTTTGGTGGCTTGATGTAAGAATTCATCATCAATTTGCCGGGAGTTGCGAAGAATATGAGCCGTAAGCGCAACCTGAGTCGTGCTCATGGCCCAAACATGCAAATCGTGAATTTCGGTTACGTCCGGCAGGCTTAGTAAATATTTTCTGATATCTTCGAGATTGATGTTTGCCGGAACTGCATCGACCGACAAATTAAAGGAGTCGCGTAACAACCCCCAGGAGCTATAAGCGATCACCAGAATAATAATCAAGCTTAGCAGAGGGTCTACCAATAACCATCCGGTAAAGTAAATAACCAAGCCGCCGATCACGACCACGAGCGACACTAACCCGTCTGCGATCATATGCAGAAATGCGCCTTTAACATTTAAATCGTAATTTTTGCTTTTAAAAAAAAGTGCTGCGGTTGCAAAGTTTATAATCACTCCGCTGCCGGCAACCAGAACTATCATTATGCTGTCCGGCTCAATTAGAGCATTCAGTCGTTCAATGGCTTCTATCGCAATTAATATCATCGTGACCATTAAGGTAACACCGCTGACTAATGCCGCCAGTATGGTCGCGCGTCTGTAGCCGTAAGTATGGCTGCTGGTGGGTTTTACAGAAGCCAGCAAATTTGCGCCCCAGGCCAACAGTAAAATCAATACGTCGCTTAAGTTGTGCCCGGCGTCAGCCAGCAATGATAACGAGTCGGCAACAAATCCAAAATACGCTTCTATTAAGACGTATAAAATATTTATACATGCCCCGATAAAAAAAGATTTATTACTTGCGGGGCTGGGATGATTGTGTTGATGAAGCATAAAGAATACTATACATCACCGTACAAATATTGGGGAGCGGGTCTACAAACACTGCTTGAAAGTGGCCGTCCCTGGCCGTGGACTTCCCTAGAAGCTTAGTACCGCCACTACAAATACCGATACCATGCCGGCGACTAACGCTGTCGCCTCGGCTTCCATGCAGTCTGTCATTTTCTTGCAAAACACGTTTAAACTCCTTTAACAGCTTATGTATTGAATATGGAGCCAAATACGGAAATTTCAAGGCTGTTTGGACTTAATGATTTATTAGTTTCAGGCGTTTTTCTATCGCATATTTTCAATGTTTTATCGGTAGTTTTGAGCTGAAGTTCACTGTTGGTATAGCCTGTTCGCGTTATAAAAACAGCTCCGGCAAAAATCAGAAATTACAAAGGATCGAGTATGCTTGAAATGGACGTTATTATTAAATTTTCCTGTCAGGATAAGGAATTACAAAATAAGTTAAGAGATATTTTTGATCTTAGTTGTCAGCAAAACCGTAAAGATTATTTAGGTTTGGGTGAGCTGGATAATAATAGTCGATGGATAGAGTTTTATCAGCGAATTGAAAGCATTGCCGAACTCGAGCATGAATACAGTCTGGTGGATAGTTATGTTACCACCTTGAACAGCATGAGCAGCAAAAAAGGGTATGTTAAATTACACTATGTGACCGGTGTGTATGGTAAGGAATTTGCGGAAGAAATGAAAACACTGCTGGTAAATCTTGGAGTAGATGAAGTCAAAACTTCTGTTGCCGATTCGCAAGATAATACATCTAATGAGCTAGCCCCAGCTGCCAGCGGCTGCTAAAGCATACATTTGACTCAATATTAAATATGAAAAACACCGGACAATAAATTGTCCGGTGTTTTTTTGTGCTTGTCCCGCTACAATATTCGCGTGACTTTATTTATATCCTGTTCTCTTTGTGTGAAATGGCAAAATTAGTTTTGTTTAATAAACCATTTGGTGTGTTAAGCCAGTTTACCGACAGTTCCGGGCGCAGAACGCTGGCGGACTACATTACGACAAGACGAGTTTACGCTGTCGGTCGGCTCGACAAAGACAGTGAAGGCTTGTTATTACTGACCGATGACGGAAAGCTACAAAATAAAATTGCTCATCCACGCAGAAAAATGGCAAAACACTATTGGGTTCAAATTGAAGGAGAAATCAGTGATCAGGCTTTACGACAACTTCGAGAGGGTGTGAATATAAAATATGGAAAGACCGCGCCGGCCCAAGTTCGGCTCATTAGTGAGCCGGTTGAATTATGGCCGCGTAATCCGCCTATACGTGTTCGAAAATCGATACCCACTCAATGGCTGGAAATCATCATTAGCGAAGGCAAAAACCGGCAGATTCGTCGTATGACGGCGGCAGTAGGGTGCCCCACTTTAAGGTTAATACGCTTTCGAATTGGCGACTGGGAGCTGGGGCATCTTGCAAGCGGAGAGTTTAAAGTCCTGGAAGTTAATTAAACTTATGTATCAACTTTCTGGGTTTTTGTTTGTGCAATATTACGTCCAACTTTGACCGCATAAGCGCTTAATCCCATCATGGCGACACCTAAAACAATCAGGCTCAATGGCCAGCCAATAACATCGGCAAAATATTCGTTGGCAAAATATCCCATGTAAAAGAACAATCCAAGAACACTTACAAATAACAAAGTGCGGCTGGCAAATGTAATACTCAAATAAATTAAAAAAGCGTTAACACCGAGATAGCTGATATCCAGTGCGCTGCCTTCAAACATACTCCAGTAAGAACCAAGCAGTACCAAGCCGCTAATAAAGTACCAGAATGGGGCGATTGCCTGGTGCCTGGTTTTGCTGATACCAATAGTTAAACTCAGTGCAGATATGCCGAGCACTATACCGATAATCTCACCGTCAATTGTCAGTTTTTCTAGAAGTGTGGTGATAAATCCATTCCAGAATATTAAGGCGAAAAACAACAGGCTGGTACGGTGAAGTGCGTAAAACACCAGTGCGAATTGGGCGGTCAGTGTTCCGAATATTAATATGGCGGCCATCACCGGGTCCTGGCCATGAGGAATATACTCGTCCAGAAATACAAACAGACCAGTAGGAAGTAACAAAGCAGAAATCAGGAAAAGTGGAGTGGCAGCTTTTTCGAAACGCGCATCTTTAGCGCTAGTAATTCCCAGAATAAAAACGACGACTCCAGTACCAAAGGTCAATATAACGCGCTGTGCACTGCCAACATCTTCCCAGATAAGATTAACTAATATTGCGATTCCCGAAAATATAAATATTCCACCCAGGTAATTCAGCAGTTTGCCAACAATCCCTTTGCTTTTTTCAGTTGATTTTGAATGGATAAGTCTTGCGCAAATTTCTTCACTGGAAATTTTATGCTGTTGCGCCAGCTCTACAATTTTATCTAACGCAGCATCACGCGCATTATCACTCATGATCTATCCAGGCAATAAAATGTGCTTGATGTACACGATGGGGCGTTTTTAACGGTATGGTATGTGAGTTTTTCTTGAGTACATAACTGTTTCGATAACGACGACCAAAGCCGAAAATTTCGCCCATTAATCCACGGCTGGAAGAACTATAATCGTATTCCAGCCGGTACCCGTCGGGACTGGTTTGTTTGGCGATAAAATTATTAGTGTTAAATTTTTCCAACACTGAATCTACTACGTAGCCATCAACAATATTTTCATAATCGATATCGAGTAAATCGGCTTGTTTCGATTTATGATCAAATACGTAAATTTGAGGCTTATTATAATAGTGCCTGTTTTGATCAATTTTTTCTCGATGTCGAATTTGTAATTGATCATCTTCAATTTCGATTCGCCAGGGATGTTCTGACCAGTTCGGATTGTAATTAGTGGCGAACACTACGCTATACAGCGGATCATCTGTGAGCTCTTGAGGTGCGCGGCTGGCTATAAAAAAAACAGCAATCAATATTAAGGGTAGGCTTACACCGACGATCAGGGCGAAGTTCTCTTTAATGAATTTCTGCATTTTTAACGATTCTCCAGCCCTCGGTTAGTGTGAATAGTACACGACGATGCTAGAACCCAATACTAAACTCAAGGCTACCATACTTATGATCCCACAGCTTCCAGTCCTGTTCTTCCAGTTCAGTGCTACGTCCCACAAAGCGATACTGAAAAGAATACTGGTTATAGTCAAGTCGAACTCCGATACCGTTTTCCACAACTATTCTTGAAGGTTCGACAGTATGCGGGCTGTTATTATTAAATATCGACCCTTCAAGAGTGCCATTAAACGCCACGATTTTTACATCATTATGCAGGAACAACTGCCAGCGCCAACTGTTACTACCGGTATTTGTTCCGATTTTTTCCCGATTACTTTGGTCGCCGACGATAAACTCACCGC
>JANQOT010000123.1 GCA_028285655.1 Gammaproteobacteria bacterium
CCGAACCATCATTCCCCGCAACGTAACATTAGCCGAAGCACCCAGCCATGGTCTGCCGGTTATCCGTTACGACAAGGGTTCGCGTGGATCGCGTGCCTATATTGCACTGGCGGGTGAAATGTTGCGCCGCGAAGAAGCCGCACTCAGTCCGCAATCGCCCTAGAGTATTCAACGATGGCGGGAAACAAAAAACGCAAGGGCCTGGGCAGTCTGGGAGTCGACGTATTATTGTCCACACCGGTCGAACCCGTAGCTGCCACTACCACTGCAGGCGACAGTAGCGATTCAGCCGGACTGAATTATGTTGCGGTGGATCTAATCGACCGCAGCCCCTACCAGCCACGTCAGCATATTTCCGCGGAAGGCATTCAGGAATTAGCCGATTCGATACGCAGCCAGGGCTTGATTCAGCCGGTGGTGGTGCGAAAACTGGCGGACCGGTATGAACTCATTGCCGGAGAGCGTCGTTGGCGCGCGGCCCAGCTGGCGGGGCTGCAGGAAATTCCGGCAGTAATAAAAGAAGTAAACGATCAGGCTGCAGCCGCGATGGCGCTGGTGGAAAACCTGCAACGTGAAGACCTCAATCCGGTCGAAGAGGCTTACGCAATTTCAAACCTGATTAAACAATTTAACTGGACCCACCAGGAAGTGGCCGATGCGGTGGGAAAAGCGCGTGCGACCATCAGCAACAGCCTGCGTTTACTCGACCTGTCTGGCAGTGTGCGCGAACTGATAAAACAAAAACAAATCAGCATGGGACATGCGCGGGCATTACTGGCGTTACCCAAAGACCAGCAAGAAGCGCTGGCGCAAACCATAGTGGACAAGCACCTGTCGGTACGGCAGGTCGAACAACTGATACGTAAAATTTCAACCGCCGGCGAAAACAAGTCTGCGGCATCCAAGCCACAAACTGACCCGAATATTCAGAACCTGGAAAATAATCTGGCGAATTCCCTGGGCGCGCGCGTGGCCATTAAACACAGCGACAAGTCCAAGAAGGGCGTGATCGAGATTCGCTATAATAATCTCGACGAGCTGGATGGAATTTTGCGCAAATTCGGGCTTTAAACCAGCCCCGCCGGAACAGTGCGAGCGACCAATTCCGGTCATTCTAATGTGTTGAGATTTTAGCCACCAACGCTTATACTGCCGCGCCGCGGTATGCTGGTCATAAGGCTACATACCAAAGTATTGTCAATTTCAAAGCAACCACAAAACAGAGAATAAACTGCTTGTGCTTTGACCCATAGTGATTTGAATTAATTGTATTTCTTAGGACCAAAACGTTCGTTAATCGAGAGTATATTAATTGCTCAATTGGCGATTACCTGTATGGCGACCCTGGCATTCTGGGTTCAGGGACAGAGCTATGCGATGTCGGCACTGTTCGGCGGAATCATTTGCCTGCTACCCAGCCTCTATAGCGCCTACAAACTAACCGCTAAACGCACTGCCGACGTGGCGATATTAACGCGGACAATTTTCTCGGCAGAGCTTGGCAAAATTGTAATAACCGCTACACTATTCACCCTGGTTTTTGTCACTCAAGAATGGATTCAACCGGTGGCACTATTGGGCGGATTTATACTGGCGCAATTGACCTACTGGCTTGTTCCGCTGTGGGTCGATTCGAGACATAAACATAAAAAAGGGATAAGGACGTAAATGGCAAGCGAAGAGCTAACCGCTTCCGACTATATTCAGCACCACCTTACCAACCTCACTTTCGGTAAACACCCAAACGGAGAGTGGGGCTTTGCGCACAGCGCACAGGAAGCGACCGAAATGGGATTCTGGGCGATTCACGTCGACAGCATGTTCTGGTCGATATTCCTGGCTTCGTTATTTTTATTTATTTTCCACCGGGTGGCCAAAGCGATGACCGTAGACACCCCTTCCGGTCTGCAAAACTTCGTCGAATGGGTGGTGGATTTTGTTAATGAAAATGTACGCGGGTCGTTTAGCGCCAAAAATGATTTAGTCGCGCCGCTTTCACTGACAATATTTTTCTGGGTCTTTTTAATGAACTTAATGGACCTGGTGCCGGTAGACTGGCTGCCGGTGCTCGCGCAGTGGTTCGGAGCCACATTCCTGGGGATGGACCCGCACCACGTATACTTTAAAGTCGTACCTACCACCGATCCAAACATCACTTTTGGCATGGCGCTGGCGGTGTTTGCATTAATGCTTTATTACAGCATCAAGATCAAAGGAGTGGGCGGATTTTTCGGCGAGCTCGCATTTCAGCCGTTTGGCAAAATGGGTATGCCGGCTAACTTGTTGCTGGAAGGAATCTCACTTATATCGAAACCAGTATCGCTGGCGTTGCGTCTGTTTGGAAATCTATACGCCGGTGAAATGATCTTTATTCTGATTGCGCTGCTGTACAGCGGCGGCATTGTTTGGGGAACTTTAGGCGGAGTTTTACAGTTAGGCTGGGCGATCTTTCATATTTTGATCATCCTCCTACAGGCGTTTATTTTTATGGTGTTGACTATTGTGTACCTGGATATGGCGCATCAGCATCATTAACAACTTGGTTAATTAAATAATAACTTCATGCAAAAGTAACAGGAGAAAAAAATGGAAATTTCAATAGCTTTACTCTACGTCGCCGGTGGTCTGATGTTAGGCATCGGTGCTGCGGGTGCGGCAGTTGGTATCGGTGTGCTTGGTGGACGCTTTTTGGAAGGCGCTGCACGTCAGCCGGAATTAATTCCAATGTTAAGAACCCAGTTCTTTATTGTTATGGGCCTGGTGGATGCGCTCCCCGTAATCGCAATTGCTATCGGATTGTATGTACTGTTTGCGGTAGTCGGAGGCGCCGGCTAGTTATAGCCAACAACTTGTAATTAAAAAACGTAAGTTTCAATTATGAATATAAATCTAACGTTATTTGGTCAAACGATCGCATTTGCAGTGTTCGTTTGGTTTTGCATGAAATTTGTCTGGCCCCCGATTATGGCGGCATTAAACGAGCGTAAGGAAAAAATTGCGCAAGGACTGGAAGCCGCCGAGCGGGGAATGCAGCAGCAGGAACAGGCGGCTGCACAAGTACAGGAAAAACTTAGTGAAGCGAAACAACAGGCCTCCGATATCATTAACCAGGCACAAAAGCGGGCCAATGAAATCGTGGAAGAGGCTAAAGGTGTTGCGGTGACCGAGGGTGAACGTATTAAAGCCGCTGCACAGTCGGAAATCGACAAAGAAGTTAACCGCGCAAAAGAACAGTTGCGTGCACAGGTATCAACACTTGCCATTGCCGGCGCGGAAAAAGTATTAAGCAAAGAAATCGATGCCAATACACATCGCGCTGCACTGGATGAACTTGCCTCACAGATATAAATGTCAGAATTAACTACAACAGCCCGGCCATATGCACGCGCGGCGTTTCAAGTCGCGGCGAGTAACAATGCCGTAGACCAATGGTCGGACATGCTGCATTTTTGTGCCGCCGTTGCGCACAACACAACCATGAGAGCGATTCTCGACAGTCCGCGCTTAAGCTGGCAACAGGCAGCGGACTTGTTTCAGCAGGTTTGCGCCGAACACCTGGATGCGCGCGGTAACAACTTTATAAAACTGCTGGCCGAAAAAGGTCGCCTTACACTGTTGCCGGAAATCGCGGCACTTTTTCAACACTACCGGGCACACGATCAGGGAACGGTGGACGCAGAATTAATTTCGGCGCAGGAAGTGGATACAGAACAAGTAAATTCAATCGCAAACTCTTTAAGCAAGCGATTGGGCAAGAAAGTTTCATTGCGTACGCGAATCGACAGCACGTTAATCGGAGGAGCAATCATTCGCGCGGGCGATATCGTCATTGACGGATCTTTGCGAGGTCGCCTGGAGAAGCTGTCAACAGCGCTGGCTAACTAGAATTAAATTTTAGAATTCAAGAGGAATTCATATGCAACTCAACCCAACAGAAATTACAGACTTAATCAAACAGAGAATTGATAAGTTTGAGGCGGCGGCAGAAGCACGCACAGAAGGTACTGTAGTCGGGGTAACCGACGGCATTGTTCGCATCCATGGTCTGGCCGACGTGATGTCCGGTGAAATGATCGAATTTCCGGGAAACACATTCGGTATGGCATTAAACCTGGAGCGGGATTCGGTGGGTGCCGTGGTGCTTGGAGATTACAAACATATTTCCGAAGGCGCGAAAGTAAAATGCACCGGTCGTATTCTGGAAGTGCCGGTAGGCCGGGAGTTGTTGGGAAGAGTCGTGGATTCTCTGGGTGCGCCGATTGACGGCAAAGGCCCGATCGAGGCCAAACAAACTTCACCCATTGAAAAAATTGCACCCGGCGTAATCGAGCGCCAGTCGGTAAGCCAGCCCGTGCAAACAGGATTGAAATCGATCGACTCCATGGTGCCGATCGGTCGTGGTCAACGCGAACTTATTATTGGCGACCGGCAGACCGGTAAAACCGCCGTCGCGCTGGACACCATCATTAACCAGAAAGGTACCGGCGTTAAGTGTATCTATGTAGCGGTCGGTCAAAAGAATTCCTCCATTGCCAATGTCGTGCGCAAACTGGAAGAACACGATGCAATGGAACACACGGTTATTGTTGCGGCAGCAGCGGCCGAATCTGCAGCGATGCAGTATATTGCGCCGTACTCCGGGTGTTCGATGGGTGAATACTTCCGCGATCGCGGTGAAGACGCCTTAATTATTTATGACGACCTGACCAAGCAGGCCTGGGCCTACCGACAGGTTTCTTTGTTGTTACGTCGACCGCCGGGTCGTGAAGCGTATCCCGGCGATGTGTTTTATTTACATTCGCGTTTGCTGGAACGCGCCGCGCGAGTCAACGAAGACTACGTCGAAAGTTTTACCAACGGCGAAGTCAAAGGAAGAACCGGATCACTGACCGCGTTGCCGATTATTGAAACGCAGGCGGGTGACGTGTCCGCGTTCGTACCGACCAACGTAATTTCAATTACCGACGGCCAGATCTTTCTGGAATCCGATTTGTTTAATGCCGGTTTCCGGCCGGCAATCAACGCGGGTCTTTCCGTATCGCGCGTAGGCGGTGCCGCGCAAACAAAGATTATCAAGAAACTTGGCGGCGGTGTGCGATTGGCGTTGGCGCAGTATCGTGAGTTGGCGGCGTTTTCACAATTTGCATCCGATCTCGACGAACAAACGCGTAAACAACTGGAGCGCGGTGAACGAGTAATGGAATTAATGAAACAGCCGCAGTATTCACCGCTTACTATCGGTGAAATGGCCATTTCTTTATACGCGGTGGACCAGGGTTATGTCGATGATGTACCGGTAAATAAAGTGGTTGCATTTGAAGCGGCGTTACACGATTACATACGATCCAGTCACAAGGACTTGCTGGATAAAATCAATAGCTCCGGGGATTACGACGACGAAATCGAAAGTGCGATCAAGTCCGCAGTCGAGTCCTTTAAAGCTAACAACGTTTGGTAAGTAAATGTCCGGCGCAAAACAAATACGCACGCAGATCGCGAGTATTAAAAATACTCAAAAGATTACCAAGGCGATGGAAATGGTTGCCGCAAGTA
>JANQOT010000012.1 GCA_028285655.1 Gammaproteobacteria bacterium
TGCAATCGACGATGCTGCTCTTCTGCGCGTCGGCGTTGCTCTACATATTTACCCATCGTATTTACCTCTACTTTAGATCAGTTAATCGTCATTACGCCACTGGACAGTACTGCTGCACAACTTGCCTGCAACGCTGTATCTTTAGTGGCACCACTACATCCGTTTGCACAACCCAAATCGCCCATCAGACTATTGATCGCCGCAGTTGTTTCTGCACGCGCGGGCTGATTTGCAACATCGCCGACAAAGCGATCAAACAATGCATTCACTCGATTTTCTTTATCTTGAGCATTTGCAATGTTGTTACAGCTTTGACCAAACACCACCTGACACGCTGAGTTGGTGCGACGTACGCGATCGCAATACGTTACTGCCAGGCGTTGAATTGCAATTTGCTGGGCCGCACCAAATGCCATGATGTCGGTACTGGCCGGCAACTGATCACGCAATTCTTCGTAACGATCGCGAACCGTATTTTGCGTTACAGGGATAGTGGTTAACACTGACATGGCGTTGTTTACGCTGGAGAACGAGCGTACACCAACATCAGGCAATACTCCCAAATCAACAATTCCCGGTTCGCTCGGAGGTACATAGGCATCGCCAGAACCCACTTGAGCACCCAAGGTTTCAAACTCAAGATGGAACACATCCAGACCAGGTCCATTGTCTTTTGCAATAACCGCACCTAAAGGTGAAATCACCTCTCCATTTTGCATCGCCGTCATATCGACTGAACGAAATACCTGCGTTGCAACCGGAACATTGTTATTCACCGCAATACGGATATTCTTTATGGGAACTCCATTTACGTCACTAACAAATGTTGGATTAGCAAATACGTAAGAATAGTCGTCCAGTTCGGCAACTTGCATTTGTACCGAAGCAGGAGCCCCGACAACTGCACTGACATCGAACGCCAGTGTTACAAAGTTGCCCAAGCCGGCATCAAAGTTTTGCTGTACCTGAACTTCAGAAAGCGCGCGATTATGAATCGCCACCATTCTGTACGTTCCTTGCCACAGATTTCCACTTTGAGCTTCGTACTCGTTACCGATGGTAAAACCAAATGCTGCGTCCCAATTTAGCTGACCTAACGGAGCTCCATCCATATCGCCAACGAATTGGCCATCGATATAGGCTTTACGCCCTGAAGTTCCGTCCACTGTCAGTACCACATGCATCAACTCGGTTCGAACAGTAGCACCATTTACATCCAGTGCCGGCTGGCCGTTATTACCGGTAGATTCACTGCGTGTACGCAGTTGGAAATTGGTGTTCACCTGACCAAGAATGAAGTTGTTATTGTTGATGGAAGCGTTGTCAGTACGCTGAAACGCCGCGATCACAGAGATTCCACCGACATTCTGATCTTCGGCAGCAGGTACAATCCAGGCTTCAATGGTGAATTCATCCTGATCTTCGGAGATCAAATTGAATAACTTGGCGCTGTCGGCGGCTGCGGCTCTCGCTTTACCGTTTACGTTTTGCAAACCACCGCCATCGACCCACTCCATTTCACCTTCAATGAGAAGATCCATCGGAGTACCTACCCCGCTTCTATCGACCACCACGTCACCCGCTCCGGACGAAAAATCGTATAAAGCGATTACATTAGCGTCGACTCGTGCGGCACCACCGTCTTGACCGTCGGCAAAGCTCGCCATGGCACTTGCCACACGCGGCAAGTTATTGGGCGGAGGATTCGCTGCTGCAGCGGCGTCTGCCCATGCTTGCACCGCCGCGAGCATAGTGTCGCTGAATTCCTGACAGGCAACCGCTCCACCACAGTTATGAGTCTCATCAACCGGCTTTCTGACCAAGCGGGAATTAGCAGGATTGCTCAAGCTGACTTTTGCATTATTGACGACTGCGTTGTACGCAGTTGTGAGATCTTCGTCCGCCATTAACGGCAATACTGGATCAAGCACTCCCGGTAAAATCGTCGGATCTGCGTGGCAATTTAAGCACTGATTCGCTCGCATCACAGGATAAACCGTAGTTGCAAACAGTTGCTCGTCATTCGCCGGCGGCATAGTCGGCGCCGGTGGAACCGGGGCCGGCGGCGCTGTTGGTGCCGGCGGTGCCGTGTTATTACCACCAGTATTGGTACCCGTGTTATTGGTTCCGGTCGTGGTTGTGCCGGCAGCACCGTCGTCGGAACCGCCTCCACCGCCGCCACCGCATGCGGAAAGTACAATCATCAGCATCACGATGCCTGTCCATTGCACCCAGCTATGAATTCGTCGGATATCCTTATTCCGCGATACAACTAAACTATTGTGAGCCATTGCTATTCTCCTCGGTAGCATCGCTAGTTACCCATACAATACGCAGCAGTCTCCGCAAACACGCGCTTCATGCTGTAATTATTGTTTTCAAATATGGACGCAATATCTTCAACTGCTTGATGATCTACTGCGCCGCTCGGCGGGCGATAACAAACTTTCTCAAACGCCTTTTTCACCTGGCATTCTGCAAACTGCCGAGTCGAAGCAAGCTCTACACCCAGTGACTTCGCCCCGATACCGGAACCGGCACCTCGCCACTCCAGGTAAGCGTTTGGACCGGTGCGCCAATTATTTACCCAGCCGTCAAAAGTTGTCTCATGTCCAAAACGAAATGTGCCGGCATCGCGCAGATACTTGGGCTGAACTTGGCCGTCGGTATATTCGATTTGCTGCGTCTCTTCATCGAAATCGTAATAAGCAAATGCACCTGCCAATCCGTCCAAGCCGGCATGACAAGTAAGGCACTCGTTAAAGAAAAAACTACTGTCCCCGCCTGGTGAACGGGTGACATCTTGACGAATAAAATTCGGACGCGCAGTGGAATCACGCAAGTCTTCCATGTCTTTACACAAGAAATTCAGACTGGCAAATCGAACTGCCGCCCGATTGGTACCAGCAACTAGAAATGACTGCGCAAACCCACGAGTGGTCATCACCCCTGCGGTTGCCGCGGCCGGTAATACATTTCCGGGCAATGCGGTTTGTTGAGTTTGCATCAGCACAGCCGAATCGCTTAAATCGGCATTCGTGTCTTGCAGAATTACATAATGCTCATTGTCTGTCTGCGAGTACGCCACATTGTTAGTAGCCGCTGCCGATCCGATATAGACAATGTTGCCAGACAATACCTGATTGAAAGGAACATCATCGCGTATCATGCCGATAACCGTGGCAGAGAAATCATTCAGGTCCAGATAGACTGATTGCTCTCTATTTGTCCACGGAGTTGCAAAATCTTTTAGCGTAGTACTGTAGAAAATCGGGTTATCCATTGCTTCTAGTGCTGCATCAATGGGCTGACCGTTTTCGATTAATGTCTGCATTGAATTAAGGACTGCATCTGAGGGAGGAACCCCCACCAGTCGATCGTGCATTCTTTTAGCTTGCTCACGAGGACCTGCATGAACTGCAGAAATTCCTGCAAACAGCACTATAAACGTGACTGTTAAACAATAAGTCAGTTTCTTGTGTAAGCGCATAGCGGCACCTTTAATTGTTCATTTACACTTCAAACTTCTAGGTTTCGAATTCATGGGACAGCGCTGAGATATCGCCGTTTCTGTTCGAAACTCACCCATTCAGCCGCTTCCATGGACTGATTTGTTTTCCAGAAAATGAATCAATCACGTGATGTGCTCGTCTACATTTTGTCTTTAATCGCAGTAGCGCACTTATGATCAATTACCATCTGTTATTTCGACGACCTCCAGGTCTGGGCGTATGTATAACTCTGTGAACTGCGTCTGAATTTGAACAACGACGAATGGTCTAAATTTCCCTACGAACATACGCCGGGAATCACGTTGTTTTGGAACAAAACGCCGACAAACTCGAACAGTAATCAGGCAATTAGGGTCGACTTATCATTAACTCACTGAACGATATACAATTATGCTCTTTGAGACAGCGCCACATGGACACATTCAGAATTTCTAAATTTAAATGGACAAAACGCATGGCGGCAGGCGTGGCGAGTCTACTCATTTTGTCGTGCGGCAATGACCACGAGTCTGGAACTGGTCATTTATTTGAAACTGAATTTGAAAAAAACTATCGTGCGGTCGCGCAGCAGAAAACTGCAATTCAGCACCACCTGACTGAACTAACCGCACTCAAGAAAAGTAATTTCGACGCCTACCGAAGTATTGCTTTTACCTGGCATCTAGCTGCGCTGGAAACCTGTCAACCAACGACGCGAGGGCAGCAATTCACCGCACTGAAGTCCGGCTATCAGCAAATCCTGGAAGCGAATCAGCCGTCGACTCTTGAGCCAATTCCTATTGATAATGAAACGCGGGAATGTATACAAAAATTTTTTACGCGTAACTGGGAAAAAATAAATGCCATGATCAGGCTTAACTGAAATCGGAACTAAATTCGTAACGAACTGACTAACAGCGCAAGCGGGAATGAATTTAAAGACCATAAATGCGCAAAAACTTTCTTGTCTGCCCTAATTGCAGAAAATCCAACGGCTCCAAGCAAATAAACAACCACGTATTTGCGTACTGCGACAAACACCACACCAAATGGTTGATCGGCAAGGCGAAGAACCGCACTCAATCCGCCAACGAGTTAATCGATAATGACACTTACCTGTGGAACTATGTGCAGGTTGAACCGAGCAGTCGCAACTCTTTTAAGAATTTCTATTAATTAATAATTAGCGATCGTTCATCGCAGACCGCTTGTCTGGATTTTTTACCTTTACACTACCCTGTCATTAATAATTTTCACCGAACGAGAGTCATAAGGCACTAATGCTAGGTGTGTTAAAAATAAAATCTATCTCAAAATTAGATAGTTTGCTTTCTTAAGTAAATTAAAAAAAAGCGTGACGCCATTCAAAGAGAACGACAAATATCGTTTGATATATTGTTTCCCTGATACGGATATCGACACTGTTTGAATTACATTATGACTTACTCGGTTGTGTTAATAGATCGTCAAGGACATCATTCCCCGCCACTGGAATGCGAAATATTCTGTGGCGGCACCGAATTTGAAATCGACGCGGAATTATCCTACGAGTATATTAAGACCGCACGCCGCATACATGTACTCCAAGAACAGCAAGTGGTCAGCGAGCATGAAATTCTAGGATATTCATTTCTCGGGGACACCATCATAAACGGCGTACATGCATCACGCAGCGGAAAATACGTGCTAACGGTAAGCGCTGATTACTAGTCCTGGATGCGATTAGTGCGGCGCCTGAGCTTTGTCTCGAAATCGGTCAACAATACAGTAAAACCCGAAAACTTCGTCATTCCCCGCCTTTAACTGATGCTCTGCCATCGGCTTGATGTACACAATATCATTTGCATGTATTGGATGCGTTATATTATTGATAATGACTTCGCCAGATCCCCGCACTCCGATAATCACATGGGTATGCTCATGTTTTTCTAAACTGGAATAACCGTTTTTATCAATTTCAAAATAACGCAGATCAAACGAACACTTTTCACCGGATTTGCCGATTAGTTCTACTCGACGGATTCCCTGAAACGGCAATTCGGAAGTGGTTTTGTACACCTCGCTTTTTCTACCCTGCCATTGATAATCTTCAAATCGCAAAACTTGACGCAAACTTGCAGAATCACCGCTGGAAATTTCACAAGCCGATTTAAATTCATTCTCTTCAGATGTGAATCGGCGCTCTGGGAAATACTCATTAATTTTTTCTCTAAAAGCGCGAGTAGATTCTGTCACACTGCCGGAATATTCCAATAAAGAACCTCCCAACAAGAACACAGCATCTTGCCCAAACCAGGAACACATGGTATACAAATCATGGTACTGCATTCCTCCCGCAGGACAGGGAAATGCAGGGCTTATATCACCCATTGGTTTAGCTAATGCTTTTGAAATGTTTTTACAATCATCTTCTTTAAACCAAAACCTGCCGCCCTGATTGGGAAACACTGAAATATCGACTCCGGCCAAACGAAATAGTAATCCGTATAAAATTTCGTAGTTCATTCCATGGCTATTTTCAATACAAAAGCTTCCGGTAAACGCCGGATGAGCCATATACATCAACCCGTATTTTCTCGCCAAACCACGCGCAGTATCCAGACCGATGATCAACGGACTTAACAACACACCTCGCACGCCACATGATTTTACATACTCGAAATACTTATCCATATGTTCAAACGGAGCAGAAATAAACGGAAAATATAAGCACTGACGACCGGATTTCTGCGATCCTTTGTCAATTGCTTGCGTGCATCTATTCACTCTGGATTTAAACGATTCAAAATCTCCGATTAAATTCTGGTCATCTTTGATGATATCGCCTCCGCCGCATGCAAATTGATAAGCCAGATCGGCAAAGTATTCATCCGACTGCCCACGAGGCTTTAGTGCGGTTGCCAGAAGTGGTCGTTTACCAATTCCCAGTTGTTTGCGCAAACCGTCCACCCCGAATAGTGGCCCATCAAAATTATCGAGCAACTGTTTTGGCAAGGTTACGTCTATTAAACGTACGTTTTGGTACATCGAAACATTACCAAAACATAAATTAAGTAATTGATTGAATTGCCGGCTAAGCATCTCCGGCGAATAACTGAGCACTGCATCGTAATTTTCGACGATACCCGGCACCGCATTTACGCTTTCAATCTGACCGACACAGCGTTGTTCTATTTCAGGGGTTATCACCGACTCTGGTGTTTCGACACTTTGCTCGATTGCAATCTTGCGCGCCAAGGGCTGTATTTCTTTTTCCCCACCTCGAAGACGATAGGTGACCAGTATACGATCAGACATTTGTGCCAGGCTCTATGAAAAATGGACTTGTTGCATAATTTTCAGAATTATGGGTGCAATAAGTACGATCAAATGGACGATTTTGACTCATAATTATTCGAATATTGCCGATAATTTGGTTGCGCTCACTTGATTTACGGAGTCAGAATGGGAACTGTTTATACAAATTTCGAGCAAGCCAGAATCGAACACGAAGCCAAAAAAATTGTAGCAGATTTAATATCCATCGGCGGCGTGGACTGGGCTATACATACTGTTAGTCAAATTCCATCGTTTTCCGACAATTATCAGGAAAATTTGCGAATATTACTCAAAGAAAAACTAATCAAACTACATTCTCATATTCTGTAAAAAATTTTCGCTTTTTTGTCTTCGGATTGTTTATAAATAGTACGTCTTTGAATCTCTACAAGCTATACTATATGGCTTGTGATGACGAATGTCTTCGATTTTATAAGCGCAAATTTTGCCCAGGGGCTTTACGCTCTCGCGACTGTGTCGGTGATCTTTCTCCTCGTCAGCATATTATTGATCCCAATTCTGGTGGCACGAATTCCGGCAGACTATTTTCTGCAACCCGACAAATCCGTAAGAATTAAATCCCGCTCCTGGTCTTCGCTGGTTCTGTTGATTGTGCGAAATATTTTCGGTGCATTATTAATCCTCGCGGGCATTATCATGCTGGCACTTCCCGGCCAGGGAATATTAACGATTCTGGCGGGATTGTTTGTCATGAATTTTCCAGGCAAATATAAACTGGAGCGATACATCGTAAGCAAGCCGACGGTACTCAATAGCCTCAACTGGATTCGACGTCGGCAGAAAATTTCAGAAATTCGTATCAATTAGACATTCGATCTATTACCATATAATTTCTAATATTTTGTAACTCTCTAATTTATAAAGAATACGCCAACAATTTGTCAGGTTCTTATCTTAATTACTCCACCGATTGTCGGGGTTTGGATTTAAATTCCTGAGGAGTTATGTACCAATATCAATCATAAAAAATTCCACTACTATCCCAGGAAAACTGCTCAATGGACAAAGACCACTTTGCCTTACTGCGCCTCATTTCTTTAGTTTGTCTATTACTTTTCGGAAATGGTTTGTACGCAGATGACGACATTTATGTCGCAAAAGAAAAAGACCAATACAGCGACGATGAAAGTGTGTTCGACTGGGATCTGGATCGGTTTGCTTTACAACTTAATATTGCGTCTTATCACCCCGGAAGCTCACAGGATTACAACGAGTTTAATCGTGGCCTGGGCGTAGAATACCATCTGGATAATTTCTTTTTTACCGGAGGATACTTCTGGAACAGTTTGTATCGGGATTCATTTTATCTTGGTGTGGGCAAAGAAATTACCTTTGGAAGTATCGACTGGTTCGGAGTCGGCGTTATCGCAGGAGCATTAACAGGTTACCGCGACGGGCAAGAACCCCTGCCTGCGGCGGTCCCTTATTTCTTTTTCACCAAAGACCGTTATACCTTCAAAGTTCATTACTTACCGGCATTTGGCGATGTCGATGATGACGCATTTGGATTTGCGCTCAGAATTCGACTTGATTAGCCAGGCTGACTATCCTCCATTGTTTCAGACATAACAATCCATTTGGATTTATACTATCCGTTATTTGCGGGTGAGAATTTCTTATGGCACCGACTGAAACACTTTTTACCAAAATTATTAACCGGGAAATTCCGGCAGATATTGTCTACGAGGATGAATTGTGTCTTGCGTTTCGCGACATTAATCCGCAAGCGCCTCTGCATGTTTTGCTGATTCCCAAAACACCGATCGCGAAGTTGTCTGAAATCTCGGATTCCGATCAATCCCTGCTAGGACACTTGTTGCGTACTGCTCCTAAAATCGCAGAACAACAAGGTCACGCTAATGCATTTCGACTGGTTGTGAACAATGGCGAGGACGCGGGACAAACTGTCTTTCACCTGCATTTGCATATACTGGCGGGCCGCAACTTTACCTGGCCACCCGGCTGATAAATACGGTTATATTAAATTTTTACTTCCTAAAAAGTGCATCCTGATGCTTGCGGCATACCCCGGCGCAATTGGTCAGGTCTAGTATGTATATGCTAGTGCGACAGACTTTTATCGATCCAGGCAATCAGGCTTTGGATTTTATTGGGCTCGGAAGAACGCTTTTGCAGAGTCAGCAAACTGTGGCGTAACTCGACAATCGTGGCTTCATAGCTGGCATTCCGCTGGCGATGATAGGCTAATTCGGTATTTGCTTTAATCAGCAATTCGCGCAGCTCGACCTTAGTCAAATCATGATCCAGCTTGTCGGCGGCGTGTTGCAGCGATTGTTCTTTGATTTTAGCCACCCAGGCCACCATATCGGCTTCGGCGATATTTACGTTCGGGTGTACATCGACCAAATCATCGACATGAATCATGCCGCGAACCGTCGGCAAACCTCCATTGTCTATTTCAATTTGCAGCTCCCGCTTTGATATTCCAACCAATTGAGCTGCCTTGGCTATAGTGACAAATCGACCCATAGACGACCAACTGCAGTATCAGACAGGCCTAGTTTACACCAGTTACGATGCGAGCATGTTGAATTACTTATTCGGTGACTCTGCGATACACGCCCTCGACACCGAACTTTGACAGTACGATCTGCCACAGTTGCAGATCACGCGCGCGAAACGCTCCGGCGCAGGCCTGTAAGTAGTATTTCCACATGCGGTAAAAGCGATCGTTATACTGATCTTTCAAATCATCCCATCCGGCATGAAAATTTTCGTACCACGCCATCAACGTCTTGTCGTAATAAGCCCCGAAGTTGTGCAAGTCTTCAACCAGAAACAGTTTTTCTATCGCCTCTGTAACATTGGCCAGGGAAGGAATATGCCCATTCGGAAAAATATAACGGTGTATCCACGGGTCGGGGACGGCTGTGGTTTCTTTCGCGCCGATGGTGTGCAGTAAAAACAGGCCATCATTTTTTAAACAATTATGGGCCACCTGAAAGTAAGCGGAAAAATTCTTATACCCCACATGTTCAAACATACCCAGGGAGACTATATGGTCGAATTGCTCGTTCAACAAACGA
Source organism: Gammaproteobacteria bacterium (assembly GCA_028285655.1). Lineage (GTDB taxonomy): Bacteria > Pseudomonadota > Gammaproteobacteria > UBA4575 > UBA4575 > JANQOT01. Next base: position 9,878 of record JANQOT010000012.1, read on the forward strand.
TAGTCCTGCACTCGAATATCGATCGGCAGGCCCTGGCACAGTTTGCGTGCGTATTCGGCCTGTTCTACCGAAATAGTAATTCCGGTTACCTTTGCGCCATATTTTTCTGCCGCATACTTGGCCCAACTGCCCCAACCGCAGCCGATGTCCAGCACATGCTGTCCAGCTTTTAAATCTATTTTTTTGCATACCAGGTCCAACTTGGCTTCCTGGGCTGCGTCCAGATTATCGGCATTTTTCCAATATCCGCAGGTGTAGGTAAGTCTTTTGTCGAGCATTTTTTCAAACAGGGAATTGCCTATATCGTAGTGTTGTTCCCCCACTTGAAAAGCGCGGGTTAATTTTTGCATATTGGTCAATTTGGCGCGCAATGCCAGCGTAATGAGTTTATAGGGCTTTACCTGAGAAGAAATATCGTACCGCAGTAAATTACAGATCAGCTGATCGACGCTTTCGGCATCCCACCAGCGTTCCATATAGCCTTCGCCCAGTGCCAGCGAACCTTCCGCCAACAGCCGCATATACAAACCGTCGTTGTGAACTTGCATATCCCATGGACGATCTCCATCAATCTGGATATCAGCCAGAGCAAGCAATTCTGCACACTTGTTTCGAGCGTTATTCATTATTTTTATTATTTAATTGTCAGTAAAATAATAATATTATTAGTAAAATTATACTCTTAATGCACCATATCCGTAATAACTACTTTAACCAATCTTCGGCCACGGCTACTTGCTTTAAATCAAGCTAAAGCATACAGTTAGGAAGCTTTGTCAAAATAAAAAACATAATAACAATTGAAACTACAACATCTTCAACATGCCCATAACAATAAATTTGGTTGTTGCGCTGCTTGTGCTGGTCATCAGTGTCGCCGTGTTTTTACGCTGGCATTGATATTACAACAACTTGTATAAAATTTTTAAAGTAACTTCTGAATAAAATTCTGGTTACATTGCTAAGACGTTCTCGGCGTTTATGAATACGGCGGTGTACGATCTGGTTCGCAGAGAAGATTTCTCCGACAGGTATCGGTCCCGCTGGAACCAGCAGGCCTGATGCATCGATTCAAATCACGTAAGTAATTAGGGGATTAGCTTTTGCGGCACGCCGTCGCCGCGGCGACTGGGAATATGCTTGCCGATAAAACCGAACCCGATACCGCCCTGCGAGATGTGGGCGATTACGGCAAATACTCTGATCATTTTTGCGGTTCTGCCGCGATCTATCACGAAAACCAGCTGAATCCTTCGGCCCACGTATGCCCGCTTCGGAATAACATCTATGTACACGCCGCGAGAACTGATGTTGCTGGGCCGGCATCGTTCGATTTCCAACTGTTTACAATATAAGTAAACGTTCTCAGACGTAGGCCTTCTTACGCTGAGTCTACGCTCCATGTTCTTTCTAGACGCCATCTTTTGTTGCAAGTACCGGTTCGAATTAGTGAGCTTACTTTATCAAAATTTTCAGTAAACTGAAGTATTTAGAGTATATTTTGCAGATTTTTTCGATTATTTCACACCGGCCTGGCCGGGTCTGCGAATTAATCGAAGGATTATGTTAAATAATGTATCTTTTTTATACAATTTTGGCAATGCAGATAGACCACCTGGCCCGACTGATGGACGCACGATGATAATCAACACAAAACCTTGGTATCTGTCACATTTTTACTTAAAATAGGCAGTGTTCTACCGAAGTGGCAGAAATTACTAGTAAACATTGGGTTAACCGATACTGCTGCAGCTTTGGTGGTTTGAAGTTGTTACAACTATCTTAAAAATAAGATCTCTTATTATTTTCTTTAAAAACTTCGGAGTTATAAAAAATGCAAGAAAAGCTATTGAAATCACTTCAAGCTATTGCTATGGCTGGTACCGTAGCGTTCGCTGCTGG